>NZ_BTTW01000007.1:0-300000 GCF_036245865.1 Corallococcus caeni | reverse complement strand
TCCCAACTACAAGGAGGACGCGCTGCCCTGGGCGGTCGGCTTCGAGCCCGTCCCCATGCCGGAGGCCATCAGCGCCGCGGACCCGGGCGGCATGATGATCAACTACCGCAACGAACCCATCCCGGTTCGCATCTCCTCCCGGTCCACGCGCTGCGGCACCCGCAAGCTGCTCGCCACCAAGGCGGGGGAGATGTCCAACGTCTTCCGCTCGGACATCCACGGCGACCCCTACACCCCGCTGATGGCGGGCTACGAAGGCGACCGCATCAAGATCCGCCTGGTCCAGGGCTCGCAGGAGGAACAGCACAGCTTCAGCCTGCACGGCCACAAGTGGCTGCGCGAGGGCGGCGACCCGAACAGCGGCTTCCAGAACGCCCAGGCCATTGGCATCTCCGAACACTTCGAGTTCGAGCTGACCGGCGGCCTGCCCGCCATCGGCGGCGCCTACGAGACGGCGGACTACATGTACATGAGCGCCTCCAACGGCGACCTCTGGAACGGCATGTGGGGCCTCTTGCGCACGTACCGCAACAAGCAGAAGGGGCTGCGCTCGCTGGGGGACGTGGCGATGCTCGCGGTGGACCTGAACCCGCGGCTGGACCTGGCGGTCTCCGCGGGAGGCAAGGAGCCGCTCCAGGCGTACCCGCCCGTGGCGCTGCTGGACATGCCGGAGCGCGCGGGCCTGCCCCGGCTGAGCGAGACCGACGAGACCATCCAGGCCTCCTATGAGATCAACGAGAAGGGCGAGGAGGTGAAGGAGCGCACCGTGGCGTTCGCGCTGGAGGAGCGCGAGGCGATGCTGAAGATCGACCGCGAGCTGGTGCTCCAGTACGAGAACAGCGGGAAGCTGGGCGTCAAGCCGGTGAAGATTGACTCCTGCCCGCGCAACGCGCCGGTGCGGCTCTACACGGTGTCCGCCATCGACGCGCGCAACTGGCTGCCCGGCGGACGGCTCGTCTACAACAGCAAGCACGGCTTCTATGATCCGGACGCCATCATCTTCGCCCGCGACGAGTACCTGTCCGACCTGAAGCTGGGCAAGCGCGCCCCGGAGCCGCTCGTGCTCCGCGCGCGGGCCGGCGAGTGCGTGCAGGTGGTGCTCACCAACCGGCTGCCCGCCACGGTGCCCACGAAGAAGGACGTGTGGGCACACCACTCGGCCATCACGTCCAGCTTCAACGTCAACCAGACGCGGATGTCCAACCACGTCTCGCTGCACCCGCAGCTGGTCAACGTGGACGTGAACACGGACGACGGGGCGAACGTGGGCCTCAACGCCCAGCAGACGGTGCCGCCGGGCGGCGTGCGCACGTACCGCTGGTTCGCGGGCGAGTTCAAGAGCTCGCCCTGGACGTCGCCGTACCCGGTGGGCCAGGTGACGCCGATGGAGTTCGGCATCGTCAACCTGCGCAACATGGCGGACGTGGTGAACCACGGCATGCACGGCGCCATTGGCGCGCTGGTCATCGAGCCGAAGGACGCGGACTGGAGCACCGACTCCGGCACGGACGCGCAGGCGCGCGTGCGCTACACGCGCCAGGACGGCAGCAAGCAGACGTTCCGCGAGTTCGTCCTGCTCTACCAGGACGACCTGGGCCTGCACACCGACAACCCCCGCTTCCAGGACTCCGGCGCCAGCGGGCTGAACAGCGGTACGGCGCTGCGCAACACCAACGGCATCGACGACTCGCAGGACACCGGCCAGAAGGGCTTCAACTACCGCACCGAGCCGCTGTGGGCCCGCCTGGGCGTCCCGCCGCAGACGCCGCCGGAGGACACGAACAACTACGACCTCACCGCCATCCTCAGCAGCGCGACCCACGGTGACCCGGCCACGCCGGTGTTCACCGCCAAGGTGGGTGAGCCGGTGCGCTGGCGCGTGGGACAGCCGTCCGGCCACTCGCGGCAGCACGCGTTCAGCATCCATGGCGCCGAGTGGCACCGCAACCCCTGGGCCGCGGGCGCGCAGTCGCGGGTGATGGGCCCCAACGCCACGTCGCCGGTCATCTCCACGCAGGGGGGGTCGTCCGTGATGCACCACTGGAACATCGTCCCTGAGTACGGCGCGGGCGGCGCCTACGGCGTCACGGGCGACTACCTGTACCGCGACATGCCCAGCTTCCTCTGGAGCAGCGGCGGTCTGTGGGGCGTGTACCGGGTGGAGTAGCCCCGGTGCCCCCTCCCGGGCGGCGCGGCGGTGGAAGGCTCCCCTTCCCCTCGCGCCGCCCCCTTCCTCGTTGCTGGCCTCACCTCTTCGAACCGCCCATGCGCAAGCCCTTCGTCCTCGCCACCGCCGGTCTGCTGTCCACCGGGCTCCTCGCCATGGGTGGTCACGTTTTCCTCTCGCGAGTCCCCGCCGCGCCCGCGGCCCCCCGGTCCGCGCCCTCGCCCCTCACCGCGCCCGCCGTGAAGGTGACGCGCGAGGGGGTATCGCTCGCGTTCGACCTGACGCTGATGCCCCGGCCACTGGAGGCCGGACAAGGCTCGCCGCTCCAGGCGGTCGCGCGCGTCGCCGTCACGGATGCGCGCACGGGCGAGCCCCTGGCGGGGCGCCGTCCCCTGGCGTGGATGCGCCTGCGCCCCCAGGGCGAGCCTGCTCCGGACGACGCCGCGTGCACGGCGCGCGTGAAGACGTACCTGGGCGGGCTGCTGTCCGCGCAGGCGGACGTGGACTTCAACGCGTACTGGTTCCTCACGCTCAACCACGACCAGACGGTGTCCGTCATCAATCCGCAGATCGCCTTCGACCGGACAAAGCTCCAGCACCTGGTGTCCGTGGGCGGTGGCGCGGCGGACTGGGCGCTCTTGCCGGACCGCTCCGCGCTGTACGTGACGGTGCCGGCGCAGGACACCGTGTCCGTGGTGGACGCCCAGCGCTTCGTGGTGACGCGCCCACTGCGCGTGGGCCGCCAGCCGGGGCGCATCGCGCTGTCTCCGGACGGCCTCACCGCCTGGGTGAGCAACGACGGCGACGGCACGGTGAGCGTCATCGACACGCCCGGGCATGCCGTGCGCGATCCGGTGGACGTGGGGGCGGGCCCGCACGCCTTCGGCTTCTCCGACAGCGGACGCACCGCCTGGGTCTCCGCCCGCGACGCCACGGCATTGACGGCGCTGGACGTGGCCTCCGGCGAGGTGCTGGGCCGGGTGGAGGTGGGCGCGGGCGTCACCGCGCTGGCCTGGAGCGACGTGGCCCGGGCCCTCTTCGCTTCAAGGCCCGGAGCGCACGAGGTGGTGGTGGTGGACGCCGCACGCCGCGAGGTGTCGCGCCGCATCCCGGTGAAGGGCGGGCTGGACGCGCTGCGCTTCGACAACACCGGCCGCTGGGCCTTCCTGGTGCACCAGGACACCCACACCGTGGACATCCTGGACGCGGCCTCCGGCCAGGTGGCCCACACGCTCACCGGCTTCTCCGCGCCGGACTCCGTCGTGTTCACGGACGCGTTCGCCTACGTGCGCAACACCACCGACAGCCACGTGACGCTGGTGGAGTTGAAGACGCTGGAGGGCACCGGCACGCCCGCCCAGGTGCGCATCACCATGGGCCAGCGGCCCGCGGCCGAGGCACGGGAGTTGGGCCGGTCGGACCCCATCGCGCCGCTGCCGGAGGGCAATGGCGTCATCGTCGCGGGCAACGCGGACCGCGCGCTGTTCCTCTACCAGGAAGGCATGATGGCCCCACGCGGCACGCACCTGAACTACGGCCGTGAGCCCCGCGCGGTGATGGTGTTGGATCGCTCGCTGCGCGAGGTGGAGCCCGGCGTCTTCACCGCCCGGGGCAGCGTGCGCGAGAACGGCACCTATGACGTCCAGGTGCTGCTGGACAACCCCCGGGTCGTGGCGTGCATGGAGTGGACGGTGGGCCAGGTCCCCCTGGACGCGTCGTTCGCGAAGGTGCTGCCCTTGAAGCTCACGCCGGAGTTCGACGCGAAGCGGACCTTCGCGCCACAAGAGACGGTGCCGCTGCGCTTCCGTCTGGAGCCCACCGCGGGCACGGGCGCGCCCCCGGTGGCGCCGGAGGAGATCCGCGTGCTGCTGTTCCGCACGCCCGGCACCTGGCAGGTGCGCACCGAACCCCGGCGCGTCGCTGACGGCGTCTTCGAGGTCGACTTCCGGCCGCCGTCGCCAGGCCAATACAAGTTCGTGGTGGGCGTGGAGGGCCGGGGGCTCGACCTGGGCCGCCTGCCCACGTCCACCCTCGGCGTGTCGTCCCCGCTCGCGGCCGCCCTCACCTCCGAGTCCACCCCATGACGATGCCCTCCCTGAAGCAGGCCCTGTTCGCCCTGGCGCTGACGTGCGCGCCGCTCGCGCACGCGCAAGAGGACGTGCGCGTCCCCCTCCCCGCCCAGCCGGCGGCGCCCGCGTCCCTGGAGGTGACGGTGCCAGACGTGGCGCTGGTGGATCAGCACGGCCGGCAGGTGAAGCTGTGGACGGACCTGGTGCGCGGGCAGACCGTGGCCATCAACTTCATCTTCACGCGCTGCAAGACCATCTGCACGCCGGTGACGGCCACGCTGGCCCGGGCGCGCAAGGAGCTGGGCCCGAAGTCGAACGTGCGCTTCATCTCCATCACGCTGGACGTGAACAACGACACGCCGGAGCGGCTGGCGAAGTTCGCGGAGCCCTTCCACCCCGGGCCGGACTGGTCCTTCCTCACCGGCGAGCCCGCGAAGGTGAAGGAGGCGCTGGTGGCCCTGGGGGGCTACGTGCCGGACAAGGAGTCGCACCGGCCGCTCGTGCTCGTGGGCAACGCGCTCACCAGCCGGTGGACGCGCGTGGACGGGCTGGGCAGCCCCTCGCGCATCGTGGAGGCGGTCAAGGAGGCCCAGGCGTCCTCCGCCGCGCCACCCGAGCTGGCCGCCGTGGACGGCACCGCCGCCCAGGACGCCGCGGCGGCGAAGTACTTCACCAACACGGAGCTGGTGGACCAGCACGGCAAGACGCACCGCTTCTACGAGGACCTGGTGCGGGGCCGGACGGTGCTCATCAACTTCGCGTTCACGTCCTGCAAGGGCGCGTGCTCCCCCATCACGCAGCACCTGGCGCAGGTGCAGAAGCAGCTGGCGGGGCGCATGGGCAAGGACGTGCACATGCTCACGCTCTCCGTGGACCCCACCAACGACACGCCGAAGAACCTGGCGAAGTTCGCGAAGAAGTTCGGCGCGCAGCCGGGGTGGTATTTCCTCACGGGCTCCAGGGAGAACCTCACGCTCGTGCTGAAGAAGCTCGGCGGCTACGCGGAGAAGCCGGACGAGCACAACACGACGCTGCTCATCGGTGACGCCTCCACGGGCATGTGGGTCAAGTCCCCGGCCATGGCGATGGCGGACAACATCGTCGCCGCCGTGGAACACCTGAACGATCCCAGGTGAGGGGGCACGGCATGCGCGGGAGGCGCGGTGACGGGACGGGGCTCACGCCAGGGGCGCGGTGGGGCGTGGTGCTGGTGCTCGCGGCCGGACTGCTGCTGCCCGGTTGCAGGCGCGAGGCCCCTGCGCGGGCCGCGACTCCCGAGGAGGTGAGGCGCGGGCGCGGCTTCTTCCAGCGGGGCCAATCCCCCCAGGGCTCACCGCTCACCGGCCTCCTGGGGCCCGAGCGGGTGGAGCTGGAAGGGGCCGTCGCCGCTTGCGCCCGGTGCCACGGCCCTTCCGGACGGGGCAGCCGTGAGGGCGGCGTGGAGGTGCCGGACATCACTCCCGGCTCGCTCCAGCATGCGCGCGCGGTGGGGCTGGAGGACATCGAGGACCGCTCACGCCCCGCGTACACGCGCGCCACGCTGCTGCGCGCCATCACGGAGGGCCGCTCCGCCGGCGGCCGTCCCCTGGGCGTGGCCATGCCGCGCTACGTGATCACGGAGGCGGACGCGGACGCCCTGCTCGGCTACCTCCAGACGCTGGATGTGGCGCCGGATCCCGGCCTCTCCGCGACGACGCTCACGGTGGGCGCGGCGCTGCCGTTGACGGGGCCGCTGGCGCCGGTGGGCCAGGAGGTCCAGGCGGTGGTGCGCGCGATGTTCGAGGACGTGAACGCGCGCGGCGGAGTCTTCCGGCGCCGGCTGGAGCTGGTGGTGGAGGACGACGCGGCGCTGTACGCGGCGGCCGCGTCCTCCGCGGGCGCGGATGCCACGGCGCGACTGCTCGAGCGGGACGTCTTCGCGCTGGTGGCCAGCCTCCGCCCGGCGACGCTCGCGTCCGACGCGCGGCTGGAGCGCGAAGGCGCGCCGCTGGTGCTGCCCCTGCCGCTGGAGCCAGGACCGCCGCCGGACGAGGGGCCGGTGTTCTTCCTCTACCCGGAGCCCTCCGCCCTGGCCCGGCTCGCGGTGCAGCACCTGGCCAGCACGCAGGCGCCCCGGCTGCGCCGGCAGCCGCTCGCGGTGGTGCATCCAGGGGACGCGGCCGGACGCGCGTGGTGGGAGGCCGTGCGCGCGGAGGCGGACCGCCGGGAGCTGGCCCCGCCGCTGGACTGGGGCCTCGCGCTGGAGGAGACGGAGCCGGGGCCGGCGCCGTTCGCCGTGCTGTACACCGGGACGTCCGAGGGACTGGCCCTGCTCGTGCGCACGCTGGCCGCCCGCGCGATGAAGGTGCCGGTGTTCGCCCCGGGGTCGCTCGCGGATCCGCGACGGCCGGAGCTCACGCAAGGGCAGGTCACCTTCCTGTCGCCCCTGGGGCTGGGCGAGCACGCGCCCGACCTGGAGGCGCTGACCGCGTTCATGGACCGGCACGGCTTGAAGCCCGGCCACACCGCCTTCCAGCTGGGGGCCTACGCCGCCGCGCGGGTGTTCGTGGAGGCCGTCACCCGCGCGGGCGCGGACCTCACGCGCGCGGGGCTTCAACAGCAACTGGAGTCCCTGCGCGACTTCGACACCGGGGTCTCTCCGCCCGTCAGCTTCGGCGTGAACCGCAGGGTCGGCGTCCAGGGCGCGCAGCTCGCGACGCTGGAAGCGACGGGACGCCTGCGGGCCGCGTCAGACTGGATTCCCCTGTCACCCTGAGGCCCGGCCCTCCAGGGGCGGCGCGGCCGGCAGCTCCAGCACCAGCTCGGCGCCGGGCCCCGTCCCCGGCGCGACGTAGGCCCAACCCCCGTGCCGCCGCGCGACCTCGCGCACGATGGCCAGGCCCAGCCCCGCGCCGGGCCTGGGCTCCGCGCCCGCGACGCGGTGGAAGGGTTCGAACACCGCGTCGCGCTCCGCCAGGGGGATGCCCGGGCCGGTGTCCCTGACGCTCACGAGGAAGCGCCCCGCCTCCGCCGCGAGCCGGACGTGAATCTCTCCGCCCCGCGGGGAGAACTTGAGGGCGTTGCCCAGCAGGTTGTCCACCGCCTGCCGCAGGCTGCCCGCGTCGAACGGGGCCTGCGTCCCGGCGGGCGCTTCCAGGTGGATGAGCAGGCCCCGCCGCTCGGCCTCCGCGCGGGCACCTTCCACCGCGTGCGTCAGGAGCAGGCCCAGGTCCCCCTTCTTCCAATCCCACGCGCCGCGCCCCGCGGTGGCCATGTCCAGCAGCGAGTCCGACAGCACCGCCAGCCGGTCCACCTCCGTGCGCGCGTCCTGGAGCGCGGCGCGCAGCTCCTCCAGGCTCCGCTCGCGCCGCAGCGCGAGGTCCAGGCTGGTGCGCATCAGCGCCAGCGGCGTGCGCAGCTCATGCGCCGCGTTCGCGATGAGCCGCTCCTGCGCCTCGCGTGCGCCGCGCACACGCGCCGTGGCCTCTCGGAGCGCCGCGCCCACCTGGCCGATCTCGTCGGTGCTCGTGTCCCCATCGAAGGACAGCGTGAAGTCCCCTTCGCGCAGCCGGTCCAGGCTCCGGGCAATGGCCCCCAGCCGCCGCGACAACCGGCGCGCGAGCAAGGTCTGGACGATGAGCAGCAGCCCTCCCATGAGCGCCGTCAGGGAGAACGCCATCCGGAAGAACGACTCCACCGAGCGGTCCACCTGTCCCAGCGAGGCCAGCAACCGCAGCCCGTACCATTCCCCCTGCGGCGAACGCACGTTCACCATGACCTCGCGCCACCGGCTTCCGTCCGGAGCCACCTCGGTGGTCAGCAGCGGAGGACCCTCCCGGTTGCCCGGCACTCGGCGCGGCGGTTCGGGCGCGCCCTCGGCGACCGGTGGATAGCGCATCACCAGCCGCCCATCCGCCTGGTAGAGGTAGCCCTGCGGGGCGAAGGGGCGCACCGCCTCCACCAGCGGAGAGACGGCCATGTGCAGGTGGACCTTCTGCCCGGGACCGTCGAAGAGGCTCACGCTCTCCACGGCGGCCTGCGCAAGCAGCGCGCGATCCAGCGAGCGTTCCAGGTCCGCGCGGAACAGCTGCCCCGCGACCGCCAGCGCGCCCAGCGTGGCCAGCGCGGGCAGCAGGGCCCCGTGCAACCACAGGCGCCGCGTCAGCTTCATGCCGGGAGCCCACCCGGCAGCGCCACCACGAGCTTGTAGCCCACGCCCCGCACGGAGCGGATGGTGACGTGCGTGGCCTCCATCCGCTCCAGCTTCGTGCGCAGGTACCCGACGTACACGTCGAGCACGTTGGCGCTGCCGTCGAAGTCCGGCCCCCACGTCTGCTCCATCAGCCGCGCCCGCACCTGGGGCTCACCGGGATGGCGCGCCAGGGCGCTGAAGAGGGCGAACTCGCGCGCGGTGAGCGACTCCTCGCGCGAACCGAGGCGCAGGATGCGCCGGCCGGGATCCAGCACCAGCTCCCCCAGGCGCACCACGCCGTCCTTCGCTTCGCTCCGGCGCCCCAGCACCTCCAGCCGCGCGAGCAACTCCTCGAAGTCGAAGGGCTTGACCAGATAGTCGTCCGCGCCAGAGCGCAGGCCCTTCACCTTGTCGGCGGTGGTGCCGCGCGCCGTCAGCATCAGCACCGGAGTGCGCACGCCGGCCTCGCGCCAGCCCTTGAGCAGCGTCATGCCATCCGTGTCCGGCAGCGACCAGTCGAGGACGATGACGTCGTAGTCCTCCGGGCATCCCAGCGCGAGCGCCTCGCTGCCCCGCGAACAGACATCCAGGGTGTGCCCCTCTTCCCCCAATCCCTTGCGAAGCAGGAGCACCATCTTCGCCTCGTCTTCGACGAGCAGGAATTTCATGTGCTGTACCCCCTCCTCGAACCGCGCCATCCGGAAACGAAGTGTTACGGATTGTTTCACGGTCCCCCACTCGGGGACCAGCCTCCCCGGAAGGCCGGTGTCGCGCGGGGTCCAACGGACGCCCGCCACGCGTTTGTCACACCGAGGGGGACTTCAGCGCAGGGCCGGGGTGAAGCGACCCCGGCTCCGAGGCAAGCTGGAGGTCCGGCGTCAGGGAATGGATGACGGGCGAGCAGCCCGGCGTTCACGCTCCGGAGCCTGGGAGGCCCTCATGACGGTCGACGTGGAGCGGGCGCTGGCGGAGGTGTTGCCGGCGGAGGCGGTCATCACGGATCCGGACGTGCTCGCGGCGCACCGGAACGATCAAGCCGAGTGGGCGCCCTCGGGCATGCCGCGTGTGTTGGTGCGGCCCGCCTCCACCGCCGAGGTCCAGGCCGTGCTCCGCGTGGCCACGGCGCTGCGCGTGCCGGTGGTGCCCCGGGGCGCGGGCTCCGGCCTGTCGGGCGGCGCGAACGCGAGCGACGGCTGCATCGTCCTGTCGCTCATGCGGATGAACCGCATCCTGGAGGTGGACCGGCGCGGCATGCTGGCCGTCGTGCAGCCCGGCGCACTCAACGGCGCGGTGAAGGCCGCCGCCGCGGAGCAGGGCCTCTGGTACGCGCCGGATCCCGCGAGCTGGGAGTTCTCCTCCATCGGCGGCAACCTGGCGACGAACGCGGGAGGCCTGTGCTGCGTGAAGTACGGCGTGACAGGCGACGCGGTGCTGGGCCTGGAGGCGGTGCTCGCGGACGGCACCGTGGTGCGCACCGGCGGACGCACGGTGAAGAACGTGGCGGGCTATGACCTGACGCGCCTCTTCGTCGGCTCCGAGGGCACGCTGGGCGTCCTCACCGAGGCGACCCTGCGGCTGCGGCCCCGGCCGCCGAAGGCGACGACGCTGGTGGCCGCGTTCCCGACGCTCGTGAGCGCGGGCACCGCCGTCTGCGACATCATGGAGCGCACGCGCCCTTCCCTGCTGGAGCTGATGGACCGCACCACCGTGCGCGCCGTGGAGGCCTGGAAGCCCATGGGCCTGGACGTCGAAGCCGCGGCCCTGCTCCTGGCGCGCTCCGACGCGGGAGGTCCGCAGGGAGAAGAGGAGCTGGCCCTGATGGTCGCGTCCTGTGAGCGGGCCGGCGCGACCACCGTGATGAGCACCGCCGACGAGGTCGAGGGCGAGCTCCTCATGGGCGCCCGGCGCTTCGCCTTCCCCGCGCTGGAGCAGCGCGGCGCCACGCTGCTGGACGACGTGGGCGTGCCCGTCGTGCGCATCCCGGAGCTGCTGGCCGAAGTGGAGCGCATCGCGGAGCGGCATGGGGTGCTCATCGGGACGTTCGGGCACGCGGGCGATGGGAACATGCACCCCACCGTGGTCTTCGACCGGAAGGACGCGGCGGCCCTGGCGCGGGCGAAGGAAGCGTTCGACGACATCCTGCGCGCGGCGCTGGCCCTGGGCGGCACCATCACGGGCGAGCACGGGGTGGGTTCCCTCAAGCGCGGCTTCCTGGGCGCGCAGCTGGGTCCGGAGACGCTGCGCCTGCACCAGGCAATCAAGGGCGCGCTCGATCCACTGGGCCTCCTCAACCCCGGCAAGGTGCTGTGATTCCGGCGGGTTGGCGGGGGCGCGCGGAAAAATAAATCCGGTGTCGATCCCGCGGGGGTGCGTTCGTCGCGGGGATGAAGGCGACGTTCACCTCATCCATTCCCGTCAGGAGACGCACCATGGGCACCAAGATCTTCGTCAACCTCCCCGTCGAGTCGCTGGACCGCGCGGTCGGGTTCTTCACGAAGCTGGGCTACTCGTTCAACCCCCAGTTCACCGACGCCAACGCCACCTGCATGATCATCAGCGAGGACATCTACGCGATGCTGCTGGTGAAGCCGTTCTTCAAGAGCTTCATCAAGAAGGACATCTCGGACGCGAAGAAGGCCACCGAGGTCATCATCGCGCTGACGGCGGAGAGCCGTGCTGCGGTCGACGCGCTGATGGAGAAGGCGCTGGCGGCGGGCGCGAAGGAGACCAAGGAGAAGATGGACCAGGGCTTCATGTACCAGCGCAGCTTCGAGGACCTGGACGGCCACCAGTGGGAGTCCTTTTGGATGGACCCCGCCGCCGCGCAGCCGCAGCAGTGACTCAGAGAGGGCGCTTCATGCCCTCGTGACGGCGCTTGTCCGTCGTGAGCTGCATCAGCCCCCCACACCGCTTCAATCCGTGAGCGAGGGTGCTCGCCGCGGGAAGCGGTGTGCGAGCTTGGACAGCTCGACGGCGCTGACGGGAATGAGCCCCAGCAGCATCGCCAGCGCGCACTCCCTCCAGGAGAACGGCTCCAGCCGGAAGAGCGTCTGCGTGGCCGGGAAGTAGTGGATGGCGACCTGGACGACGGTGGACACCCCCACCACCCCGAGCAGCCGCAGGTTGGTGAAGGCGCCCACCTCCCAGAAGAGCCGCGTCTGGCTCCGCGCCGCGAACGCCCGGAACAGCTCGGAGAAGATGACCATGAAGAAGGTCAGCGAGCGCGCGCTCTCCAGTCCACGCGAGTGATACGTCCAGATGAAGGTCGTAAGGCCCACCGTGGCCATCAGCGCGCCGGTGAAGAGCACCGCGCCCCACTGTGAACGGCCCAGCATGGGCTCTTCCAGCCGGCGCGGCGGGTGCTCGAGCACGTCCTTGTCCGTCGGGTCCATCACCAGCGCCAGCGCGGGCAGTCCATCCGTGACCAGGTTGATCCACAGCAGGTGCAGCGGGAGCAGGGGCGCCGGGAGCCCGGCCACTGAGGCACCCAGCATCAGCGCCAGCTCCCCGGAGTTGCCGGCCAGCAGGTACACCAGCGTCTTGCGGATGTTCTCGAAGATCCCCCGCCCCTCCTGCACGGCGGCGACGATGCTGGAGTAGCGATCATCGGTGAGGATCATGTCCGCGGCCTCGCGGGTGACCTCGGTGCCCGTCAGGCCCATCGCGATGCCGATGTGCGCCTCGCGCAGGGCCGGCGCGTCGTTCACGCCGTCTCCCGTCATGGCCACCACTTCGCCGCGGGCCTTCCATTCGCGGACGATCTTGAGCTTGTCCTCGGCCGTGACGCGGGCATGGACGGCCAGGGACGGGGCTTCCCCTGCGTGGAGGATGCCCATCTCCCGGGCGATGGCCTGGGCCGTGATGGGGTGGTCCCCCGTGAGCATCACCGTCCGCACGCCCGCGCGCCGGGCCGCGGCGATCGCGTCGATGGCGTCCGTGCGCGGCGGATCCGCCATCCCCACGAGGCCCAGCAAGCGCAGCTCCTCCTCGTGGGTGTCATGACCGGTGGCCACGGCCAGCACCCGCAGCCCGCGGCGGGCCATGTCCTCGTTGGCGGCGAGCGCCCCTTGCGTGCCCGAGCCGCACCGGGGCAGCAGCACGTCCACGGCGCCCTTCACGTAGAGGACGCCGTCCGCGCGGAGGATGGACATCCGCTTGCGGTCGGAGTCGAACGGGAGGACCGCCCTGCGGGGGCGCTCCCGCTCGATGTCCTCGCGGCGGATGCCCCGCTCGGCCGCGGCCAGGAGCAGCGCGACCTCGGTGGGGTCTCCCGTCCCGGTCCGGCCCTCCTCGCCCAGCTCCGCGTCGCAGCAGGCAGCCGCCGCGAAGAGGAGCGCCGGCCCGTCCTGTCCCCACAGCTCCCGGACGGTCATCCGCCCCGTGGTGAGGGTGCCCGTCTTGTCGGTGCAGATGACGGACGCCGAGCCCAGGGTCTCCACCGCCGGCAGCTTGCGCACCAGCACATTGCGCCCGGCCATGCGCTGGACGCCGATGGCCAGCGCGATGGTGACCACCGCCGGCAAGCCCTCGGGAACGGCGGCGACGGCGAGCGAGGTGGCGCTCAGGAGCACCACCAGCCAAGGCTGCCCGTGAAGCAGGCCCAGCACGAACACCACCGCGACCAGCCCCAGGCAGAGAAAGAGGAGCATGCGGCTCACGCCCGCGAGGCGCACCTGCAAGGGCGTCACGCTCTCCTCCGCGGATTCGAGCAGGTGCGCGATCCTCCCGAGCTCCGTCCGCATCCCGGTGGCGATGACCTCGGCGCGCCCTGTCCCGCTCGTGACCGCGGTTCCCAGGAACACGCAGTCATGGCGCTCCGCGAGCGGAGCCTCCGGAGCCACCGGCACGGCGTGCTTCTCCACTGGCGTGCTCTCGCCCGTCAGTGGGGCCTCGTTCGTCGCGAGCGAGTGGGCCTCGAGCAGCCGCGCATCCGCGGCCACCACGTCGCCCGCCTCCAGGACGAGCACGTCCCCGGAGACCACCTGGGCGGCGGGAACGAGACGGGAGCGGCCGTCGCGCAGGACGCGCGCGCGAGGTGCCGTCATGGACCGCAGCGCCAGCACCGCGCGCTCCGCCCGGTACTCCTGGAAGAAGCCCACCAGCGCGTTGAAGAGGACGATGGTGCCAATGGCGACGGCGTCCGCCAGCTCCCCGATGAAGCCGGACAGGATGCAGGCGCCCAGCAGGAGCCAGATCATCGGCGAGTTGAACTGCTCGAGGAACTGACGCACCGGGGACCGGGCTTCGGCCCGCCGGATTTCATTGGGCCCCTGCTCACGCAGTCGTCGAGCGGCCTCCTGGGACGTGAGGCCGGACGCGCCCTGGAGGGGCTCCGTCCCCTGGGGCTTCCGGCCTGGCGGCTCCTGTCCCTCGATCGTCGGATCCATGACAGGTCTCCTTTCAGGAGATGGGCCCTGGGGCTTCCGACTCCACGTCCACGTTGCGAAGGAGTTCGGCCGCGTCCTCCGGCGCGACGGCGTTGATGGCGATGCCCGAACCCAACTCGAAGCCCGCCACCTCGCTGATGCGCGGGAGGATGCGCACGTGCCAGTGGTAGTACCGGACGCGCGCCTCCTCGGCTGGAGCGGTGTCGATGACGTAGTTGAAGTCGGGATTGCCCAGGCCGAAGAAGAGCCGCCTCAGGACGGAGCGCAGCATCTTCGAGAGACCGTCCAGTTCCGCCGGGGAGATGTCACCGAAGGAAGCTGTGTGGCGCCTCGGGTAGATGTTCACCTGGAAGGCCACGGCCGAGGCGAAGGGGGCCGCGGCGACGAAGTGCTCGCTCTGCTCCACGATGCGCTCCCCCGCCGCGAGCTCCTCCCGCATCAGCTCGCAGAAGATGCACATGCCGGACTCGTCCCAGTGACGGCGTGCTTCGTAGAGCCGCGTGCGCAGCCATGAAGAGATGACCGGCGCCGCGATGATCTGGGAGTGCGGATGGTCCAGGCTGGTGCCGGCACCTCGGCCGTGGTTCTTGAAGAGGGTGACGTGGGCAATGCGCGGGTCCTCGCTCAGCCGGATGAAGCGCTCGCGGTAGGTCCGCAAGATGGCCTCGACATGCGCCTCGGGCAGGAGCGCGGGCGTGAGCGCATGGTCCGGCGTCTCGATGAGCACCTCGTGGAAGCCCGCCCCCGTGAGGCTGTGCCGGCCGGCACGGCGTTGCCACTCCAGCGCTTGTCCTTCCATGAGCGCCGGATACCTGTTCGGGATGACGCGCAGCAGCCACCCCGCACCTCCGGGGGCAGGCAGGCGCAGGCGCTCGAACGGGGTGAGGGACTCGTTGCCCGGGCAGAAGGGACAGGAGGGCACGAAATGCTCTGCCGGTGGCCGCGCGGGGCCTGCATGCGCAGGCTGCGGGCGGCCCGCGCGCTCGGGAGCAATGAGGACCCACTCCTTGGTGAAGGGGCTCTGACGGAACTGGGACATGGCTCCCCCTTCAGTGAGCCCTGACGTCGTGGCCAGGAGCCTCCAGGAAGGTGGAGCGGCAGGGCTCCGCCAGGGTGAAGATGGCCGCGTCGGAGTCCGGGAGGAAGGCGCGGATGAAGCTCCAGACGTCCGGGTGGGGATGTGACGTGTCGAGCAGGGAGTCGGGTGCGACGCCACGATAGGACTCGAGCGAGCGCTCCCCGACGTCCACGAGTTCCAGCATGCTGCTCGCTCCCGCCCGGCGGCCACGCGCTCCTGCAGGCATGTCGCGGAAGCTGGGCTTCGAGGCGCTTCGGAGAAACTACCCGCGGGGGCAACCTATTGCCCACTCGGCGCGCACCTCGGCTTCCGCCACGGCTCGGCCGCGGCAGTGATTCAGAGAGGGCGCTTCATGCCCTCGTGGCTCGCCACGAATCCCAGCCGCGCATAGAAGCGGTGGGCTTCGTGGCGGCGCTTGTCCGTCGTGAGCTGCATCAGGCCGCAGCCCCGGGCCCGGGCGCGCTCCATGGCGTCCACCATCAACGCCTCACCGATGCGCTGTCCCCGCAGATCCGAGCGCACGCGCACCGCCTCCACCAGCGCCCGCCGCATCCCGCCCCGGCTCAGGCCCGGGATGTACGTGAGCTGGAGCGTGGCCACGACCTCCCCGTCCTGTTCCCCCACGATGAGCTCGTTGTTCGGGTCCGCGTGGAGTTCATCGAACGCGGCGCGGACGGAGGGGCTGATGTCCTCCGTGTTGCCAGTGCGCGACTGCGCGATGGCGTCGTCCGCGAGCAGCTTGAGGATGGTGGGCAGGTCCGTGGCCTGGGCGTGTCGGAAGGTGATGGAGGGCATGGGCAAACATCCTAGAGGGGTCGAACCCGGTCGGGGCCGTCCTCCATTCAGTCACCCTCCGGCCCCCTCCCCTCCCGCCCAGGTCGGTCGACCGGCGAAGGGGGTGGGAATATAAGCCCCCCAGCTCCATGGGGAGCACGATGGGCCCGTCCCGGACGACGAAGGAGCACGCGCGCGTGGCAAGCGACGGCGAAAAGAGCTCGCAGGGGGAATCCACCTTCGCTCAGGCCATCCTGGGTGACGACACCCTGACGTCTTCATGGGCGAGGCGTTGGCTGGCCCTGTCCTTCAGCACGCGCGTGGTCCTGGCGACCGCGGGCTTCGCGGCGCTGCTCTTCGTGCCCTACCTGGGCGCCGTGGGACTGTGGGACCCCTGGGAGACGCACTACGGCGAAGTGGGCCGGCAGATGATCCAGCGCAGCGACTACGTCTATCCCTTCTGGGAGAACGCGTGGTTCTTCTCCAAGCCGCCGCTCACCATGTGGATGCAGGCGCTGGGGATGAACATCGTCGGCGCGCTCAAAGGCGACGGCGCCATGGGCCTCTACACGGAGTGGGGCATGCGGATGCCCTTCGCCCTCTTGAGCATCACCGCCGTGGCGCTCCTGTCGCTGGCGGTGGCGCGGGTGGTGAGCATGCGCGCGGGTCTGGCCACGGGCTTCGTGCTGGCCACCATGCCGCTGTACTTCCTGCTCACCCGTCAGACCGTCACCGACACGCCCTTCGTCACCACCTTCGTGTGCGCCATGGCGTGCGCGCTCATCGGGCAGTTGGACGACACCACGAAGCACCGCGCCGGCTGGTGGTACGCGTTCTACGTCTTCGCGGGTCTGGCCACGCTGGCCAAGGGCCTGTTGGGCGTGGGCCTGCCCGCGGTCATCCTGGTGCTGTACGCGGCCGCCGCCGTCATGCCGTGGAGCCGCGAGAGCCTGGAGGCGCACCTGCGCTGGCTCTTCAACGGCGACTACCGGGCCGAGGTGCGCGCGGGCACGCGGACCATGCCGGTGCTGTGGGCGCAGATGTACCGGATGAAGCTGGGCACGGGCATCCTCGTGTTCTTCGCGGTGGCGGTGCCCTGGTACCTGACGCTGTGCCTCTTCGACGGCGTGGACGACGAGGGCAAGCTGTTCTGGTACCGCTTCTTCATCCATGACCACCTGAACCGCCTCACCGCGGGCGTGTTCACCACCACGCCGGGCGGGTCGTTCACCTACTTCATCGAGCAGGGCGGCTTCGCCATCTTCCCGTGGGTGGCGCTGCTGCCCGGCGCGTTCGCGGTCGTGTCGCGCCTGAAGCTGCGCTCGCGGGACAAGGCGGACCACCTGGCGCTCATCGCCGTGCTGTGGGTGGCGTTCGCGTTCTACCTGCTGGCCTCCAGCGCCACGAAGTTCCACCACTACGTCTTTCCCATCCTGCCGGGCCTGGCCATCCTCATCGCGCTGTTCGTGGACCGGCTGTGGAAGGACGGCATCTCCGAGCACGCCGTGAGCCTCATCTTCGGCCTGGTGCTCTTCATCCTGGTGGGCAAGGACCTGGCGGAGAACCCCAAGGACTTCACCGACCTGTTCGTCTTCAACTACGACCGGCCCTACCCGCAGGACCTGGTCTCCCGGCCCATCGCGTTCTTCTCCTCGCGCCCTCTGTGGATGGGCGACCTGGTGACGCTGGTGCTGCTGGCCTTCGGCGTGTACCTGGCCTTCGACGCGTTCTCCTCCAAGGTGAAGCAGGAGCGTCCGGCCGCCGGGCGTGCCGTCGCGCTGGGGCCGCTGCTCACCGGCGGGGCCACGCTGGCCGCGGTGGCCACGCAGGGGCAGGTGTCCGCCATGGGGCTGTGGGGCGTGGCGCTGCTGGCGCTCGCGGGCTTCCTCGTCTGGCAGTCGTCGCGGCCGGAGGAGGCGCCGGGGCGCACGGTGCTCCAGGTGGTGGGCTTCGGTCTGGCGCTGGTGGGCGTGGCGCTGGCGGTGCGCGGTTTCAAGGGCCCGCCCGCGTCGGACGCGCTGTTCAAGGCCCTGTCCGGCACCATCAACGTGAAGTTGGGCATGGGCTTCGCGTTCGGCGTGGCCGGCGTGCTGGCGGTGGTGGCCGCGCTGCAGCGCTCGCGCGTGCTCTTGTTCAGCACGTTCTGGGGCCTGGCCGCGGCGTTCGCGCTCTGGTTCAACTGGGGCCACTGGGTGGACCTGTCCCACCACTGGACGCAACGCGACCTGTTCTGGCGCTACTACAACCAGCGCCAGGCGGGAGAGCCCATCGCCGCGTACATGATGAACTGGCGCGGGGAGACGTTCTACTCGCGCAACACGGTGGAGCAGTTCCGTGCGAGCGACGCCAACACGCGCATGCGCCGGTACGCGTCGCGGCCTGGGCGCAAGTGGGCGCTGGTGGAGCACAACCGATTGAACCTGCTGCGCACCGCGGTGGGCTCCGACAAGACCGTCACCCTCATCGACCGGGACATCAACAACAAGTTCGTCCTGGTGACCATCGAGTGAGGCGACGCCGCGCGCGGAAGTGCCGGCACGTTGCGCGTCAGCGCGTCAGCGCGTCGACGTCGCCGCGTGCCGGCTGCCGCGCCAGCGCGAGTACACCTGGGTGAACTCCGCGCCGAGGAAGAGCAGCTGCGAGGAGTAGTAGACCCACAGCAGCAGCACGGCGAAGGAGCCGGCGGCCCCGTATGAGGAGGACACGCTGCTCTTGCCCAGGTAGAGGCCGATCCCGAGCTTGCCCAGGCTGAAGAGGAAGCTGGTCACCGCGGCGCCGAGCCACACGTCCTTCCAGGCGACGCGCGTGTCGGGCAGGACCTTGTAGATCATCGCGAAGAGCACCGTGGTCACGGTGAAGGCGATGGCCAGGTTCACGAGCTGCAGGACCGCCTCCCAGCCGGGCAGCAGGCCCACGAGGAAGGTGCCGGCGGCAGCGAGCGCCGCGCTCAACACGAGCGAGACGAGCAGCAGGAAGCCGATTCCCAGCACCATCGCGAAGGAGAGCAGGCGCTGGCGCACGAAGGCGAGCAACCCGTTCCCCGGCTTCTTCTTCACCTTCCAGATGGCGTTGAGCGAGTCCTGGAGCTGGACGAAGACGCCGGTGGCGGCGAAGCCGAGCACGAGGATGCCGACGACGGTGGCGAGGATGCCCGAACTGGGCCTGCTCGCGCTGGCCACCAGATCCTCGACGACCTTCGCGCCCGCGTCGCCGAGGAGGCCCTGCAGCTGGCTCTGGAGCGCCCCCTGCGCCGCCTCCCGTCCGAACACGAGGCCCGCCACGCCGATGGCGATGATGAGCATCGGCGCCACGGAGAACAGCGTGTAGTAGGCGAGCGCCGCCGCCTGCGCGGGCACGTTGTCGTCCACCCACTCGGACAGGGTCTGCTTCAGCAGTGGCCAGACAGGGTGCTGTCTCATCGGCCCCTCGCTCCCCTGCGGCGGCATGCGCGCTGGGATGGAACAGGATGCTCCTACCGTCATCGTGACGGCCGCGGCCGCGCGCAACGGCCCGCCTCCCCTTCCCCCGAGGACCTGCCAGGCAGCTATCGGGTTTCGAGCATCGGAGTCCCCTCCCCCCAGAGGAAGACGCGCTACAGGGAGAACCTCACGCCCACTCGCTCATGCAGCAGGTGAACGTTCCTGCCGAGGAGCCGCACGTAGGTGTAGGCCGCTCCCAGGTTGAGCGCGAACCATCGGTTGGGGTGCCACTCCACCCCGGCCCAGACTTCCGGGAAGGCGCCCAGGCGCGATTCGAAGTTGGGATCCGACTCGCTGTCGCCGTCGTCATCGAAGTCAAGGTCGAGCGATTGCACGGTGGTGACGAGAGGCAGCCCCAGCAGCTCCCTGCCCGCTCCCGCGGCGCCGAGCTTCACCCCGCCACCGAGGTACGGAACCCATCGCTGGCCTGCGTCGTCGCGCCAGCGGTAGAGCAGCCCCGGGGTGACGCCCACCTCGGAGAAGGTGGCATCCCCGGAGCCACCGACACCCACCTCCAGCGGCAGCCGGAACGCCCACCGGGAACCGAGATCCAGTTGGAACGAGGCCTGGAGGCTGATGCCCACCGCCGTCCGGCCGCCCGAGAACGCCTGCATGGGCCCCACCGCGAGGGGCTCCAGGTTGATTCCCGCACCGAAATAGCCCGAGCGCGGCACGTCACCCGCGGTCGCTGTCGAGGCGAGGACGACGAGAAGCGATACGAACGTCATTTCATCTCCAAAAGAACAGAGCGCGCAGCGGTGTGCCGCGATGATGCGATCTCCTGGGTGCGCAGGGAATCTCCTTCATCCATGACCGCCCCCGCGTCCCGGCTCTTCGATGCACTCCGGGTATGACGGCTTCATCGGGGCCGTGACTTGTTATCGTGCGCGCCCATGAATGAGCCCACAGCCGTTTCGGATCCCCGCATCGGCTCGGTGTTGCAGGAGCGCTACCGCATCATCGAGCGGCTCGCCGCCGGTGGCATGGGCATGGTGTACCGGGGCGAGCGGCTGGAGGTGGGCAAGCCCGTCGCCATCAAGTTCCTCCATGCCTGGGCCGCCGGGGACGAGGAGTTCCGCAGGCGCTTCCAGGTGGAGGCGCGCGCCACGAGCCGCCTCACCCATCCCTGCTGCGTGTCGGTCATCGACTTCGGCGTGGACCAGGACTCGCCGTTCATGGTGATGGACTTCGTCACCGGAGAGACCCTGCGGAGCCTCTTGCGCGACGGTCCGCTGCTCCCGGCGCGGGCCCTGGGCACCGTGCGGCAGGTGCTCGCCGGCCTCGCCCATGCCCACGCGCAGGGCATCATCCACCGCGACATCAAGCCCGAGAACATCATCGTCACCCACGCGGAGGGGCTCGGGGAGCAGGTGCGAGTCCTCGACTTCGGGCTGGCCAAGCTGCGCGACGAGGTGACGGGCCTCACCTCGGGGATGATGCTCGGGACGCCGTCCTACATGGCCCCGGAGCAGATCCACGGCGAGCCGGTGGGCCCGCCCACGGACCTGTACGCCACCGGCGTGCTGCTCTACGAGTTGCTCACCGGGAAGAAGCCCTTCAACGCCACCAGCAACGCGGAGCTGCTGCGCATGCAGCGCGAGGTGACGCCGCCCCGGTTGCGCGACGCAGCCCCTGACGCGGGCTTCTCCGCGGAGCTCGAAGCGACGCTGGCGAAGGCGATGGAGAAGGCCCCGGGGGATCGCTTCCAGTCCGCCACGGAGTTCCTGGCCGCCCTCGAAGGGGCCGGGGTGGGTCCGGCGGTGTCTCCCGTGTCTGCCGTGGCCGCCGATGCACCGGTGGCGCCGCGCGCCTCCTCGCCCACGCCGTCACGTCCCAGGGAAGAGGTGCTCGCGACCCGCAACGTCCGGGCGCAGCCCCGCGCGACGCCGGTGGGCCTTCAGGCCGAAGCCCGTGCCCCGGAGCCCCTGCCGGTGGCTCCGACGGAGGCCGTGGCCAGGAAGGAGGAGTCCGAGGCCACGGTCCGGTCTGGCCCCATCACACCCTCACCCACCCGGAGCCGCTCGCGCCGGGTGGTAGGCGGCGCGGCGGTGCTCTCCCTGGCCGCGGTGGGCCTTGGCTGGTGGGCGGTGGCGTCAAGGTCCACGAGCCCGGCGCCTGTGTCCTCGGAGCGCCCTTCGCCCAAGGCCCCCACGCCGGAAGAAGCACCGGCGGAGGCTCCAACGGGCGCCACGGAATGGCAGCCCGTCGTGGAGCAGCTCCCGGGCATCGACGAGGCCCAGCGGTTGATCAAGGCGCAGCGACGGGACGCGGCCCTGGCGGCGTTGAAGAAGCTGGCGGCGAAGTACCCGACGAGCGCCTACGTCCGCTACCTGGAGGGGAACGTCGACTTCGACAACCTCCGCTGGGTGGATGGCGTGGCGGCCTACCGGGCGGCGCTGCGCAATGACGCCGCGTACCGCAACGCGCCGGTCATCATCCAGGACGCCATCCACTGCCTCGTCAGCGACCGGTTCCACGGCACCTGCGAGGACTTCCTGCGCAAGGACCTGGGCGAGGCCGCGGTGCCCGCGCTGGAGGATGCGGCCCGGGAGCACCCCATGGCCAGCGTCCGCACCCGGGCCGCGGCGCTGCTCCGCCAGCGAGACCGCGATTCCAAGGACGGCTCACGTTGAGTCCCCGGCGGCGCGCGAGCTGCTGGAAGCGCCCGCTGAAACAGACGTCGCAGGCAGTTTGTTTTTATTGATGTGTCCACATCTTGACGGAAAACGGACGACCTGAGTCTATTCAGGGCATGGCTACTCTTCACGATTTCAAGACGGTCTTGACCGAGCTGCGCGCTGCCCGGAACGCGCTTCCCCCGGAGACGGCGAAGAACTTCCTGGGGTTTGGTGGAAGCCATGTCTACAAGCGCGACGTCGCGAGGGCGCTGGGGCAGGACCTCATTGATATCTGTGCCGACTGTGTGAACGCCCTCTCGGATCGCTCGACGGCCCGGTTCAACTTCAATGACGAGGTCGCCGTCATTGATGTCCTGTTGAACATCCCGATGGTCACCAAGCCGAAGGCCCAGGTTCAACGCCTGCATGCGGCGGCGCTCGTGTTGCGGGGGCATTGCCAGACAACGGCGACCATCAACAGGCCGGATGCGGTTTCGACCCGGAACGACTGGAATGGCGCGAAGGCCATCAATGTCGTCATGGCCGAGCTCAATGGAAACCGGGGGCTGCTGACCGACAAGCAACTCGCGGGGCGGGCGCAGCTGCTCATCAACAACGCCGGCGACCCCGCCAACATCGCCGACGGTGATGGGTGGAACTCCAGCAGGCGGGCGGTCGTCGCGAATCCGCTGGAGCGCGTCCCCGAGGGGAGCCGGGACCTCGTAGCGTTCGCGAAGCAGGCGTCGCTCGACAATGCTCAGATGGGCGCCCTGGCCATCTGCCACGCCACGGCGGCCGGGATGATCAACATCCTGGGCCGCAAGCACGCCACCTACAAGGCGGGAGGCAGGGGCCCCGCCCTTCGCGAGCAAGCACGGGCCCTCGCCGTGCAATTGCTGTCGGATCACAACAAGCTCTATCTCTTGCACTTCCGGTGCACCGCCCAGGCGGATGGGCACTCGTTCATGCTGTGCATGAACCATGACGGCACGGTGACGCTCTCCGAGTCCTGGGCCAACCCGGCGGGCAACGGCCTGTTCCTGGAGCTTCAGGCAAGCAAGGTGCTCAGGGGTCGGGCGGAGATTTCGAACGCCAACGCCATCATCGCCGTCAACCAGATCTTCGACGCAGCTCCCGCCGTCCGCACCCAGGGCTATGGCCGGCTCTCACAAGCCTATGGAGACAGTGTGCTCTACGAGCTGCGCGCCCATGACGAGCACGCGGTGGGTCATCATTGCGGTGACGCCTGTCGAGCCAACGACGCCGACATCTCCATCGTGGTCCGCGCCCGGCAGCTCACGAAGCCGGCGACGGTGAGGCATCGGCTCACGGAGCTTCGAGGCGTCTACGACGCCATCGCGTAGAGGGCTCGCGGCTCAATCCCCTCTCATCGGGCGCCAGGGCCCCTGGCCGTTGCATTCTGCTCACGCAGGAGGGACGCGCGGACACTGGTCCGCCAGGGGGCCTGGGGAATAGATCCGGGGCAAACAGGCGCGCCCGGAGACACATGCGATTCCATGTCCGTTGCGTCTGGCTGTTCGTGATGGTGATGGGGTTGGCGCTGGGGGGGTTCGGCTGCGCGGTCTGCACCCTCGGGGCGCCCCCCTCCCCCCGGAGTCCCATCGCGGGGGCTGCCAGCATCATGAGCTGGAGCAAGCCCCAGCGGCTCTCCGCCGGGCCGTCGCTTTCGTGGGAGCACACTCGCGTGGTGGCGGGCCCCTCCGGGAGCGCCGTCGCCATCTTCGCGCATGTCACGACCCAGAACGCGCCCCACGACTACACGGCGCTCTACGCCAGCCGCTATGCCGCCACATCCGACACATGGACGCCCGAGCAGCCGCTCCAATCCCAACCCGGAAACGTTCTCCGGAGCAGTCTGGCCGCGGATGAGCTGGGAAATGCCATCACCGTCTGGCTCCAGCAGACCCCCGCCGGCAACACCTTCTTCGCAAGCCGCTTTTCGGAGGCGACGGGCCAATGGAGCCGCGCGCTCCAGCTCACGTTCCCCGTTGACGACACCCCCACCATGCGTCTGGCCATGTCCCCCACGGGCGATGCGGTCTTCGTCTGGACAACGCTCTGCAAGACGCTGTGCAAGCCCGTCGAGCACCGGGTGATGGCCATGCGCTACGCGGTGGCCGGCGACCGGTGGATCCAACCGCCGGTGCCCCTCAACTCGGCGCGTGACACCCCATCGCTCTGGCCCGCCGCCGCCCTCGACGCGAACGGCAGCACGCTCGTGCTGTGGCAGCAGGCGGACGCCCGAGGGACCCAGGCCATTCATGGCAGCTGGTACAACGCCGACACGTTCCAGTGGTGTGGCGATGCGATCTTGAGCCGGACGAACTACGGCCCGGCCTCGACGCCCGCCATCGCCATGGACGCGGCGGGCAACGCCATCGCCGTCTGGCCACAGCACGTCGCGACGCTGTCCGGCCAACTGATGCAGGGAATCGACGCACGCCGCTACGACCGTGCGAGCAACACATGGCAGCCCTCCGAGCGCATCGACTCGCACATCTCCGATTACGGAGGCATGTTCAACCCGTCCATCGTCATCGCGACGAACACGGGCGATGCACTGGCCGGCTGGCTGTATCTTCCCCATCCCCCGCCCCTCACCGGGGCCGCCGAGGGGCGCGTGTACGTCGCGGCGAAGGACGACTGGGACATCCGTCCGCGCTTCGACCGCAGCGTCGACCCGAACAACCAGCGGCTCGGAGGCACCGTGCTGGGCGGGTATCCCGTGCTCGCCTCCGACCCGGCCGGGGACCAGGTCGCCTTCTGGGCACAGTCCGACCACACGGCCTGGGCAAGCTACCTGTATGCCCCTGGCAACTTCCGGGCCCCGGAACCCCTGCGGTCCGCGCCTGAAGCCGTCGTGGGCGCCATCACGGGGACCATGGACCTGAATGGGCATGCGACGGCGGTGTGGATTGAGCTCGCCGAGGAGGGCGACACCCTGTGGGTCGCTCGCTACCAGTAGCTCCGCGGGGAACGCGCTGCCTCCGAGTCCAGCACCTACCGCCCCCACTTGCCTTCGTTCAGACACTCTCGGAGCACCCAGGTCAGGTGCTCGTCGAAGTCGAAGGTGCAGGCGGAGACGTCGGGGGACTCGTCCAGCAGCCAGGGCGCGAGGTCGAAGTCGTCATGGTACGCCTGGAAGATGAGCAGCCCCTCGGCGCGGCGCAGCCCCATGTCGAAGCAGTAGAAGTCGCTCACGTCGTAGGAGACGTACTGAAAGGGAATGAGTCTCGCCCGCACCGCTGCCTCGCGGCGGGCGGCTTCGAGCTCCTCCTCTTCGTCTCCGAACGAGCCTTCCTCCACGAACTGCTTCTGCCACTCGTGGCGCTCGAGCACCTCCGCGGGGCTCAGCATCCTCGCGAGCTCGCAGCCACGCGCATCCGTCGCCGAGAACAACCCGTGCCGGGTGATGAACTGGAGATACGACCCGGGCAGCACCTTGCCCAGGGTGCCCTCCAGGAGGTGAAGCTCCTTCGCGTCGACAGGCGTCAACCGCACCGTCTGGAGGGGGAGTCCCTTCTCGCGACCAAGACGTTCCTTCAAGGCTTCAATGGCATCCATGGCACGGGGCACGCTTCGGGCTCCTCTTCATCGGGACGACGGCCGCCGCGGTCTCCATCCCCAGGCGCGATGCTACGCGGCTTCCGGACCCTTTCGAGGTGACGACCGAAAAGCTCGCATCACCCGCGGCGACGCGCACTCGGAGTAAAGTCGTGACCCGCACGGGAACCCGAGCTGGGAGCCACACCATGAAGCTGATGTCGAGCAGTGCCATCGTGACGGGAGCAGGACAGGGCATCGGTCTGGGAATCGCCGCGCGCCTCATGCGGGACGGCGCCAACGTCCTGCTGTTCGGGCGGACACCGGAGAAGTTGGAGACGGCCGCGGCGGAGCTCAACCGGGCGGCGGAGGGGCGCACCCGGGCCGTGCCCTTCGCGGGAGACGTGGTTCGCGCGGAGGACGTGGCGCGAGCGCTCGAAGTCGCCACGCGTGAGTTCGGCCTCCCAGGCATCCTGGTGAACAACGCCGGAACGGCCACCATCCGCACGGTGCTCGATTTGCCCGAGGCGGAGTTCGACCAGGTCCTGGCCATCAACCTGAAGGGGCCCTTCCTGTTCACCCAGGCACTCGCGAAGGCGCTCGTCGCCGCGAAGCAGCCGGGTTCCATCGTCAACATCTCCTCACTGAACCAGACGGCGGTGACGGACGGGCTGTCCCACTACTGCGCATCCAAGGCGGGGCTCGCGAACTTCTCAAAGGCCGCGGCTTCGGAGCTGGGGCGTTACGGCATCCGGGTGAATGTCGTGGCCCCGGGCGCCATCCGCACCCCACTGGCGGAGATGGCCGGCCTGGGGACTGGCGCCATGGCGCAGGGCTTCCTCGCCCACACGCCGCTCGGGAAGGCGTGGGGTGAGCCGGAGGACGTGGCGAAGGTGGTGTCGTTCCTCTGCAGCGACCTCGCGTCCTGGATGACCGGAGACACCCTCGCCGTGGACGGCGGCAATCACATCCGCGGGCTGCACAGCTACGCGGACGCGCTGGGCCTCACCCGGACCGTCGAAGGCTGAGGCGAGGGGGGCGCCTGCGCGGCTTCAGTCCGCGCGCAGCAGCGGCAGCCGCGCGCCTGCCTCGCCGAGGGCTTCTGGCGCCGCGATTTGGTTGACACCCCGGCTCCTGGAGCCCTGCCGCACAGGCGGGCAGCCGGTCCAGGGGCGGAAAGGGGCGGGTGAACCCTCCCGCGGCCCTGTCAGAAGGGGCCTGGGAGCCCCGTCCGAAGTTCTTGCGGTCACGGCCGTGGCCCGGTATATGGGCGGGGCTTCACGGCCAGGTAGCTCACCTGGTTAGAGCGGCGGTCTCATAATCCGCAGGTAGTCAGTTCAAGTCTGACCCTGGCCATCAAGCAGCCCCGGAGTCACTTTCCCAAGTGATTCCGGGGCTTTTTCTTTGGGCCCTGAGCGTCCATACGCGTTCGGAGCCGTTCCCCGGATTTGGTACCCGTTTGGCACTGGCGGGACCCGATAACGATGCGGCGCAAAGGAACCGCGCCCACGGATCTCGCGTCCCATTCCCTGGGGAAGGCGGCGTCCGTTCGGTAAACTTGCTGGTCGTATGCCACAAGCTGATGCCTCTCGTTTCTTCCTACGCCTACTGAAGGCGACCGCCCTCGAGGTGCCCACCTGTCGCGAGGACTTCCTCTCGGAGTGCCGTGCACCCGCCCTCGCCGAAGACGAGGCCCTCGCGCGGTGGTTCGCGCTGTTCAGCATCGGCGAGCGCTGGGCACGGCATGTCGACCTGCTGGCCGCCTGCACCTCTCCGAGGGATCCGTGATGACGATGTGGATGGTGCGCGCCGGCCGTGGCGGCGAGAACATGGACGAGTTCCTCCAGAAGTCCGTGGTGGCTCTCGGATGGCCTCACGTGGGCAAGCTGGAGTCACCCAACAAGGCCGACCTCGTCGCACGTCTCGCCTATTCATACCCAGACGAGAAGGAGGGCACCCACGGCAACTGGGCCGGCACCTTGCTGCGCTTCGCGTACGAACTGGCCACCGGCGACAGCGTCATCACCTACGACCGCGAGCGCCGCCGCTACCTCGTGGGCACCATCATGTCTGGCTACGAGTGGCAGCCGCAGTTCGTGGAGGACAAGCCCAACGTGCGCCACGTGAAGTGGACGCACCAGGTCGCGCGCGACGTTCTCTCCACGGGCGCTCGTAACAGCCTGGGCGCCATCCAGACGCTCTTCAAGCTGTCCGAGGACGTCGCCGCCGAGTTGCACCGCCTCCAGGTCCCCCTGGACGCTCCCCTTCCCGAAGCGCCCGCCCGTGTCAGTCCCCCGCCCGCGCCAGCCGAGGACGAGGAGGGCGATGAAGTCAGCAGCGAGGCGGAGCTCCGGGCCGAGATGCTGGAGAAGGCGGACGCGTTCGTCGAGGACGCCATCAGTCGGCTCAACTGGGAGCAACTGCAGGATCTCGTGGCCGGCATCCTGCGTGCGATGGGCTATCGCACAACCGTAAGCCCGAAGGGCGCCGACCGCGGCGTAGACATCTTCGCCTCACCCGACGGCCTGGGCCTACAGGACCCGCGCATCTTCGTCGAGGTGAAGCACCGCCCGGGCAGCATCATGGGCAGCAAGGAGCTTCGTGCCTTTCTCGGCGGCCGGAAGCCGGGCGACAAGTGCCTCTACGTGAGCACGGGAGGCTTCAGCAAGGATGCTCATTATGAGGCCGACCGGGCATCGGTCCCCGTCACGCTCATCACCCTGGCCTCCCTGCGCAAGCTCCTCATCGACCACTACGACGCGCTCGATGGCGAGACCCGCGCGCTCGTGCCGCTCAAGCGATTCTATTGGCCGGCCATCTGAGCGAATTTTGAGCTCGCAGCTGGAGAGGAGAACGGATGCAGCCGACATACGCCCCACGCCGCGACGGGATCCCGCTCCGAGCGGATGTCGACCGGATCGATCCTGAATCACAGCGGTTCTACAAGGTCCGCAAGCACCTGATGGAGCCCATCGAGTGCTGGCACCTCGTGTGCCCTGGACTTCCACCCGACCCTCGCAATGAGGCGAGGCGAGCTGGATGTTCCGAGCTCTGCCTGCAAAAGGACATCTATCGGTTCGAGCTGGCTTCGGATGGTTGCCGCCAACACGTGCTCGGAGCCCATGATCTGCACTTCGAGCCTGCCTACTGGCGAGCCTTCGATTCGGCGGTGAAGAGTGGCCACCTCGCATTCGCCTTCAAGAAGAACCACGTGGCCATGGCCGCTGGCGACGAAGGTGTGTTCGTCGTGCTGTCCAGAGAGCGTGGTTCGGTCCGCTGGCGCGTGAATACAGCATTCCGCCCCGAGCCCAGACGGCAGGACGGTCCACCCGGAAGGAACCAGTCCTTCTTGAACGCGGCGCGGCGGAAGTGGCTCGCAAAGACGACCCAGCCCGCGAAAGCGAGGATGAGGATGTCCCCCACCTGGAGCGATCCCCTCGCGCAAGAGCTTGGCGCATTCCTCGATCGAATCGAGCAGGAGAGGATGGAGGCGCTCGATGTCCATGATGCGGCTCGCGTGCTCGTGCTGATGGCTCGTGCCGAGCAACTCGGCTCATCCGAGTCCCTCAAGTCCCTGCTGCGACGAGGCTTGCCTCACATCTCCGGGCTGGCGACCCTCGCTCCCCCCGATGAGGTGAAACCGCTGCTCGTGGAGCTCGATGCTGCCTGCCAGGCGGGCGATGATTCTCACGGCGTCCTCCACGACGTCCTCCTGGACCTCGACGACTGGCTCTCCGTGGCGATGTTCCTCGAGCACCACGGGGTGCCGCTGCCCGCCATCGCGAACGCTGCTGCTCGCGACCACGTGGTGCGGTTCGCCGCCACGCGTCTCGCACTCTCACCGGAGCAGGCAGCCCCCCTGGCAGACTGGGCGCTCGCGCGTGCCGGGTCGCTCGAACCGGAGCCGAGCCCGTCCAGTGGCGATCCCTACGCGCCGGTGATGGCGCTGTGGCAGGCGGTCGTCCGCGCGTCCGCGACGGCGCATCAGGTGAAGCGGCCCACCGAGTCTCTCGGGGCGCATCTGGTGCGCATCCTGGACGCCATCTCCCTTACGGGGGTCATTCCACGAGACGCCTTCGCCAGTAGCGGTATCGATCTCGGTCCGGAGCCCGTCGAGATCCACCGTTGGGGGGACGCCGTGCTGGAGCTGACCATCGGGCAGGATCTCCGGACTCCTGTGTTGCAGGTATCCGGGACCGAGGGAGACGAGGCCCCTCGGGGGACCCGGGATGGCACGCCTCTCACGTTCACCCGCGATGAGTTCCAGGCCTGGCTGGCCGAGGCACGCCCCGGACTGCACCACGTCTCGCTCCGGGGCAAGACCGTCGAATTCACCCTCACGACTTCATGAGCCGCAGCGAAATCCAGCGCCACCTGGAAGAGCTCATGGCGCGGGGACTTCCGCACCGCGCCTGGGACGCCGCGTGCTCCCTCATCAAGGAGGAGGGCGATCCGACACTGAGGCGGGTGCTGAAGTATGGATTCCTCCGCACGTACCTCATCCACCGGCTCCCCGCGAGCTTCTGGGATGAGCGCCGCAGGGAGGAGGCCCGGAGACTGGGAGTCACTCCGGTCACCTCCCGGCTCCGCGTGGGAGAAGTGGCGTTCCCGGTCGTCTTCCCGGCCC
Source organism: Corallococcus caeni (assembly GCF_036245865.1). Lineage (NCBI taxonomy): Bacteria > Pseudomonadati > Myxococcota > Myxococcia > Myxococcales > Myxococcaceae > Corallococcus > Corallococcus caeni. Next base: position 270,066 of record NZ_BTTW01000007.1, on the reverse strand, counting down.
AGGAGACCGGCTGCTTCGTCGTCGCGGCGGTGAGGCCCATCGACGCACTCCAGGACGAGTTCCCGCGCGCAGGCGAGGTGGATGAAGACGCACGTCAGGCGATGCAGCAGGCGCTGGATGCGGCGCGGCGGCTCATGGGAGAGCAGCGCCGCTTTCGAGTCTCCCTCGACAAGCCCTTCTCCGAGATCATCAAAGGCTCGTCGTGTGGCCTCGCCGTGGCGCTCGCGGCCCTCTCCTGTATCGAGGAGCACGAGCTCGACGACGGCATCGTGGCGACGGGTGAGGTCACACGCGAGCTGGCGGTCAACCCGGTGCGTGACATGGACGGGAAGTTGGCGCTGCGCCGTGAGGCACGGCCCCGGGCCTGGCTCCTCTGCCCGAAGGGCGACTGCGAGGGGGAGGGATTGATTCCCGTCTCCAGACTCGAGGACGCCCGGACGGTCGCGTGGCAACCCTCTCCCGAGGCACAGGAACGCGCCCTGGCGCAGCTCAAGCGTGCCCGTGCGGAGGATCCGGCCCACCTCTCCTCCCGGGGCCTCGTGAAGCTCGGCGGGGGCGCCTATGTCACGTCTCTCGAGCTGCTCGGCTTCGCGGTGGCCCCATCGCTGTATGACGAGAGCAAGGAGCAGGCAGATTCCGAGACGGAGCTCCGGCGCCAATGGCGGGATCCGGAGCTCACGCCGGAGGCCCGCGAGGAGCTCCGCCGGAAGCTCCAGTGGATGGAGGAAAGGCATTGGGGCGCCCGCCGCGACAGGCCCTCCTCGTTCGCGGAGGTGCTCCACCACCATCTCCGCTTCACCGTCATTGGGGACCCGGGCGCGGGCAAGAGCCTGCTCACGCGGCTCGTCTTCCTGGCCTGCTCACCTGGCGAGACGGGCGAGCGGGCCCGCGTGCTGCTGCGCGGCCGTGCCGGGTTCAATTCCCACGCGGTCGCGGCCATCGAGTCGCTGCGAGACATGCTCCCGGTGCGCCTCTCCCTCGCCGATTTCGGCCGGTCGCTCGCGAAGGACGCGGCGCTGTCCCTTGAGGAGTTCATCCGACGCGGGCTCCGGGAGGAGAGAGCAGTCCCTGCGTTGTTCGAGGGTCTGGGTGCGCTGCTCGAAGCCGGGCGCCTTTTCGCCCTGTGCGATGGGCTCGATGAGGCCGCGGAGGAGCTGCGGGAGAGAGTCGTCGACGGGCTCCTCGCATTCGCGAGGTCCTACCCGCGGGCGCGCATGCTGGTGACCTCGCGCTCACACGGCTACTACCCGAAGGTGGAAGGCTTCCATCACGCACAGCTCGCACTGCTCGACCCTTCGCAGCGGCGCCAGCTCGTGGCGCGCTTGCACCGGCTCGTCGAGACGCGTGGCCGGCCCGGTCCAGAGGGGATAGCGCGCGCGCGGCGCCGCACGAACGCGCTGCTGCTCGCGATCGAAAAACGGGAGGAGTGGGAGCAGCTCAGCGGCAACCCACTCCTGCTCACCCTCTCCGCGCTCACGCGCACCAATGCGGAGGGCGTTCCGGAACACCAGGTCGTCGTGTTCGAGGAACTCATCCAGACGATCCTCGGGAAGTGGCGCTCCGCGTTGAAGCGCCCTCCGGCGGAGGTGGACCGCATCCTCCAGGTCTGGTCCGCCGTCGCCTCCGAGCTGGTACACCAGGAGGAGCGCGATGTCGTCGGGCGCGCGAAGCTCCTCCGCATGCTCTCGGCCAGGCTCGGGGGCGGACCCGCGCCCTCTCCCATCGACGCGAAGACCGCGCTCGATCTGGCGCTCGAGGCGGGCCTCGTCCGAGAGAATGGGGCGACGGTCTCCTTCTGGCACTCGACCTTCGCCGAGTTCCTCGCCGCGCGCTTCCTCGCTGGGGATGGCACCGGTGCCGTGGAGCGGCTCCTGAAGAGCCACCTGACTCCCCTCACCCTCCAATTCGCCGCGGCGCTGCTCGATCGCGTGCTCGACGCCCATGACGAATGCAACGCGCTCGCCACAACGCTGCTCGAGCAGGATGGGGAGGGCGTCCAGCAACTGCTGCGCCCGGGCCTGTGTACCGTATCGGGATGGCTCGTGGACGGCGTGCGCTTCAGCGCGGATACCCGGGAGCGCATCTGGGAGACCTGGATTGAGGTGCTCGAGAAGAGCCCTCCCTCGCTGCTCTGGGGTGACTTCGGCCGGTTCGCCGAGCGTGTCCCGCTGGCGTCTCTGGCCCCGAGGCTCGTCGCGCGACTGGTCCGCATCGACACCCACCGCGCGGAGGAGATACGGGAGGGGGTGGCGAGAGTCGTCGCGCCGGCCGCTCGCGCGGAGCCCGCCGTGCGCGCCGCGTGCGAACAGTGGATGAGGGAGCCCTCCCACTCCTCGCTCAGGCTCTACGGCGCTTACGGTCTCGCCAGAGCCTCCGTCGGGGCCTGGAGCGATGAGGTGATCGATGCGTTGGGCCAGGTCAGGGCGACGCGGAATTACAGTCTCCATGCCATTCGTGAGCTGGTACGCGGCAGCGGAGAACCCACACTCGCGCGGCTGCGGGAGCTTGTACACGCGCGTCTGCCTTCCGATGAAGGACGGGACAAGCTGCGGGAGGAGCGCTCCGCGGAGGAGGTGCGGGTCGAGTCCGAGCTTCGAAATCGGCGGAGCTCGGCCGCGAGCCTGCTCATGGTCGCGGGGTACTGGGATGAGGAGATCGCCAGGGAGCTGAGGCTGTTGCTCGAAAGCCCTTCCATCTCATTCCATGACGCCGAGCTCCAGTCCATGGTGCGGTTCTGTGCTGACGAAGGAGCCGTGCGGGAGGCACTGCTCGAGTGGATGCGCGACAGCTCGACGCTGGGCACCCGTGCGAGAAACATCGTCCGTGACGTGGCGCCCCTCTACGAGGACATGCCCCAAAAGGTGTTGGAGTCCATGGCCGGGGCCGCGGACAAGGAGCGCGAGCAACTGGAGTCGCTGCTGGTGGCAATGGGCGAGGAGCTTTACACGCTGCCCGACCTGCTCCGGAGGTGTCTCGAACACGAGGAGAGGACCGAACAGCGGATGTCCGCCGCGAGGATCCTGCGCCGGCTCGCACCGGAGGATGGCTGCCTCCACAAGGCGCTACGACGCGGCATGAACGGCCGGGATGATGCCGCTCGGGCACGTTGGGCCTGGCTGGCACTGGGGTTGGAGCAGGGTCTCTCCGAGGCCGCGATGGAGACGCTCCTGGTGTGTTCACGTTCGCCGGATTGGGCCGTGCGGACGTGGGTGTACGACGGGCATCCTGCGAAGCTGATGTATCAGCTGAGGACGAATCGGCTCGAAGGTTGGCTCGAATGTGCCGCCGACAGACAGGTGGCGGCCGCGGCCCGGCTCGACGCGCTGGAAGCCGTGGCACAGGTGCAGGCACTGAGTGAGCAGGTAGTGCCCATCCTGCGCGAGCTGCTCCACGCCGAGGACATGAACGTGCGGCGGGCGGCGGCGCGCAAGCTGCTCTGGCGGAATGCGCTCGACGACCAGGCCGTCACCATCCTGGCGGAGGCTGCGGTACGAGCGAAGGAGGAGGAGGAGCGTGCACGGCTCTGGGAGCTCCACAGGACAGCACCTCTGGCCGCGGTCACCGTGCGCGTCCTCCTGCGAGAGCTCGCCCACATGACTCCCCCCAAGGACGCCCTGAATACCCCGCTGGAGACGGGGAACTGGCCCTTCCTGGTGAGCGATCTGGCGAAGAAGGATCCGTCCTGTGCGGAGGATCTGCTGGGTGCCCTGGAGCAACCGGGGCTGGCGTGTCTCGCCGCGATGGTCGCGCTGAGTTCCTTGATCAAAGGGCACGCGGGCGTACGTGATCTGTTTCGGGAACGCCTGCGAAGAGCACGGATGGGGATGAGTCCCCTCGGGCAGTTCCACCTCATCCGTCTGGGACTGTGGGACGAGAAGTATCCCGAGGCCATTGAGCTGGCCCGGGCCATGGACCCGAGCCTCCTGACGCAGAAGCAGACCGACACGCTCGCGGGCCTGCTTCGAAGTGCCGATGCGCTGCAAGAAGCCGCCCGGCTCTGGCGGCTCGTGCTCCAGGGAGAGGATCTGGATCTCGTGTTGGCTGCCGCCGAGGCGCTCGTCGCATGGTTCCCCGACGATGTGGCCACGTGGATCCAATCCACATCAGAGCGCCTGTCTGGTTCGCCAAGCCCCATGCACCGGCTCGAAGCCGCGCGCTTCGCGCTTCGCTACGGGCTCATGGAGGAGGAAGCGCGTACGGCGCTGCTCGATTGTCTCAAGCAGGACGGACGCGAATCCATGCGAGGATGCGACAGGACCTGGCTCTGGAGATTCGGCGATTCGCCAAGCCCGGCCAATGGCTTGCTGCTGGACGAGCTGTTCCTCTCTTCATCGCGTGTCGACTTCGAGGCCATGCATGCGCTCTTCGGACATTGGCCGGAGTTCGGATTGCAGCGACTCGCGCTCTGGCTGGAGGACGACGACTTCGAGCGCTTCTCCCGCGCCGTGAAGATTCTCGAGAAGCAGGCTGCATACCGTGACCGGGTGTGCACGGCCCTCGGGATGCGTCTGAGTTCGGGCCCCGCCGAACAACTCGAGCATGTCATCCAATTCGTGGAGGAGTACGGCTTCTATTCGCAGAACATGGCGGAGCGGTTTCTCACCCGCTATGTGTCCGAAGCAACCTCGAAGCGCGAGGTCCGCGGGTGTCTCGGTTATTGGCTGAACAATCGTCCCGAACTCTGGGCCGTGTTCCGGCGGCAGGAGCCCGGACGGCACGCCTTGCTCTCGGATTGCCTTTTTGAACACCAGCGCGTCGTGCCAGACGCGGTGGCGTTCGCCGTCGCGTTCGTGCTCGCACATGCCGGCTCTCCGCAGGCCAGGAGCGTGGGGAACCAACTTCAACGCTGGTGTAAGCCACCCCAAGCCAGGGGAGCAGTGCGGGAACGAGCCGAAGCAAGGCCTCCGCTGTGGTCGCCCAAGGATGTCCGCCAGTGGGTCCGCGAGGCATTGGCCGCTCAAACCATTTCCGCGGATCTCTTCGCGATCACTGAATTCGACAGGCTCGCGGCCTTGGGACGACTGCCCGCCAGGCAGCGCATTGAGAATTTGCGCCGGGCCCTGGCCATCGACATCGCCTCGGTCGAGGAGGATGAGGACCAACATCTGTATCTTCAGGCGCTTGCCGCCCGCGGGCTCCTCGAACTGGGAGACCGCGACACGCGCATCCCGTCTGTACTCGAAGCCACCGTGCACATGCTCGCGAAGACCCATGACTTCGAAACCTTCCAGTTCGCGAGCGTCTTGAAGACCCTCCAGCCGGCGAACGAGGCGCTGCGGGATGCCCTGGTCCGCACCGTGCGCGGTACGTGGATGCTCTCCTTCGAGCGGCTACCCGACCTCTTTGAATGGACGGGATTGTCCGTGGAGGAGCGTATCCATGTGATGAGTGCGCGCTTGGACATGGAACGCGGGTGCGACGAAGCCCCAGACATCTTCGAAACCCTCGAGAAGATCGGCTGCCCGCCAGAGCGTCGCGCCAGCCTGCTCCTGGACTTCGTGTCCATGCACGAAGGGAGGCTCTCCACTTCGATAAAGCTGGCATTGGCCGCGCGCCCCGAACTCACCCCGCTCCAACAGGTAAAACTGCTGCTGGGCGCCATCATGGGGGCGCAGAACCGGGACCTGGACCAGGCGCTAAAGGAGTGGATCGAGCGCTTCGCATCCCGGGCCGTTCTGGCTGACCAGGAAGGCCGGCTCTCGTACGGGAATTCGAACTACCTGTCGCTGCGCCAGCACATCCTGGCCAGAATCTCGAACGTGGATGACCCTGCGTTGGTGGAGAGAGCCCTCACCGAGCTGGTCACGACGCGTACCGAAGATTTGCGCACCCTGCACCGCCGCGCTCGGACCGGCCAGCCCCTCTCCCCCGCGGAGTGGAGTGAGTTGCTGGCCCTGCTCACCCTCGGGCTTCGGGACAAGGACGCCACGCGTCTCGCCAAGGAATGGTTGACGCTGGAGCTGTGGCGGACCTGCGAGCCCGCCCGGGTCGACGCGTGGTTCCGCTCGTGAACCCCGGGGCTTTTTTGTTCCAGTTCGCCCGTCTCTCCCTCCCCCGTTCGGGGGATTGGCAGTCCCCTCCCGGCGCGGTCGGATTCCCTCTGTCCCGACGCGCAGCACCCACGCTCCGGGGGGAGTCCGCACGATGCTGGACGAGGGAACCGACTCGAAGGCCCGGGCCGCGGCCGTCCGCTGGGCGCGCTGGCGGCTGGGCCCCCTTGGTTTCGCGGACCTCATCACCCGGGTCGACACGTCCGTGCTCCGCTATGGGCGGCTCGTCACCCGGTACGCCGTCCGCACCGGCACCTGGGCGGAGGAGGCCTACGCGGGCGGCGCGAACACGGCCCGGCACTCCCGCTCCACGCCCCCGGTCTCGCTCGACACGCTGGACCTCTGGAGCGCGTCTCCGGAGGCCCTGGCGGAGCAGTCGTCGCACCTCGCCGCGTGCAGGGACTGTCACGGCGCAGGACAGGTGACGTGCCCCACCTGCCGTGGCTCCCTGCGCGCGAGCTGCTCCGGCTGCGGCGGATCCGGCCGGCGGATGAGCCGGGCGCGCAAGAGCTACCGGATGGTGAACTGTTCGGAGTGCCGGGGAAACGGCACGAGGAAGTGCGTTCGCTGCACGAAGGGCATGGTGGGCTGCCGCCCCTGCCGGGGCTCGGGAACCCTGCGCCGGTGGCTGAAGGTCGCGACCGTCGAACACACCCAGGTCCGTGCGTGGCCGGATGCGAAGGCCCTCTCCGCGCACAAGGGCCTGCTGGAGGATTCGAAACGGGCACTCCAATGGCCAGGGGCACGCGCCCTCGCATCCATGGAACATCCGGGTCCCCTGCCCGACTCCGCGCTGGAGGAGGAGGCCCGTTCCGCGGGCTTCCTCGCGGTTCGCTCCTCGCTGGAGCCCGGGTTCGAACCGCTGCGCGGGAAGATCCTTTCCCAGACACTGGATGTCTTTGAAGCCCCGTCCGCCACTGTCTGTTTTGAATTCGCGGGCAGGCCGGGCTTCATCCACCTGCTGGGACGCGACCTCCAGCCTACCAAGGCCCGCGACGCGTCCGCCTTCCACCGGCGTGTCGGGGCCCTGATGGGCGTGGCCATGGCGGGCTTCTTCGCCCTGCCCTTCCTGGTCTCCGCCTTCATCGGGCGACATGCCTTCTACGAAGACCCTGACCGGAGCGGGCTCGCCATGCTCGCGATCCTGGGATTCTGGCCGGGGACCTGGTGGTGGGCCGCGACCGGGCTGCGGCGCCGGCGTGCGGGCGGCGCGACTTCTCCCGCGCGGTGGCACGACCGCATCGGCATCGGGCTGACGGGGCTCTGCGCGCTCGTCCTCGCGGGGTGCTTCCTCTTCATCCGTCCTTCGGCCTCGGAACTGGTCCGCCTGACGGCCGCGGGCCAGCTCCGCGAGGCCGAGCTGCATGCCGACCTGCTGGAGGCCGAGGGGGAATCCAGTCCCGAATACATCGAAGCAAGGAATGCGTTCGTGCTCGCGCGCATCCAGGGCATGGACAATCGCGACGCCGTGGCGCTGGTCCGCCACTACACGGGCTCCGGAAAGGGCACCGGGCCTTTGGATGCCGAGCGCGTGAAGCTGCGCGAGGCCTGGGCACGCTCCGCGATGGAACGTGGCGAGGAGGACCCCGTGGAGGCGGAGCTGGCGGCCCTGTCCTCCGAGCGTGCTCTCCCATCCGTCATGGACGCGCTTCGCGCGACGCTGGAGGACCTCCGCATCGCGAAGGGCAAGGCCGCGCTGGAGAAGGGAGACCTGGCCGAGGCCATCCAGGTCCTGTCACGCATCCGGGCCCGGACGCTCGCCTCCGAACGTCCCGAGCCGCTGCTCACCCGGGCCCATCTGCTTCAGGAGCACGCATGCCCTGCCCGCGATGTGCGCTGCCGCGCCTCGGCCCTCCACGATGCGGTCGCCATCGATACGGGCGAAACGGCCCGAGCGGCGCTCGCCTCGTTCCGAGGCGCGGAGCTCACCCGGATGGAACGGGCCATGACCCACGCGGGAGGACTCGGTGCCTCGCTGCGCGAGCTTCGAAGCGCGGACGAGGACGCGCGCGTCCTGCTCTCCGTGCTCGGAAGTGATGCCGAGGTGACGGCTGCTCGGGCCGCGCTCCTTGAACGCAGGGAGGCGCTGCTGCGCAACCGCTTCGCGCTCAACGAGCCCGTAGAGGTCGCCCAGGTGCTGCTCGGTCCCTCCGGACTGGAGATGCAACGCTCCGACGTTTTTCGCGTGGTGGACGCGCCCACCGGAACGATCACGTACCTGTTCGTCGGACAGGGCACGACCCGTGGCCTCTACGTCACCACCCCAGAGCATGGGCAGCAGGGGCTGTCACCCATGGCACTGCAAGAGGCCGTGAAGCGCTTCACGGGCCAGGAGTTCTCCGCGAAGGACCTCGTGCGCTCCGGCAAGGGCGTGGCCCATGTCCCGGTGCGTCTGGGCCGGCACGCGGCCCTGCTGGGATGGCAAGGCGACACGCTGGTCGAAGCACAGATTGGACGGGTGGAGCCATGAGACGCGTCAGGAAGGTGGCGCTGGGGCTGGGTATCGTCGCGGGGCTGGTGTGCTCGCACCTCGCGTGGGCGCATCCCGGAAGGACCAACAGCTCCGGCTGTCACAACGAACGGGCCACGGGTGGCTATCACTGTCACGGTGGCGGCGGCGGTGGTTCAAGAGGATGGAGCGCGCCTCCCGTGGCGGAAACGCCCACGCGCCTCCAGGTCATCGCCATTCCGCGCGCCCGCGTGTGGATCAATGGCGCGTTCGTGGGCATGTCCCCGACGCCCGCGGTCCGCGTCGACGGAACGAAGGTCCGGGTCCTGCTGGAGCACGCCGCGCTGGGCCGTCACGAAACGACCGCGACGCTTGACCCTGGGGGGACGACCGCCCTGACGCTGAGGTGGTAGGCGAGCCGCCGACAGGCGCGCTTCCAGGAGCGGAACGTCCACGTCCGAAAACGGCCAGACATCCAAGGCCCGCCGTGGGACGTTTCCCCCATGAACGGCCTGGACCCCGCCGCCTGCTACCGCGCCCTGACGACGCGGGACTCCCGCTTCGACGGGCGGTTCTTCACCGCCGTGAAGACGACGCGCATCTACTGCCGCCCCATCTGCCCGGCCCGCGCGCCCCGCTTCGAGAACTGCACCTTCTACCCCACCGCCGCCGCCGCCCAGGAGGCCGGCTTCCGGCCGTGCCTCCGCTGCCGACCGGAGACCTCCCCTTCCCTGGCGCCCTGGCGCGGCACCTCCGTCACCGTCTCGCGCGCCCTGGCCCTCATCGCGGACGGCCTGCTCGACGCCGAGGACGCCAGCGTGGACGTCCTGGCGGGCCGGCTCGGCGTCGGGGACCGGCAACTGCGGCGGCTGTTCCAGCAGCACCTGGGCGCCTCCCCGGTCGCGGTGGCCCAGACGCGCCGCGTGCTCTTCGCGCGCCAGCTCATCCACGAATCCTCCCTGTCCATGGCCGAGGTCGCCCTCGCGTCCGGCTTCGGCAGCGTGCGGCGCTTCAACGCCGTCTTCCATTCGCTCTACGGCCGTCCTCCGGGCGTCATGCGCCGGGCCCGGACGGCTCCCGTGGCGTCCGCCGTCCCCGTGGTGACGCTCCTCATCCCGTACCGCCCCCCCTACGACTGGGACGCGCTGGTGGCCTGGCTGGCGGCCCGCGCGCTCACCGGCCTGGAGCACGTCGAGCCGGGCCGCTATTTGCGTGCCTTCACCAATGCGTGGGGCCAGGGCTCTGTGGAAGTGTCCCCCGCTCCGGGGCTCGACGGCCTGCGGGCCACGCTGCGCGTCAGTGACGTGCGGATGCTGCCCTCCGTCGTCGCCCAGGTCCGGCGCGTCTTCGACGTGGGCGCGGACGTGGAGGCCATCCGCGCGCACCTGTCGGCGGATGCCCTGCTCGCGCCCCTGCTCGCCGCTCGGCCCGGCCTTCGCGCTCCGGGCGGCTGGGACGGCTTCGAGCTGGCGGTCCGCGCCATCCTGGGCCAGCAGGTGACGACCGCCGCCGCGCGGCAGCTGGGGCAGCGGCTCCTGGACACGCAGGGGGAAAGCCTGGACCCGGCGCTCACCGGCGATGCCCGCCTCCTGCGCGCCTTCCCCCGTCCCGAAGCCCTCGCCTCCGCGGACCTCACCGGCATGGGCATGCCGGCCGCTCGGGCCCGGGCGCTCTCCCAGCTCGCCGCGGCGGCCGTGGCGGACCCCACGCTGTTCCAGCCCGGCCCGTCGCTCGCGGACACCGTGGCCCGCTTCACGCGCCTGCCCGGAATCGGCGAGTGGACCGCCCAGTACATCGCCCTCCGCGCCGTGCGCGAAACGGATGCCTTTCCCGCCTCCGACGTGGCCCTGCTTCGCGCCGCCACGGAGCCCGGGGGCCCGCGACCCACGCCCGAAGCGCTCCTGCGACGCGCCGAAGCCTGGAGCCCGTGGCGCGCGTACGCCGCTCAGCACCTCTGGACCTCGGTGGCCCTCCAGGGCCGCGAGCCCAGGCGGGCCCCGCCTGCTCCGGCCAGAACCCGGGCACGCTCCTCACGCACCGACGCGCCCCCCTCCACCGCGCCTTCCCGCCGGAACGCCCATGCCTGACCGCCTGCGCTTCTTCATTGATTCCACGCCCACCCCCACCGGCGTGGCGCTCCTTGTCTGTGATGAGGATGGCCGCCTGCGCGCGCTGGACTGGGAGGGCTACGAGGCCCGCATGCACCGGCTGCTGCGCCTGCACTACGGCGAGGGCGGCTGCGTCCTGGAGCCCGCACGCGATCCGTCCGGACGGACCTCCGCGCTCCAGGCCTATCTGCGCGGAGACCTGTCCGCCATCGCCTCGCTCCCCGTGGAGACCGCCGGAACGCCCTTCCAGCGCGAGGTCTGGCGTGCCCTCCGGGAGATTCCGGCGGGCACGACCACCACCTATGGCCGGCTCGCGGAACGCATCGGGCGCCCCAAGGCCATTCGCGCCGTGGGCATGGCCAACGGCGCCAATCCCGTGGGCATCGTCGTCCCCTGCCACCGCGTCATTGGCTCCAATGCCTCACTCACCGGCTATGCCGGAGGGCTGGAACGCAAACGCTGGCTGCTGAATCATGAGCAGACCCACGCCTGAATCCCTCTCAACCCCTCACTGGAGCACCCTCGCATGACCTCCCGTCCAGACACCGCCGCTTCCTTCCGCGCGCTGCACCAGGGACCTGAACTGCTGCTCCTGCCGAATGCCTGGGACGCCGGCAGCGCCCGCCTCTTCGAGAGCCTGGGCGCCCCCGCCATCGCCACGACCAGCGCGGGCGTCGCCTGGGCCCTGGGCTTCCCGGACGGCAACGCGCTGCCCGTGGACGTGCTCGTCGCCACGGTGCGCGCCATCGCCAGCGTCATCCGCGTGCCCCTCACCGTGGACGCCGAAGGGGGCTACTCCGATGACCCGGCCACCGCCGGTGAGAACGTGGCCCGCCTCCTGTCCGAGGGCGCCGTGGGCTGCAACCTGGAGGACGGCAACGGGCCTCCGGAGCTGCTCGCCGCGAAGATTGAGCGCGTGAAGCAGGCCGGCGCGCGCCTGGGTGTCGACGTCTTCGTCAACGCGCGCACGGACGTCTACCTGCGCAAGCTCGTGCCGCCCGAGCGCCGCGTGGAGGAGACGCTGGCCCGTGCCGCCCGCTACCAGCAGGCCGGCGCGGATGGCCTCTTCGTCGCGGGCATCGCGGACGCGGCGGACATCCAGGCCATCACCCGGGGCACCCCGCTGCCCGTGAACGTGCTCGCGCGGCCGGACCTGCCCGCTCCGGCGGAGCTGCGGCGGATGGGCGTGAAGCGCCTCAGCGCCGGCTCCGCCATCGCGGAGTCCATCTTCGGTCGGGCGGGAGCGCTCGCCTCCACGTTCCTCCGCGAGGGACACTCCGCGAGCCTGTTCGAAGCCGCCGCCAGCTATCCGTCCCTCAACGGGCTGATGAGCCGGAAGTAGCCACACCGCCCCGGAGGGAACCGAGCCATGTCCCAGGAGGATCGTCAGCGCTGGAACGACCGCTACCAGCAGGCCGCCCTGCCGCGGGAGCCATCCGACTTCCTCCGCTCGCTCGCGGACCGGCTGCCCCGGGAAGGCCGGGCGCTCGACCTGGCCGGTGGGCCGGGCCAGGACGCGTGCTGGCTCGCGCGACGCGGGCTGGACGTGACCCTGGTGGACATCTCCGACGTGGCGCTGGCACAGGCGGAAGTCCTGGCGCGCGACGCGGGCGTCTCCCTCACGTGCCTGCGCCTGGACCTGGAGGCCGGAGCGCTGCCTCCCGGTCCGTTCGACCTCGTCGTGTGCTTGAACTACCTCTGGCGGCCGCTCTTCACCGCCGTGCCGCGGCTGCTCGCACCCGGTGGGCTGTTCGTCTTCGCCCAGCCCACCCGGAGCAACCTGCAACGCCATCCGCACCCGTCCGCGCGCTTCCTCCTGGACGACGGCGAGCTGCCCACCCTGCTCCAGGGGCTCCAATCCCTCTCACTCACCGAGGGCTGGACGGACGCCGGCCGTCACGAGGCGCGCGTTCTGGCACGGCGCCCCGTCAATGACAGTCAGGGCTGAAGCACGTCAGGCGCGGGCCCCAGGGGGCTCAGAAGCTCCAGCACGTCGCGGACGGCGTGCGGCCACAGTACGACGTGCCATGGGCCTGGCACTCGCCGTAGTAGAGGATCCCGGGCTCGTACAGGTACCAGGGGCCGTTGGCCGTGCACCGTACGGAACAGCGCCTCGCGCCGGCATCGTACCCCTCACAGAGGCCCTGCTCGGAGGTGGCGAGGGACGGCGTGGGGTCCGCCATCCCGTCTTCCGCCTCCACCCCGCCACAGGCGGCGAGGAGTGAACCGAACGCGAGGCTGACGATGACTGACTTCAGGTGCATGGGGAGGACTCCAATGGAGCGCCGGCGGAACGCACGGCGCCGGGCGTTGATACATCAGCCACCCGGCTCACTCCAAACGCTGCCCCGCCCCGTCAGTCCCGGCGCTTGTACTGGATTTCAATGGCCTTCTGCGGCGCCGCTCCGGGCTCGATATTGAAGTGCGTGACGACCAGCGCATCCGGGCCGGTCACCTGGATGTCCACGCGCCAGCCCCAGCGGGGAGAGTCGTCCCCCGTGCGGTAGCTGCCGAGCACGGAGATGCGGTCACCCACCCCGGCCTCTCCCTGCAGCGTCATGATGTCCGTGCCGACGTGGAAGGTGTCCACCCACGACATGGTGAAGTGCCGCCCGTCCAGGTGGTAGCCCAGCGTCGCGATCCCGGTCAGCGGCGTGTCCCCCATCGCGGACGTGTACTGGTGCACCACGAAGCGCCCGTCGAGCACGCTCTGGAAGCTGCCGGTGATGGGCGACTCGTCCGCCACCTTGTCGGGCTCGAACCACGTGCGCGCCACGCCCTCCCATGCGCCAACCAGCTGGGAGAGGAGGTGATGGGGACCGGCGGACAGGGATTGCTGCAGGCGTTCCTGGCTCATGGGCGGGCAGTCTCCCGGACGGCTCCCAGGCAGGTCCACACTTTTGCTTTCTCCGGCACGCACGCGCCCGCGTCGGTACATTGACGCCCTCGCCTCGCTTCCCTTCAGGAGCCACCCTTGCCCACCACTTCCGCCTATGCCGCCCCCAGCGCGAAGGCCGCGCTCGGCCCCTTCACCCTGGAGCGCCGCGAGCCGCGCCCCCAGGACGTGCTCATCGACATCCAGTACTGCGGCGTGTGCCACTCCGACATCCACCAGGCCCGCGACGAGTGGGGCGGCGCCCTCTTCCCGATGGTGCCGGGCCACGAGATCGTCGGGAAGGTGTCGAAGGTGGGCAGCGCCGTCACCGCGTTCAAGGTGGGGGACGCCGTGGGCGTGGGCTGCTTCGTGGACTCCTGCCGCGAGTGCCCCCAGTGCCTCAAGGGCGAGGAGCAGTACTGCGAGCGCGGCTCGGTGAACACCTACAACGGCCGCGACTACGAGGGGCAGCCCACCTACGGCGGCTACTCCACCCACATCACCGTGGACGCGAAGTACGTGCTGCGCATCCCGGAGGGCATCCCCCTGGACCGCGCCGCGCCGCTCCTGTGCGCGGGCATCACCACGTACTCGCCCCTGCGCTACTACGGCGTGAAGGCGGGCAGCAAGCTGGCCGTCGTGGGCCTGGGCGGCCTGGGCCACATGGCCGTGAAGCTGGGCAAGGCGCTGGGCGCGGAGGTGACGGTGCTCAGCACCTCGCCGTCCAAGCGCGATGACGCGCTCGCCCTGGGCGCCGCGCACTTCGCCGCCACGTCCGACAAACAGACGTTCAAGACGCTGCGGCGGTCCTTCGACTTCGTGCTCGACACCGTCTCCGCGCAGCACGACTACAACGCGTACCTGAGCCTGCTGAAGACGGACGGCACGATGATCATCGTCGGCGCGCCGGAGACGCCGACGCCCCTGGCGGCCTTCTCGCTCATCCCCCGCCGGCTCAAGCTGGGCGGCTCGATGATTGGCGGCATCCGGGAGACGCAGGAGATGCTCGACTTCTGCGCGAAGCACCAGGTCGCCTCCGACGTGGAGGTCATCCCCATCCAGAAGATCAACGAGGCCTACGAGCGCATGCTCAAGAACGACGTGCGCTACCGCTTCGTCATCGACACGGCGAGCCTGAAGGCGAAGTAGCCGCCTCCCAGGCTCCGGTGAAGCCCCGGCGTCCGCGCGCGCCGGGGCCTGCTTCGCGCTTCCGTCAGCCGCGCCAGGCCGTCCAGAGCGACACGAAGCCGAACAGGAAGAAGAGCGCGGCCGTCACCCAGCGCACGTACTTCATGTTCACCCGCCCGGACAGCCGGTCGCCCAGGAACACCGCCAGGCCGTCCGACACCAGCATCCCCGCGGTGGTGCCCAGCGTCACCAGCACCGGGGCCTGGTAGCGCGCGGCCACCGCCATGGTGGCCAGCTGCGTCTTGTCCCCCATCTCCGCCATGAAGAAGAGCGCCACCGTGGTGAGGAAGGCGCCGAAGCGCGGGGGCTTGCCGCCGTCCTCGTCCAGCGTGTCCGGCTTGAGCGTCCACAGGCCGAAGCCCAGGAACAGCACCGCCAGGATCAGCGCCATCACCCGCGCGGGGACATGCGTGGACACCCACGTGCCCACCGACGACGCGAGCGCGTGGTTGGCCACGGTGGCCACGAAGATGCCACCCAGCACCACCCACGGCTTGCGGAACCTGGACGCCAGCGAGAACGCCAGCAGCTGCGTCTTGTCGCCCATCTCACTGGCGGCGACGAGGACGAATGAACCCACGATGGCTTCCAACGACACGATGACACTCCATCCCAGTCCTGGCACGGAGGGCGTCGGGTGGAGCGCGTCAGGGAGGAGCGCGCACGACGGACCTCGGCCAGGGAGCATTGAATCCCTGTCCGAAGGTCTCGTTCGTCCCGCGCTTCGCGAGATGGGGGCCCGGGCTGTCACCAGCCAGTGTGTCGAGCGCCCCTCCGCCCCTCGATGCCGGGCGGGAACTACTCCCCTTACGTGGATGCGCGAGTAACAGCGCACCGGGTACCAAGTCAACCCGGCGCGTCGCGTGTTCCTTTTTTTGACGACACGAGAGGCCGGCCCCCTAATGCCCACGCCAGGTCGGTAGCGGCCTGTAGCAGCATTCCTGGAGGAAGCCCGATGCAGGATGGAAGCGCCAGCCCGCTGAGCCCCGACGCTCCGTCGTCCCCGTCCGCGGTGGAACCCGGTGAGGTCCGAAGCCCCGAGGCCGACATCGTCTCCACCCACGTCCTCGTCCCCGAGGAGCAGGTGCACAAGCTGCGCGAGCTGGCGCGGCGCACCCGCATCCACCAGAGCGAGTACCTGCGCGAGGCCGTGGAGGACCTGCTGTCGAAGTACGGCCGCATGCCCGCCAAGACGGAAGGCGAGTCGTGAGCGGCCTCCTGCCCCGCCGCCGTGCGCTGTCGCTGCGTGAACGGCTGCGGCGCTGGCTGGAGCAGGAACTGTAGTCCTCTCCCCGCTGCCTCCGGGGCCTCCCTGGAGCCGCCGCGGGGGAGCACGCTAGGGTCGCACGCCTCCCCTCTTCCGGAGCCGCGCCCTGATGCGTTCCGCACTGCTGACCGCCCTCCTCGCGCTGGCCGCCACCGGCTGCGCCACCCCCCGCTTCGAGAAGCTCTACCCCGGCATGACGGCCGCCCAGGTGGCGGACACCATGGGCAAGGGGCCGGCGCGGGCCCAGGAGTTCCCGGACGGCTCGTCGGCCTGGTACTTCGACGAGGACCACTGCGTGCTCATGCGCAACCACGTGCTCGTGGCCAAGTCCACCACCGAGACACGCACCTCGGTGCACACGCCCGTGGCGTCCCTCAAGCATCAGGACAAGGCCTGGTGCGGCCCGCCGGGCACCGACGGCCGGCACGAGGAGCGCATCGAGACGCCCTTCGGCACCTTCAAGGGCAGCGTGGACCCGGCCGCCGTCACCGACCAGGTGCGCAAGGGCGTCCGCCCGCAGCAGGCCTCGCAGGCTGCCGACGGGGGGCAGCCTACGCCCTAGCCAGGCAACGCCTCAGGCCGCCGAGCGGGTGGCCGAGGTGTCGTCGCCCTTCTTCATGTTCCCCGCCAGTTCGCGGAAGGACATGTGGCTGATGGACAGCAGGATGAGGCCGAAGGCGATCTGCTGCACCGTCTGGCAAAGCCACAGCACGTTCGCGTACGCGAGCCCGTGCGCGTTCACCATCGCGGCGGGCAGGAACAGCCCCAGGCCCACCTTGGTCGCGGCCTGGAAGGTGCCCATCATCCCGGGCGCGGCGGGGATCATCACGCCCACCACCAGCACGCACATCACGATGTAGGACTGGAACAGCGACAGGTTCATGGGCTCGCAGGCGACGCCCGGCGCCGCGCCGGAGCAGTCGAACGCGCGCGCGAGCAGCGCCATGCCCAGACCGTTCAGCCCCCAGTAGACGAACGTGTAGAGGAAGAAGAGGGCGACGTGCTTGCGGTCGGGCAGCTGGCGCATGGCCCCCACGAAGGTGTCCACGATGTCCGCCACCTTGTCCGCGACGCCCGGGGAGAAGCGGCCCACGGTGGCGCGCACCAGCCGCACCGTGCGCTCCTGCTGCCACAGGCCCAGCAGCAGGAACACCAGGCCGCCGCCGAAGATGGCGAACATCAGCCACGAGCCCAGCTTCACGTACCGGACCTCGGGGGTCTCCGTGGGGATGAAGAAGAGCAGCACGCGGAACAGGGCCGCGACGAAGAGGCCGTCCGTGATGCGCTCCAGCACCACGGACGTCATGGCCGCGCTGCGCCGGATGGAGCTGCGCTGGGCGATGAGGAAGGGCCGGGCGAACTCACCCAGGCGGAACGGCAGCACCAGCAGCATCATGAAGCCGATGCCGGACGCCTCGTTCAGCTTGCGGAACGGGACGTGCTCCAGGCCCGACAGCAACGCGCCCCAGCGCAGCGTGCGGAAGACGTGGATGCCGGCGAGGCACAGGAAGTACGGCAGGAGCCACGCGTAGTTGGCCGCCTTGAGGCTGGCGATCTGCGTGGACACGTCCGTGTCCCGGAAGGCCCACCACATGAAGGCAACGGTGACGAGCAGGCTGGCGATGAGGTTGACGGCGCGTTTCACGGCAGGCGGGTATAGCGTCACTCTTTCCGCGACTCCAGCGGGACGCCTGGCCCCTGCCCTCCGGGGCGCATGGGCGTGGGCCCTCCAGCGGCCCGCTCCCCTGCCCTGTCGCCCGAGCGGGCCGGGAACTCTCCGGCACCGGACGCGGGCTCAGGCGTCGTGGCGGCGCGTCTCGCCGTCGGAGGGTAGCTCGTCCTCCTGCTGCTCGGCCTGACGGTCGGGCACGCGGTACTCCTCGCCCAGCCAGCGGCCCAGGTCCACGGCGCGGCAGCGGCGGGAGCAGAAGGGTTGGGAGGTGTTTTCCGGGCGCGGCGGCACGGGCTTCTGACAGATGGGACACGGCGCGAGTGGCATGGTGGATGGACTCCTAGATAAGCCTTGACGCTCCGGCGGGCCAGGACGTTTCGTGCCCCGGCACGTGCAGACCCCCTCGGACACCGCTCACACGCTGCTGCAAGGCGACCGGCTGTCCCGGGACTTCACCGCCGTGGGCGTGGAGGACACGGTCGCCCAGGCGCTGGAGAAGCTGCGCGCCCACCCCGGCACGGGGGAGGTCTTCTACTGCTACGCGTGCGACCCGGACGGCCGCCTGGTGGGCGTGGTGCCCATCCGCAAGCTGATCCGCGCGGGGCCCGACGAGCGCATCGCGTCGCTGATGTTCACGCGGGTGGTGAAGCTGCCGGTGGACGCGTCCGACGCGGTGGTGGAGGACTTCTTCGTTACCTACCGCTTCCTGGCGTTCCCGGTGGTGGACGCGGACGGGCGCATCGTGGGCGTGGTGGAGATGAACCAGTTCGTGGACGCGTTCTCCGACACGCTCTTCGACGAGGTGGAGGGCCGCGTGCGCGACGAGGTCTACCGCTTCGTGGGCCTCCCCGAGGGCGAGGAGCGGGAGACGCGTCCGGGGCGCATGGCGCTCAAGCGCTTCCCATGGCTGCTCGTGAACATCGCCGGCGGGTTCCTGGCGGCCACCACGACGCGGCTGTTCGAGCGCACGGTCGCGGAGCTGGTGGTGGTGAGCGCCTTCATCCCCATGGTGCTGGTGTTGTCGGAGAGCCTGGGCGTGCAGACGACGGCGGTGTCGGTGTCGATGGTCTCCCACGGCGAGGTGGACAAGAAGGTGGTGGTCCGCGAGGTGCTGGCCGCGAGCCTGGCCGGGTTGATGGCGGCGACGGTGGTGGCGCTCCTGGGGCGCTTCTATTCGCCGGGGTTCGGCTTCCCCCTGGCGCTGTTCGTGGCGGTGACGGTGTCCGCCACGCTGGCGTCGTGCCTGGGCGGGGTGCTGCCGTTCCTCTTCAAGCGGCTGAAGGTGGATCCGCACCTGGCGTCGGCGCCGCTGGTGCTGGCGGTGTCCGACAACGTGACGCTGCTGGCGTACTTCGGATTGGTGACGCGGTTGTTGTTGTAACGGTGGTGGAGTTCCTCGCGGAAGGGGGCAGGGTCATGAAGGTCGTGCGCATCACGAAGCCGGGCGGTCCGGAGGTCCTCGCGTTCGACGAGCGGCCGGAGCCGGTGCCGGGGCCGTACGACGTGCAGGTGCGGGTGCGGGCCAGCGCGCTCAACCGGGCGGACCTGCTCCAGGTGCGCGGCGCCTATCCGCCGCCGCCCGACGCGCCCCAGGACGTGCCGGGCCTGGAGTACGCGGGTGAGGTGGTGGCGGTGGGCCCGCGTGCGCGCAAGTTCCAGCCGGGCGACCGGGTGATGGGGCTCGTCGGCGGGGGCGCGTGGAGCGAGGTGCTCACGGCGCATGAGCGCGAGGTGCTGCGCATGCCGGAGGGCCTGGACTTCGCGGACGCGGCGGCGCTGCCGGAGGCGTACCTCACGGCGTACGACGCGCTGGTGCTCCAGGCGGACCTGCGGCCCGGGGAGACGGTGCTGGTGCACGCGGTGGCGAGCGGCGTGGGGTCCGCCGCGGCGCTGCTCTGCAAGGCCATGGGTGTGCGGGTGGTGGGCACGGGGCGCAGCGCGCAGAAGCTGGCGCGGGCCTCCGAGTGGGGCGTGGGCCACACGGTGCTGTGTGAGAGCAACCCGCCGGTGTTCGCGGACGCGGTGCTGGCCGCGACGGGAGGCCGCGGCGCGGACGTGTGCCTGGACCTGGTGGGTGGCGCCTACCTGCCGGAGTCCGTGAAGGCGATGGCGCCCCGGGGGCGGTTGATGCAGGTGGGCTCGGTGGCGGGAGCGCGCGCGGAGCTGGACCTGGGGCTGGTGATGCGCAAGCGGCTCACGCTCACGGGGACGGTGCTTCGCAGCAGGCCCGCGGAGGAGAAGATGCTGCTCACGCAGGTGGCGGAGCGGCAGCTGTTGCCCCTGTTCGACTCCGGCGCGCTGAAGGCCGTCGTGGATGCGGTGCTGCCCATGACGGAGCTCCGCTCCGGGCTGGAGCGGATGGCGGGCAACGGCACGGTGGGCAAGATCGTCGTTCGCTGGGACTGAAAGCCGCTACACGGTCCGCTTGCGGGCGGCGGGCTTTGGAGCTGGCTCCTGCGCCTTGAGCACCTTGGCGGAGGCACACCGCCGCCAGGCCTCCTTGAGCAGGGATTGCAGCAAGGGCCGGTCCACGGTGGTGAGCCGCACGATGACCATGGGCCAGTCCTGATAGTGCGGCGTCACCAGGAAGACGTCTGGCTGTGATTGCAGCAGGGCCTCGCGGTGGTCGAAGTCCACCTGGATGACGATGGAGTCGTCATCCAGCACCCTCGCGAAGAGCGTGTCGCTCACCCGGAAACCCGGCGTGCCGTAGGAGGGGCGCTCCTCCGTCGCCGGGAGCGCCAGCGCCATTTCGCGCACGTCGTCCACCGTGAGCCGTCCCTTGCGCTTCGCCGCCGTCTTCTTCCGCGCCGCCATCCGTTTCCTCCCTGCCTTGCCGCCAGGCATCACCGAAGTCATTGCGCCTGGGGAGCGGAACCGTATCCTGCGCCGCCATGGCTACCCACTTCGACCCCGCCGCCGCCGCGCAGCCGGGCTCCGGCATCTTCGGCCTCCCACACTCTCCCGACGAGGCTCACGTCGTCGTCATCCCCGTGCCCTTCGAGGCCACCACCAGCTACGGCGGCGGCACGTCCAACGGCCCCGCCGCCCTGCTGGAGGCCAGCAAGCAGGTGGACCTGTTCGACGTGGAAACCGGCCGGCCCTACGAGCGCGGCATCGCCATGCTGGAGGCCCCCGCCGAGTTGCACCTGTGGAACGAGCGCGCCAAGGAGCGCGCCCTGCTCGTCATCGAAGCGGGCGGCATCGAGTCCGGCGACGCCGAGCTGCTCTCCGCCGCGAAGGACGTGAACGGCTTCAGCGAGAAGCTCAACGACCACGTCTACCGCACCGCGAAGCACTGGCTGGAGCAGGGCAAGCGCGTGGCCGCCGTGGGCGGAGACCACGCCATCTCCTACGGCATCATCCAGGCCCACGCGGAGAAGTACCCCGGCATGGGCGTGCTCCACCTGGACGCGCACGCCGACCTGCGCGTCGCGTACGAGGGCTTCACCTGGTCGCACGCGTCCATCTTCTACAACGTGTGCGAGCGCATCCCGGGCGTGAAGACGCTGGTCCAGGTGGGCCTGCGCGACATGAGCGAGAACGAGCACCGCTACATCGAGCGCTCCGGCGGCCGCATCCACGCCTTCTACGACGCCGTCCTCCAGCAGAACCGCTTCGACGGCCTGCCCTGGAACCAGCAGGTGAAGCAGATCGTCGACAAGCTGCCGCAGCAGGTCTACCTGTCCTTCGACATCGACGGGCTGGACCCGGTGCTGTGCCCGAACACCGGCACGCCCGTCCCCGGCGGCCTGTCCTTCCCGGAGGCCACCGCGCTCGTCGCGGGCGTCGTGCGCTCGGGCCGCACCATCGTCGGCTTCGACCTCACCGAAGTGGCCCCCGACCCGGAGGGCAGCGAGTGGGACGCCAACGTGGGCGCCCGCCTGCTCTACAAGATGATCGGCTGGATGCTGAAGTCGCAGAAGGCCTGAGCCCTCAGGCCACGCGCGGCAGCGACACGCTGAACGTCGCGCCCTCACCGGGGCGCGACTCGGCGGAGAGCGCGCCGCCGTGCAGCTTCGCCAGCTCCGAGGCCACGTAGAGCCCCAGCGCCTCTCCTCGCGCGGGGCCCTCCGGGAAGGGCTGGAACAGCCGGGGCAGCTCCGCTTCCGGGATGCCCGGACCCCGGTCGCTCACGCGCACCAGCACCTGCTCCGGGGACGCCTCCAGTTCCACGCGCACCCCGCCCTGCCGGGCCGCGTTCGACAGGAGCACGTCGAACACCTGCGCCAGGCGCTCCGGATCGAAGCGCAGGCCCACCGCCTCCGGGGGCACCGTCACCTCCACCGGCACGCCGGGCCCCGCCGTGCGGCACCTTGCGACGGACGCCTCCAGGTGCCGGCGCAGGTCGCCCTCCACCGGCCGCAGCGTCACGCTGCCCGCGCTCAGGCGGGCCGCGTCCTGGAGGTAGTGTCCCATCCGCTCCAGCGACTGCAGTTGCGTGCTCAGCGCCTCCACCGCGCCCCTGCCGGGCGGCGGCAGGTCACGGAGCGTGCGCAGTTGTTCGCGCGCGGCCTCCAGCGGTCCCTGGAGCGACTGCGCCACCCACCGGCTCAGCGCCTCCACCGGCGTCGCGGGCTCCAGGGGCGCGGCGGGGGCCTTCTCCAGCACGTCGTGGATCAGCGTCTCGAAGTCGGTGATTTCAAAGGGCTTGTTGAGGAACGCGGACGCCTCCGGCGAGCCCTGCTGGAGGACCGCGCTCAAGAGGATGATGGGCACCTCGCGCAGGCCCGGCTCCTGCTTCAGCCGGCTGCACAGCTCCATGCCGCTCATGCGCGGCATCATGTGGTCCGTCACCACCAGCCGGGGCCGGTGGGTGCGGGCGAGCGCCAGGGCCTCCTCGCCATCCCGTGCGCGCACCACGTCGTGCCCCAGGTCCTCAATCACCTGGCTCAGGACCTCCAGCACCGCGGGTTCATCATCCGCGACCAGGACGAGACTCATGTGCGACCACTCCCTCGGCCCCCGCGGGCATCAAGCAACTCGCCGCGCCGGGACGCCCAGGGCCGCCCTGCGCTCCCGGGCCGCAATCGGGCCGGGGCAGGGACGTTCTGCCTGAAGTGCGTTCGTTCACGGCCGCGTCTTCTGGTCTATGAAGAGCCGGACGCCGCTTCCAGACACCCAGGGAATGGCTGCGGCCTTCCCGACATTCAGACTGTCTTCCGGGAGACAATTTCCGGCGGCGTATGGAGGAAGGGCATGAGGGCAGCACACATCCGGTGGGGGCTCTTGCTGACGGGGCTCGTGCTGGCGCTTCCGGCGCACGCGGACCTGTCCCGGCGGCGCAGCGACGTGGTGGAGGTGGTGCAGAAGGTCTCCCCCGCGGTCGTCTACATCGGCACCGAACAGGAGGTGGAGTCGCGCTTCCGGGGCCGGCAGCGCTCGCCGCTGGAGGAGTTCTTCGGCCAGGGGATGGATCAGCCGCAGACGCGCCAGCGCATCACCGGCCTGGGCAGCGGCGCCATCATCGACGCGTCCGGCATCATCGTCACCAACGACCACGTCATCCGCGGCGCCTCCGCCATCCACGTGGTGCTCGCGGACGGGCGCACGTTCGACGCGGAGGTGGTGGGCAGCGACGCGAACAACGACCTGGCCGTCCTCAAGGTCAACGCGAAGGAGCCCCTGCCCACCGCGAAGCTGGGCACCAGCAGTGACTTGATGATTGGCGAGACGGTGGTGGCCATTGGCAGCCCGTTCGGCCTGAGCAAGACGGTGACGGCGGGCGTGGTGTCCGCCACGGGCCGCACCTTCCGCGCGGACGACCGCGTCTACAACGACTTCCTCCAGACGGACGCGGCCATCAACCCGGGCAACTCCGGCGGGCCGCTGCTCAACGTGGACGGGGAGATCATCGGCATCAACACCGCCATCTACGCCAACGGCCAGGGCATCGGCTTCGCCATCCCCGCGGACAAGGTGCGGCGCATCGTGGAGGAGCTCACGCGCTTCGGGAAGGTGCGCCCCGCGTGGGTGGGCATGGACACGGCGGACCTGCCCGCGCAGGTGGCCGCGCGGCTCGGGTGGGACCGCACGTACGGCGTCATCGTGACGAACGTGGATCCGGACAGCCCCGCCTCGCAGGCCGGCGTGCAGCGCGGCGACGTGGTCGCGGAGCTGGGCGGTTCGCGCATCCAGGACGCGGAGGACTTCGACTCGCGCGTGCGTGGTTATCCGGCCCGCTCGGTCTTCCCCCTGGTGCTCTTCCGAGCAGGCGGAAACCGCACGGTGCAGGTGACGCCGGTTGAATTTCCTGCTCGCCTGCTTGAAACCCTGGCGTGGGAGAAGCTGGGACTGCGGGTGAAGGAGAGCAAGGGCGGGATGGCGATCGCGTCCGTGCGGACGGGCTCCGCCGCCTCGGAGATTGGCCTGGAGCCGGGGGACGTGCTGTTGCGGATGAACAATCAGCCTGTCCCGACGGGTGACACTTTCCGTGAAGCCCTGCTGACGGCGCGACGGGGACGTAGCGTGCTGTTGCTCGTGCGGCGCGGGCGTTACGGCTACCACCTGACACTGCCTTTCGAAGGCCAGCGTCTCTAGGGACGTCCCGGGGATTCCAGGATCGACGGGAAGGGCACTAGCATGCCGTTCCCATGAGTTCGCCTCGCTATCAATCACTCGGCCCCCTCCTTGCTGGAGAGGGCTCGCGTGCCTTCCTCGGCCTGTCGCTGGAGGAAGGCGCCACGCCCCGTCCCGTCGTGCTCATCTGGGCACCGCCTGAGATTGCCCAGAACCCGGAGCTGGTGGCGCGCCTGGAGCGCGAGACGAACCGCGCCATCGTCTTCGAACACCCGAACATCCTGCGCGTGTACGGCCTGGAGAAGCTGGACGGCGGCCTCGCGCGAGTCACCGAGTTCGCGGACGGCGAGCCCCTGCGGCGCGTGCTGGAGGCGAACCCGCGCATGTCGCCCGGGTTCGCGGCGCTGGTGGTGGCGGACGCGGCGATGGGCCTGCACTACGCGCACGTCGCCGGCAACGACGACGGTTCACCGCTGGTGCACGGGGACATCCGGCCCGAGACCCTGATGGTGTCCTTCAGCGGCTTCACGAAGGTGACGGGCTACGGAGCGCTCTCCGTGGCGCCGCGCGAGCGGGGTGGCAAGCGCGTGAAGAACCGGCGCGCGTACACGTCCCCGGAGCAGTTGCTGGGCGGGCGTGAAGCGGTCAACGTGCAGTCGGACGTGTTCCTGCTGGGGCTCACGCTGCACGAGTGCCTCACGGGGAAGATGCCGTTCAAGGAGTCGGCGGATCCGGACAAGGCGGTGCTCAACCGCGCCCTGCCCCCGATGCCCGCGGACGTGCCGCTGAAGCTCGACGCCGTCGTGCGCCGCGCGACGACGAAGCGCGCGCTGGAGCGCTACCCGTCGGCGCTCGCGTTCCGCGAGGCGCTGGTGGATGCGATTGGCAAGCTGCCGGAGCACGAGGAGTTCGCGGCGCACCTGGCGAAGCTGTTCCCGCCGGAGGCCGAGGCGCGCGCGGCGCGGCGGGCGACCATCGAGAAGGGCATCGCGGAGGCGCTGTCCAAGGCGGGCATGTCCGCGCCGCAGATCGCGGAGCTCATCGCGCAGGGCGTGGGGCTCGCGGAGCCCGTGAAGAACAAGGCGCCAGAGCTCTCCTCGGCGGAGAGCAGCAAGCCCGCGCCCGTGCAGTCCGTCACTGCCGCCCCCCAGGCTTCCGCCTCCACGCAGGCTCCGGCAGCACACGCCTCCGCGTCCGTGCAGGCCTCGCAGGTCGCATCCTCCTCGGCCGCGCACGGCTCGCAAGGCGCGCAGGCTTCCGCCACCACGCAGGCTGCGTCCGCCCAGCCGTCCGCGCACAGCGTGCCTGCTTCGTCGGCTGCGCAGAGCACTCAGGCTTCGCACGGTGCACAGGCCGCTGCCGCGAGCAGCGCGAGCGCGGTAACGGCTCAGGGCGCCACTTCTGGAACGCCCTCCCCTGCCCCCACGACCTCCACGGAGACGCGGCCCGCAGGCCCCATCTTCGGCGGCGCGGCGAGCCCGGTGGTGCAGTCCGCGGCCGCACAGAAGCCTTCGCGTTCCTGGGTACCGTTCGTGGTGGGCGGACTCGTGCTGACGCTCGGCGCGGGCGCGGTGATCGTCCAACGCCAGCTCCAGGGCACGATGACGGTGGAGACCTTCGACGCGGGCCTGCCGACCGTGGTGGTGGCCGAGCCCTTCGACGCGGGCATCGAGGACGCGGGCGTGGACGCAGGTGTCGACGCGGGTCCGACGATGGGCATCCTGGACCTCACGGTGGAGCCGCGCGTGGAGGTCACGCTCAACAACGCACTGCTGGGCCGCACGCCGCTGTCCGCGTCGCTGCCGCCGGGCAAGCACCTGCTCACCTTCACCAACGGCGCGCTTGGCATCTCCGTGTCGCGCACCGTGACGGTGGCGCCCACGGGCCGCTCCGCCTACCAGTTCTTCCTCAACAAGGCCTTCATCAACGTGCGAGGCCCGGCAGGCGCCAACGTCACCATCGACGGCAAGCCCGCGGGCACGGTCCCGGTGGAGGAACTGGACGTCTACGAGGGCTACCACCGCCTCAATGTCACCGTGGGCCCGTCGCACTGGCAGAAGACCTTCACCATCGAGCCCGGCCAGCGCGTCAACTTCGACGTGGACTTCCAGGAGCCCCAGGAGGCCGTGGAGGAGTAAGCGCCGGTTGGCCGTAACGCCACCGCCACGGGCCGCAGGTTCGATTCCCGCCGCCTCCATCCCGAGAAGCCCAGCACTCTTGAAGGGTTGCTGGGCTTTTCCTTGTCCTCGTTTTCATCAGGTACCCTGAACCCAGGGCTCGTTCGACGGGATCGTCGAGGTAACGCCTACCCCGCGACCCGGACCGCTCACGCAATGAGATGTCACGCATTGGAGAGCAGGGTCCTCTCATCCCAGACCAGGCGTTCCTCCCCCGATGAGTCGTGGCAGCCCATGACGGATTCTGCCAGGGTCCGGGCATCAATCCCACCCATCACCCAGGCACCTTCCCAGCCATGGCTCTCGTGGGAATGCTGTCTGGGTTTCGGCCTGTGAGCGCCCCGTGAAGGAACATGACGCGGCGGCCACGGATGATGACGGGCATGGAGGCAGGAGACCTCCACGCCCATTGCATTCAGAACTGCCCGCCAGGGCAGGCAATCATGCAATGGCTGACAAGACGAACCATCGACTCAAGCCGCGCGATCCGGCCCTGACAGTTCATCGAGGCGCACTCGGACGAGCCCATCTCCCTGGCCGACATCGTCGCCGCCACCGGGGTGCCGGAGCGCTCTCTTCGAGATTGTGAGACAAACGTTGCTCGCACGCACGCCGGGGACGACCGTCGCCAGCGTCATGGCCTCGCTCGGCTTCGTATCCGGAGGGCGATTCAGCGTCGAATACAAGAAGCTCTTTCCCATCTATTTCATTCGCAAATTACATATCGCCGCAGGCGCGTTCGACCCACGTCGAACGTGAGGGGTTTGTGTCGACTCGTGCATGGATTTAGCTGTGCGAAACCGACGGGCATTGTGCCGAATCGGCAGGAGTCCGACCGCGATCACGAAATAGCAATTGACAAGCCATCTCAGCGGTGCAATACATTTCACTGCCGGTGAACAAAGCCAGCCTGCCTTCAAATACAATCCAGCTTGGGTGCCCGCGAGCTTAGCGCAAGCCGTGGTGCGTCCTTTCAGGGGGAACCTCAATGAAACACAAATCCATTTCGCGCTTTGTCATGATCATGGGGGTCGGTTTGCTCGGCCTCATCGGCGGTTGCAGCCCGGTCTCCGCCGGAGACAATGACGCGGACGTCGGTTCTGCCGACTCCGCCCTCACCGCCGAGCAGTGCGATTACTTCGATACCAACGGCAAGGTCCAGCTCTGCCACAAGACCAGCTCGAAGATTCATTCCTACACGATCGTCCGTGTTAGCGAGCAGGCGTGTATCAACGCGCACAGCGCTCACGACGGTGACTACGTCACCAGCCTCGACCCGACCTCGTCGCTCTACGACCCGACGTGCAGCGGCCAGGGCTGCCTGCCCGTGAACGCGCCGTGCGACGCCACGGTCCCCTGTTGCGACGGCCTCACGTGCCAGAGCGGCACCTGCGTCGACGCCAACGAGTGCGCCGCCGGTACCGACAACTGCGACGAAAACGCCACCTGCACCAACACCGTGGGCTCCTTCACCTGCGCATGCAACGCGGGATACGAGGGCGACGGCGTGACCTGCACGAACATCGACGACTGCGCCGCGAGCCCCTGCCTGAACGGTGGCACCTGCATCGACGGCATCAATAGCTACACATGCGCGTGCGCTCCCGGCTTCACCGGCACCAACTGTGAGACCAACATCGACGAGTGCGCCGCAAACCCCTGCCTGAACGGCGGCACCTGCACCGACGGCATCAATAGCTACACGTGCGCGTGCGCTCCGGGCTTCACCGGCACCAACTGTGAGACCAACATCGACGAGTGCGCCGCAAGCCCCTGCCTGAACGGTGGCACCTGCACCGACGGCGTGGCTGGCTACACCTGCGAGTGCGCGCCGACCTACGAGGGGACCAACTGCGAGGCTTGCTCCGGCACCCTCGGGGACTGCAACGGGAACTCGTCCGACGGCTGCGAGGTGAACCTCCAGAGCGACGCCGAGAGCTGCGGCGCCTGCGGCATCGTGTGCTCGACGGGCCAGATCTGCTCGAACGGCACATGCCAGACCGCTCCCATCGGTCAGGTCCCCGGCACGCCGATCAGCTCCCCCGCGAACCACAACCCGCTGGCCCCGGCGGTCGCCGATGTGAACGGCGACGGCAAGCTCGACATCCTGGTGGCCAACGCCGAATCCGGGTCGATCCTGCTCCCCTCCGGCTCGCTCTCCGTTTTCCTGGGGAACGGCGACGCCAGCGTCCAGTCGGAGGTCAACTACGGGAGCGCCTCGCTCTCCAGCAACGCGGTCGTGGCCGTGGACGTGGACGGCGACGGGTGGCTCGACGCCGTCACTGTCAACGGCCAGACCAACCTGCCCCTCATCCCCGGAAACATCAGCGTCTACAAGAACCTGGGCCCGAGCGCGCCCGGGACCTTCGGCGCGCCGACGAGCTTCACCACCGGCACCCCGGGCTCCGTCCACCTCTGCACCGGGGACTTCGATCACGACGGGGTGGCGGACATCGCCACGACAAGCGTGACCCTGAGCCAGGTGAGCGTGCTCTTCGGCACCGGCACGGGCAGCTTCGGCGCGCCCACGTTCATCGGCATCCCGAACACCGGCGGCGTGCAGTCGACGATCGCCTGCCGTGACCTGAACAGCGATGGCTTCTCCGATCTCGTGGTGACGAGCCCCGCCAGCGCACGCCTGTCGATTCTCATCAACCAGGGCGACGGCTCGTTCGCCGCACCCGTCTCCTACAGCAACGCAGTCAACGGCCAGACGGCGGGCATCGCCTTCGGCGACGCCAACGGCGACGGCACGCTCGACATCCTCTCGAACGGCGCGGCTGGCCGGTACCTCTTCTTCTTCAAGGGGAACGGCAACGGCACCTTCGCGAGCGGTGTTCAGTCCACCGCCGCGGCCACGACGGCCACCAACTCGGCGCTGGGCGTCGTGGCCGATGACTTCAACGGCGATGGCAAGCTCGATGCCTACATCCTCGTGACAACGGCCACGGGCGGCGTCCGCCCGATGACCGGCAACGGCAACGGAGGCTTCACCTCGGGCACCGTCGTCACGACCGGTGCATCGCCTGGACTCAACGCCATCGCCACCGCGGACATGGACGCGGATGGGTACGCCGATCTCATCCTGACCAACAGGGGCTCCGGCACCGTGACCGTGGTCCCCAACGGACTCTGAGTCGCTGTCCGCGATACCGCCATGGGGCGCTGTGCCCTAAGTTCAGCGCGGTCTCGGTAGGAGAATCGGTGCGCCGCGTGCTACGCGCGCGGCGCTGGTACCCGGCTTGAGCTTCAACACCACGCGCTCCAGGGCGGCCCTCGCGCAGGGGCCATGCGTCAGGCGGGCATTGGCCTGTCAAATGAACATTGCGTCACGGCGCTTTCTATCCGTGGCATGCGTGCGGGTCTGGTCCATTGAAAGGCGCCCATCGCGATTCCAATCCAATCGCGTTGAATGGGCTCCTAGAACAGCGACGAACCGCAAACCGAGCAGAAACCGCTCCTCACCTTCTCGAATGACCTCATTCTTATTCTGTTCCGGCCCACCCTGACTTCAGTGTAAATCCGGATAGCACCAGCCTGTTCAACCGGGAGAAGCAGTGATGCCAGGAACGAATGTACGAGCGGCGCCTTTCACGCCGCTCTTCGTCGTGTGCGCGGTCTTCTCCCTCTTCGTGGGCTGCTCGACGGAGTTGTCTCCGGAGCTGGCGGTCACGCGCGCGGGCGCGGTCGTTCAAGACGCAAACTTCGCCGACTCCGTCTTCGTCAGTGGCCTCCAGGGCCCCACCACGATGACCTTCGCGCACGATGGGCGCCTGTTCATCTCGGAGAAGAATGGCTCGCTGCGGGTCGTCGCGAACGGCCAGCTCCTGACGACTCCGTTCATGACGCTCGCCGTGGACACCGGCAACGAGCGCGGACTGATGGGCGTGGCGTTCGATCCCAACTTCGAAAACAACCACTACCTGTATGTCTATTACACGTCGGTTGCCGGCAGCATCCACAACCGACTCAGTCGGTTCACCGCCAATGGCAACGTGGTGGTTCCTGGAAGCGAGCTGGTGCTCGCCGACTTTCCGACGCTCGACGCCGCCAACCACAACGGCGGCGCGGTTCGCTTCGGACTCGACGGCAAGCTCTACGTGTCAGTCGGAGAGAACGCGGTCTCCTCCAACTCGCAGAGCCTGAACACTCCGCTGGGCAAGCTGCTGCGCTTCAACCCGGACGGCACCATCCCTACGGACAATCCGTTCTACGCGACCGCCACCGGGCTCGCCAAGGCGACCTGGGCGATGGGACTGCGCAACCCCTTCACCTTCGACGTCCAGCCCGGCACGGGCATCCTGTTCATCAACGACGTGGGTGAAGGCGGCTGGGAGGAGATCAACCGCGGCCAGGCAGGTGCCAACTACGGCTGGCCGATGACCGAGGGCTATTTCACGAACCGCCCGGAGCTCACGCAGCCTTTCTTCGCGTACCCGCATGGCTCCGGCACGGCCGCTGGCAACTGCATCGCTGGCGGTGCCTTCTACAACCCACCGGTCTCCGCGTTCCCCAGCGCGTATGTCGGGCAGTACTTCTTCGCGGACTACACCAACAACTGGATCGCACGCATCGACCCGAACACCGGCGCGCGTTCGCTGTTCGCGACAGCCACCCCGGGGCCCGTGGACCTCGATGTCGGACCCGATGGCGCGCTCTACTACCTGGCGCGCGGCGCGGGCCAGGTGGGCCGCATCGCCTACACCGCTTCGCTGCCGCCGAGCATCGCGCAGCAACCGGCGAGCACGTTGGTGTCCGTCGGCCAGCCGGCGACCTTCACGGTGTCGGCGAGCGGGGAGCCGCCCCTCACCTACCGGTGGCAGCGGAACGGCGTGGACATCGTCGGCGCGACCTCCCCGAGCTACGAACTGAGCGCCGCGCAGCTCGCGGACAGCGGCGCGCGCTTCCGCGCGGTCGTGACCAACGGGCTGGGCTCGGCCACCAGCGCCGAGGCCGTGCTGACGGTGACGTCCAACAAGCCGCCGGTGGCAACGATTGTGACTCCGGCCGCGGGCGCGACCTACACCGCGGCCACGAACCTGACGTTCTCCGGCTCGGCCAGCGACCTGGAGGATGGCGCGCTGCCTGCGAGCGCGATGACCTGGACCATCACCTTCCACCACGATACCCACACGCACCCCGCCATGGCCGATACCACCGGCATCGCGAGCGGGAGCTGGCCCATCCCGAGCATCGGCGAGAGCTCGGCCAACGTCTGGTATCGCGTGCGGCTCACGGTGCGCGACTCGATTGGCCTCACCCACACGACGTATCGCGACGTCCACCCCGTCACGGTCCCACTTACGGTGACCAGCGTGCCGAGCGGGCTTCAGGTGTTGATGGACGGGCGGCCGTTCGCGGCGCCACACGAAACGACGGGCGTGGTCGGTGTCGTCCGCTCCGTCGGCGTCGAGTCGCCGCAGTATGCGAACGGGAAGTTCTGGGCGTTCTCGTCGTGGTCGGACGGCGGCGCGCAATCACATACCTTCATCACGCCTGGCAGCGCGGCCACCTACACCGCCCAGTTCGTCGAGACCTCGGGCGGTAGCTGCTACCAGATTCAGAGCGAGCGCAGCGACAAGTGGCTCACCGTCAACACCGCGGGCAAGGTCGTCGCTGGCAGCACGACACAAGCAGGCGGGCAGATCTTCCAGCTCGTTCCCAATGGCACCCAATACAAGCTCAAGGGCTCGGGCGACGCGTTCCTGACGGTGGTGACGAACCAGTTGGCGATGAGCGCCAACTTCTCCAGCGGAGAGTCGTTCACCCGGCTCGCCTGCGGCTATGGCGGGCGCACCCGCGTCGGCTTCCAGGCTTCGTCGGGGAGCGCGCCCCACTGGAAGGAGACCGCCACGGGCGAGCCCATCCAGAGCGGTGACGGCGGAAATGGCGGCGCCTGCAACCCGGCGGATGGCGGTGCCTGGGAAGCCTTCTACCTCGAGCCGGTGGCCTGCCCGGATGGCAGCACCGGCCCCGTCTGCGGCAACGGCACGGTCGAGACCGGCGAGCAGTGCGACGATGGCAACACCCAGCCCGGAGATGGCTGCGATGCGACGTGCCACACCGAGGCCAGCGGCAGCGCGGGTTGCTTCCGCATCCAGAGCGAGCGCACCGACAAATGGCTCACCGTCGACGGGGCGAGCAAGGTGGCCGCGCTCGGCACGACGCAGACCGGGGGCGAGGTCTTCGAGCTCGTCATCAGCGGCGCGAAGTACAAGCTCAAGGGAACGAGCGGCGCGTACCTCGCGGTGGTCGCGGATCAGCTCACGGTGAACGCCTCGGTCAGCACGGCGGAGTCGTTCACCCGCCATGACTGCGGCGTCTTCGGTGGCCGCAATCGCTATGGCTTCGAGTCGTCGACAGGCACCGCGCGCAACTGGAAGGAGAACACCCCCGGCGCTCCCATCCAGAGCGGCAATGGCGGCAACGGGGGCATCTGCAATCCCACCGACACGGGCTCGTGGGAAGCCTTCTACCTGGAGCCCGCGACCTGTCCCTGAGCCGGGCAGCAGGCACTCTCGCATCCTCCTGCCGGCCGGCGCGCGGAGCGGCGTCCGCACACCGCCCGCTGATGCGACCCGGGGTGGAAGCGGAAGTCGCGCCCGCCCCTGCGCACGTCATGCGGCCGGCTGCAGGACGACCTTGGTCCAGCCGCTGTCGCGCTTGTCGAAGCGCTGGTAGCCGTCCGGCGCATTGTCGAGCGGGAGCGTGTGCGAGACGATCCACGAGGGCTTCGCCTTGCCCAGGTGGATGAGCTCGCGCAGCTGGCGGTTGTAGGCCTTCACGTTGCACTGGCCGGTCGCCACGCGCTGCCCCTTGAACCAGAGCATGCCCCAGTCGAAGACGATCTCACCCTTCTTGGCCAGGGAGTCGGGGCCACCGGGGTCATTGGGGATGAAGACGCCCACCACGCCGATGCCTCCGGTGAACTTCACCGCCTTCACCAGGTTGTTCATCGTCAGGTTGGGGTACTCCTTCCCCTGCGGGTCGTGCGCCTGGTAACCCACGCACTCGCAGCCGCGGTCGGCGCCCTTGCCGTGGGTGAGCTCCTTCACCCGCTCGACGGGGTCCACCTTCGAGTAGTCGATGGGGATGGCGCCGATCTTCTCGGCGAGCGCGAGCCGGTCCGGGTGGCTGTCGACGAGCATCACCTTGCTCGCGCTCTTGATGGTGGCGGAGAGCGCGGCCATCTGTCCCACGGGCCCTCCACCGAAGATGACGACGGATTCGCCCGGCATGAGCCCGGCGAGCTCGGTGACGTGGTAGCCCGTGGGGAAGATGTCGGAGAGCATCACGTAGTCGAGCTGCTTCTCCTCGGCGTCCTCTGGCAGCCGCAGGCAGTTGAAGTCCGCCCAGGGTACGCGCAGGTACTCGGCCTGCCCGCCGCTGTAGGGCCCCATGTCGGCGAAGCCGTAGGCGGCGCCGGCCGTCCCCGCCGGGTTCGCGTTGAGGCAGAAGGCAGTCAGGCCGTGCTCGCAGTTCTCGCAGTGGCCACAGCTGACGTTGAAGGGAACGGCCACCCAGTCGCCAACCTTCAGCTTGTCCACCGCCGAGCCGACCTCGACCACCTCTCCGAGGTTTTCGTGCCCGAGCACCCGGCCCGACTCCATGTCGGTGCGGCCTTCGTACATGTGCAGGTCGGAGCCGCAGATGTTGGTGCTGCGGATGCGCACCACCGCGTCGGTGGGCCGTTCGATCTTCGCGTCCGGCACCTCTTTCACCCTGACCTTGCGCGGTCCCTCGTAGACGAGTGCCTTCATGGCGTCTCCCTGTGCATGCTGTGCATGGCGTTGCAGCAGTTCTTGTCGAACCTTGGCAGGAGCGCACGTCACGACAACCCGGCCCTCCTCGGGTGCCGGCCGCCCGGCAGAAGGACGGCAAGGGGCTGGCTGAGGACGTCGAGGGCCTCCCTGGCGCGAGCGTCCGGGGACTGGCGGAGGGGGGGCCTTACAGGACGCCCACGCGAAAGAGGGCGCGCTGACAGGGCCCGGGCCACGTGCTTCCGCCACGTGCTTCCATTGAGGCCTTGGGGCAGGGGGTGGACGCCAGCGCGCGTCGGGTAACAGCTTTGGGCGAAAGGAACCCACCCGATGGCCACACTTGCTCCGCCCCCTCCCGCCTCAGGCATCCTTGTGCACGGTCTGCCGCCCGGCACCCGCGCACCCGAATGGGACGCGCCGTCCACCCCCGACGGGCGTCGCATCAAGCTTGCGGACCAGCGGGGCTCCCCCGTCGTCCTCGTCTTCTATCCGGGGGACTTCACCCCTGTGTGCACGGGAGAGCTGGGGCTCTACAACGAGCTGCTGCCCGAGTTTGGCCAGTTCGGCGCGAAGGTGTTCGGCATCTCGTGCGACTCCCTCTGGAGCCACATCGCCTTCGCCAAGGAACTCCACATCCAGATTCCGCTCCTCTCCGATTTCCATCCGAAGGGAGAGCTGTCGCGCCGCTACAACGTCTACCGGGAGGACGCCGGCATCTGCGAGCGGGCGCTCTACGTCATCGATGGCAAGGGCGACATCTACTGGAGCCACGTCTCGCCCATCGAGATCAACCCCGGCGCGGACGGCGTCATCGACGCGCTCGAGCGGCTGAGCGGCAAGCAGATGGAGGTCCCCAC
This sequence comes from Corallococcus caeni, assembly GCF_036245865.1. Taxonomy (NCBI): domain Bacteria; kingdom Pseudomonadati; phylum Myxococcota; class Myxococcia; order Myxococcales; family Myxococcaceae; genus Corallococcus; species Corallococcus caeni. The sequence goes on along the minus strand of NZ_BTTW01000007.1, from coordinate 235,144 downwards.
CTTCCAGCCACAGCAGCAGCCATCTCTTCCGGAGGCCCGGACATGAGCAGACTTCGCAGAGGCGTGGACACCAATGACTGGGCGAAGGGGCCGGCCGATGCCCCCGTCACCCTCCTGGAGTACGGCGACTTCGAGTGTCCCTACTGCGGGCGGGCCTTCTGGGAGCTGAAGCGGCTCGAGAGCGCTGTCGGGGACCGGGTCCGCATCGTGTTCCGCCACTTCCCGCTCTCCCAACTCCACCCGCACGCGCTGCTGGCCTCGGAGGCCGCGGAGGCCGCCGGCGCGCAGGGCCGGTTCTGGGAGATGTACGACAGGCTCTTCGAGAACCAGCAGAACCTGGAGGCTCCCGCGCTGCTGACCTACGCGGCCGACCTGGGGCTCGACATGGGCCGCTTCACTCGTGACCTCCAGGAGCACCGCCATCTTTCCAAGGTTCGCCGCGACTTCATGGAGGGCGTGCGCAGCGGCGTGAACGGCACCCCGAGCTTCTTCCTCAACGGGGAGCGCCACAACGGCGGCTACACAGCCGAGGCGCTGCTCGCCGCCATCGAGGACCGGCAGGGGCCACAGCTCGAGCCGATGACAGGGCTCCCCTGGGAAGGCGACCGCGTGCCGCGCATGGGCTTGTTCCAGGCACCGCCCCATTTCCATGGTTGAAGGAGCGCAGCAACCCTGACGCGAGGAGACGGACTGGGAGAGGGCCGAGCGCTACGCTCGTGCGCTCTTCAACGCGTCCTCCTGCCCGCTTCGCTTGCGCCGCCTTGCGCACGTCTGGCGCAGGGCAGGCGCGCTGCGGAGGACTGCATGCCCCTGGGGAAGAGAGAGCGGTTGCTCGGCGCTCACTGGTGGGGTCGCGCCGCGGTCTCCAGGTTCACCAGCATTCGAGACACGGGGCGCCGCGGATGTGACAGCCCTGTAGGGGACCCAACGCAATGGCCGACCTTTGCCAACTGTGTCAGCAGCGCCCGGCGACGACCCGGGTCACCCGGGTGACAGGCAACCGGAGGACTACTGAGGAACTGTGTGACGTGTGCGCCAGCCAGCGCTCGCGTTTCGGGCGCATGGGGCTGGGCACGTCCCTGTTCGACCAGTTCTTCAGTGGTTTCGACGACGATGACTTCGGGGGAACGGGCGATACACCCCAGTCCATCCGGCAGCCGGTGGAGCGCTACGACATCACCGAGGCCTTCTCCGAGGACACCCGCCGGGTGCTCGCCTCCGCCTTCGAGACCGCGCAGCAGGCGGGCGCACCGGGCATCGACACCGAGCACCTGCTCGCGGCGATTGCCCGGGACCCGCGTGGCCGCGAGGTCCTCACCCGACTGAAGCTCGATCCGGCCCGGGTGGCCACCCGCGCTGAAGCGGAGATGCGCCGGGGCAAGCGGCCGATGGAGCGGCCGGAGCTGTCACCCAATGCAAAGCGCGCGTTGGAACTCGCCTATGAGGAGGCCTACGCGCTCGGCCACTCCTATGTGGGCCCCGAGCACATGCTGCTGGGCCTGCTTCAGGAGGGAGAGGGCACGGCGTCGGAAATCCTGCGCGAAATGGGCGCCAACCATCAGAGGTCGCGCGAGGCCGTCAAGGAGGCGCTCGCCCCGGGGGCGGAGAAGAAGCGGTCGGACACGCCCTCACTGGACGAGTACTGCCGGGACCTGACGGAGCTGGCTTCCGAAGGCAAGCTGGACCCTGTGGTGGGGCGGGCGAACGAGATCGAGACAACGCTCGAAGTCCTCTCCCGCCGCACCAAGAACAACCCCTGCCTCATCGGCGAGCCGGGGGTGGGCAAGACGGCCATCGCGGAGGGAATCGCCCAGCGCATCGCCTCTGAGTCCGTGCCCGACACCCTGCGCAACAAGCGGGTGCTGCAACTGGACCTCTCCGGACTGCTGGCGGGCAGCAAGTACCGCGGCGAGTTCGAGGAGCGGCTCAAGAAGGTGATTGACGAGGTGAAGGACCACAGCGAGGAGGTCATCGTCTTCATCGACGAGGTGCACACACTGGTGGGGGCGGGTGCCGCCGAGGGAGCCATGGACGCCGGCAACATGCTCAAGCCGGCGCTGGCCCGTGGAGAGCTGCATGTCATCGGGGCCACGACCCTCAACGAGTACCGCAAGAACATCGAGAAGGACGCCGCGCTCGAGCGCCGCTTCCAGCCAGTCCTGGTGCCCGAGCCCACGCCCGAGCAGGCCATCGAAATCCTCGAGGGACTCAAGGACCGCTACGAGTCGCACCACCGCGTGCGCATCACGGAGGAGGCCATCGTGGCCGCGGTGGAGCTGTCCGACCGGTACGTGCAGGGGCGCTTCCTACCGGACAAGGCCATTGACCTGGTGGACCAGGCGGCCGCGCGCGTGCGACTGCGTCAGACGGCGCGCCCCCAGCGGCTGACGGACGCGGAGCAGGAGGTGGCGCGGGCCAGGCGCTCGCTCGACGAGGCCCGCGACCGCAAGGACACCAGGCGCGTCCGGGAGTGCGAGCAACGGCTGGAGGCGGCCCAGAAGGCGGCGGCGGCGGAGCAGAAGGAGTGGCGCTCGACCAAGCGCGAGGAGACGCCCGAGGTGCGGGACACGGACATCGCCGAGGTGCTCTCGCGGATGACGGGCATCCCGGTGACCCAGATGACCGAGGACGAGCGCAAGAAGCTCACCTACCTCGAACAGCGGCTGCACGAGCGCGTCATCGGACAGGACGAGGCCATCCGCGTGCTCTCGCAGGCCATCCGCCGGGCGAGGGCCGGCCTCAAGGACCCGAGCAAGCCCATCGGCTCCTTCCTCTTCCTGGGCCCCACGGGGGTGGGCAAGACGGAGCTGGCCAAGACGCTCGCGGAGCAGCTCTTCGGGGACGAGAAGGCGCTCATCCGCTTCGACATGAGCGAATACATGGAGAAGCACACCGTGAGCCGGCTGGTGGGTGCCCCACCGGGCTATGTCGGCTACGACGAGGGCGGGCAGTTGACCGAGGCCGTGCGAAGGCGCCCCTACGCAGTACTCCTCTTCGACGAGGTGGAGAAGGCCCACCCCGACGTGTTCCACGTCCTGCTGCAGGTGCTCGACGACGGGCGGCTCACCGACGCCCAGGGGAGGACGGTGAGCTTCAAGAACACCGTCATCATCGGCACCAGCAACCTGGGCTCGCAGCTCATCCAGGACATGACGGCGCGCCAGGAGTCGCAGGAGCGCATCCGTGACCGGGTGATGACGGTGCTCAAGGGGCACTTCCCGCCGGAGTTCCTCAATCGCATCGACGAGGCGGTGGTGTTCGAGCCTCTCAACCGCCCCCAGTTGCGCGAGATCGTCAACCTCATGCTGGAGAAGACGCGGCGCCTGCTCCACGGCCAGGACATCCAGATGGAGGCGACGCCTGCGGCCATCGACGCGCTGCTGGAGCGCGGATGGGATCCTGGCTACGGAGCCCGGCCGCTGCGGCGGGAAATCCAGCGCGCCATCGAGGGACCCATCTCCGAGTCCCTCATCAGCGGAACGCTGCAAGAGGGGAACCGGGTGCGCGTGGACTTCCGGGACGGGGAGTTCCGGTTCGAGCCGGTGGAGGCGCGGGAGGAGCGTCCCGCCGCGGAGAAGCAGCCTCCCGCGGTGCATTGAGAGGCCCCGCGCCAGCCGGGCAGAGGTGGAGAGCACACCAGGGCCTCAAACGTCACCTCGCAGACCCGCTCGCGACACGAGAACACGTGCAGCGCCCCGTCGAGGAACTGCCCGCCCTCGTAGTCGAGCAGGTGCGGATCGATGCATCAAGAAGTGACCTTCTGGGGCCGCAGCAGCGCGGCGGCCAGCACGACTCCGTAGGCCACCGCGCTTCCATGGACCGCGAGCGCGAAGGCGAGCGAAGCACCGCCGTGCAGCACGGTCAGCGCGTCCACGGTGGGCATCACGATGCACGCGAGGACGAACACGCCCGCGGCCTTTCGCTGCCGGATGGCCACCAGGGCGAACATCGCCAGTGCCAGGCCGAGGTCCCTGCCCGCCTTGACGTACAGCCAGGGGATGACCTCGCTCCCGGAGTCGGCCAGACCGAAGCCCCGGGCCGCGCTGACCGGGTCCAGCACGGCCCGGAGGCTGAGGAACAGCATGAAGCCGCCCAGCAGCAAGGTGAACAAGGCCGTGGGCGAAGTGAGCCTCCAGGGCAATTGTGAGGGATTCGGATTCATGAGGCCTCCAGCTGAAACGCGGGTGTCTTTCATGGCTGGAAATGTGACGTGCAGGCCTCGGAGTCGCCATTCGCGGACAGCTCAACCTTTTGTCTGAGACGCTCAAGCCGTGAGCGCTGAGGGCAGCCCGCTGCTAGCCTCAAGGGCATGGACCTCTCGCATGCTTCCGACCTGCTGGGGCAGATCCTCGAGCGCACCCGTCTGCGAGGGCAGCTCTACTGCCGCACCGTGGCGCGGGCCCCCTGGGGGCTGCGCTTCGCTCCCACGACCACGGCGACCCTGCATCTGGTCATCGCGGGCTCCTGTCACCTCACGCAGGGCCGGGACGTCGTCACGCTGGGGCCGGGGGATGTCGTGCTACTGCCGCGCGGTGACGGGCATGCCGTGGCGGACTCGCCCCGCAGCCCCAAGCTTCGCGTGGAGGACTGGCTGGCGACACGTGGAGAAGGGGCTTCCTCGTATGTGCTGGGCGGGGACGGCGTGGAGTCGCGGATGCTCTGCGGCTTCTTCGCGTTCGACGAGCCGGGGGCGCATCCCGTGTTGCGGTTGCTTCCCGAGCGGGTCCACCTGCGGGGGGCTTCCGAGGACGCGCGTGCCCTGCTGCCCACGGTGTCGATGCTCGAACGGGAGTATGCGCGGGGAGAACGAGGCTCCTCGGTCATCGTCTCCCGGTTGCTCGACATCCTCCTGGTGCAGGTGCTTCGTGCGTGGGCAGACGCGCAGCCGCCGGGTGGCGCGGGCTGGTTGGGGGCGCTCGGAGACCGGACGCTCGCCAGCGCCCTGGGCTGGATGCACGCGGAGCCGGGGCGGAGCTGGACCGTGAGCGAGCTGGCGCGGCGCTCGGGGACCTCCAGGGCGACGCTCGCGCGGCGCTTCGCCAGCGAAGTGGGCGTGGCGCCTCATGAGTACCTCACGCGGCTTCGGATGCAGGAGGCCGCGCACGCGCTGCGTGAGGGACAGGACGGGCTCGCGGCCATCGCGAGCCGCGTGGGTTACGAGTCCGAGTTCGCCTTCAACCGGGCCTTCCGGCGGGAGATGGGAGTGCCTCCCGGCGAGTACCGGCGCAAGGCCCGTGAGGGCTGAACCGGAGTTGGTGAGGGCCCTGACATCCGCGTCCCCAGGGGCGTCCCCACGCACGTGCCAGCCCTGGCACGTGCGCTCGGACCCCTGAACGGCCCTCACCCATTCGAGCGGGCCTTGCCGAGCGTTCCTCTCAGTCGGTCATGGATGAGGATGTCCTCCCCTACCGGCCGCTCACGGGGTGAGCGACAGATCCACGCTGAAGTTCGTGCCTCCGCGGACGACGAGCACGTGGGTGCCCGCGGGCAGGGCGCTCTTCGTTAGCACCAGCGGCGACGTGGAGAAGCCGGTGGCGCGGCACACCGCCTCCGTCCCTCCGCAGCCCGCCACGAGCCCCATGGAGAACGTGTCGCTCGTGTTCTGGCGCCGGAGCGTGGCCGACAGGTTGAGCATCCTATCCGTGGTGAAGGTGAAGAAGGTGTCGGGCCGGTTGCTGGAATCACACGACAGCTTCACGTCCGAGCCATGCGCGGCCGGGTCGAAGAGGGAGACGGTCGCCGTGCCGCCCGCCGCTCCATTCGAGAAGGCCACGGGGATGGCACCCGCGCAGACGTCACCCGGCGCGAAGTCGTCCACCTCCACGTCGAGCTGGAAGGTGCCCGTGGGGTTCGCCAGGGGCGACTTCACGATGAGGTACGAGGTGCCGGCCGGCAGGTCCGCGGAGGCGCGCGAGAGGCCGTCCAGCGAGGCGCGCTCGCACGCGAGCTGCGAGCTCGAGCTGGCACAGGGGCTGCCCCGGACGGACAGCACCGGCTGCGTCGTGGCCGGCGAGCCCTTGGCGCGGGCATGGAGGCGCCGCGGGCGGTCGGTGGTGACGGCGAAGACAGCGTCGCTGCCATCGAAGCTCCAGCAGTCCTGGTGGTCCTCGAAGTAGTCGGGGAACGAGCGGGTGAGCGTCGCGCGGCCGTAGGTGTCCTGGGAGAGCGTCACCGGCTCCGGGCTCGTGCAGCTCTCCCCCACCTGCCCCGACGGGGACAGGCGCGCCACCAGCTCGAAGGCGCCCACCTGGGTGGCGTCATAGCCGTCGACGACGACGTAGTACGTGCCCGCGGGCAGGTCGCGGTAGCTCGTCCACGTGTCGGGCGCGTAGTCGGGAGTCCACGCGCAGCGCAGGTCGGTGTCGGAGCCGCCGCAACCCCGGCGCAGCGACACGGTGGGCCGGAACCCGGGGGTGAGGGCCTTCGTGGCCAGGCGCAGGTTCATCTTCGCCGTGGTGGTGAAGGTGTAGACGGAGTCCGGTGCGTTGCGCGTCCCGGACGATGTCCCGCATGAGGGCGTCAGGTCGTGGAAGAAGCCCCCCGTGTCGCCCTGGACGGTGACCTGGCCGGGGCCGCTCGTCGGCAGCCCCAGGGGGAGCGCGCTGGCGCAGACGTCACCCGCCGGACGTGCTCCCAGGGACACCTTCAACGAGTAGTCGACAGGGGCGTCGTAGGACGCCTTGTCCACGAACACGTAGTAGGTGCCCGGCGCCAGGTCCGTGGCGCGGATGGACGACCGCGCCTTGCCGCCCGCGCCGCAGGTGGACTCCGCGCCGTCACAGGTGCCGCCGCGCAGCGTGAGGGCCGGTGCCTTCGTGCCCGAGCCGGTGGTGGCCTCGGCGATGAAGCTCATCGGCTGGGTGGTGGTGAAGGAGTAGACGCGGTCCGGAGAGTAGAACGTGCACCTTCCATCGTGGTTGTTGAAGGCGCCCGCGAAGGTGCCTGGGACCACGACGGTGCCACCCTCCGGGGAGAGGCCGAGCGGAATGGCGACCTCGCAGGTGTCCCCGGGGGTGGGCGGCGTCAGCGAGGCCTGGAGCGTCAGGGGCCCCTCGTGTTGCGCGTAGTCGAAGTCCACGGCGAGGACGTACGTGCCCGGCTGCAGGCTGCCCCGCGCGAATGGCCCCGAGGACTGGAAGACCGGCTCACACGACAGCGCTTCGCCGCAGCTCTTGAGCAGGGACAGGAGCGGCGTCCCGGTGGAGGCATCGCGCGGCACGGCCACGTACAGGTCGAGCACCCGGTCGATGGTGAACGTGAAGAACGCGTCCGCCCCGTTGCCATAGCAGTCGACGCTCGGATCATCGAAGAAGTCATGCGCGTCGAAGGCGAGGACCGCGGTGCCTCCCGCGGCGCCTTCGGAGAACACGAGCGGACGGGGGTTCGCGCACGTCTCTCCCGGCTGATGCGGAGCCGCGGAGACCTCGAGCGCGTACGCGTCGGGTCCGCCCGTGACGTGGTCCACCGAGAAGAAGTGGGTACCCGCGCCCAGGCTGCCCGCGCGCAGGGTCGTCACGTTCGTCGCCTCCCATGGACTGCACACGTAGCCGGACACCTGGCACGTGGCGTCGACGAGCGACACCATGCCCCGGGCCGCCGCCTGCGCGGACGTCATCTTCACCTTCACGTCCAGCTCGCGGTCGAACGTGAGGGAGTAGAGATGATCCGGGAGTTCGCTGAGCACGTTGCAGGCGGTGAGGTCGTCCGCCATGCCCACGGTCGTGCCCGTGAGGCTGGCCATGCCTCCGGCCGGTCCTTCGGACAGCGTCACCGGGGTCGCGACCGAGCAGGTGTCGCCTTCCGGGGTCGGCGTCACGGAGACGTCCAGGCGGTAGCCCGTGCCAGCCACCTTCGGGCCCTTCACCCAGAGGAAGTAGGTGCCCGCGGGAACGGCCGTCTGGTGGAGCACGCGCGAGGCCTGGACCGTGGGATTGCAGTTCTGCGCCTGGCCCAGGATCTCCGTGCAGCCCGGAACGAGGATGAGGGCCGGGGCATTGTTCGAGCCCTGGGCGGTGGCCGTCGCCACCACGTTCGAAACGGGGTCGGTGAGCGTGAGGCTGTACACGCGGTCGGGCAGGTCGTCGCCCATGCAGGCATTGTTGTGGTTCTCCTGCGAGCTGCCACTCGTGGTGGCCTCGTGCGTGCGCGTGCCGCCCCCCGCGGGGAAGTCGAAGCCGACGGGATTGAGGCAGGACTCCCCCTCGGCAGGCCCCGCCGCGCGCACGTCGAGCGTGTAGTCGACACCGGTGTCGGACTCGACGACGAAGAAGTACGTGCCCGCGGGCAGCAGCTTCTGGACGGTGGCGGTCGTCCCCTCCTGGCAGGACGTGGAGTACGGCGTTCCGCAGTGGCGTCGCTCCATGAGACGCAGGGCGAGCGAGCCGCTCGTGCCCGTCCGCGTCGCGGTGGCGTTGACGAGCAGGGTCCGGTCGATGACGAGCGCGTAGATGCGCTCGGGCACGGTGCCGGTCGCACCGCAATCCTCGGGCACGTCGTCCGTCGCGCCGCTCAGGGTGTCGGTGATCCGGGCGGTGCCGCCAGCCCCGCCGTTCGAAAGGACGAGGCGGATGGGACGCCCGCACGTCTCGCCCTGGGGGCGTGCTCCGGTGAGCTGCACCGACAGCGGGAGGGGGCGGGTCTCGGAGGAGGACGAGTCCGTGAAGAGGAGGTACTCGCCCGGAGGGAGGTTGGCGTAGGAGAGCGCCGGGCCGCAGCCCATGTCCGCGCCATCACACGCCGAGCGCAGTGCGATCACGTTGGAAGAAGAGAGCAGGCCGTCGTCGAAGGTCGCGGAGAGGTCGCTCGTCTGGTCCACCCGGAAGCGATAGACGGAGTCGGGCCCGGGCGTCCCGTCCATGCAGTCCAGCGTGAAGTCGTCCGCGCGGCCCTGGGTCGGCACCCAGGTGGTGACCTGGCGGTTGGAATCAAAGGTCAGCAGGGAGGCCTCCGAGCAGACCTCCCCATTGGGCGGTGGCCGGGTGCCGAGCGCGAGGTCGAACTCACCGGCGGCGAGGGTCTCCGAGGACACGATGAGGGAGTACGTCCCCGTGAAGAGCTCACCTTCGAAGTGCGAGCCCCCCAGCCCGGAGGCGTTGCAGGTCGGGCCCGTGCAGCCGAGGCCCACCGTGAGCACGGGGTCGAACCCGGCCGTGCGCGAGGTGACGGAGGCGCTCACGATCGCCGGGGCCGCGAGCGTGAAGGTGTACACCGCGTCGCGCGCGCCCTGGACGCAGCTGAGCCCGTCAGGCGCGTAGCGGCGGAGATCATCCTGGAGCGTGGCGTTCCCGCCGGACAGCGTGAGCGCGCGGGGCGTGGCGCAGGTGTCACCCACCCTGGGAGGAGACAGCCGCAGCTCGACATGGAGGGGCGAGCGCGCGGTGCCGACCGCCTCCACCCACGCGAAGAGGCGCCCGCGCGGTGCCACCGTGGTGAGGCGCGCGCTCCGGGAGCCCGCGGGGGCGAGCTCGCACCGGGACTCCGAGCCGCCCTGGGCGCAGTCGCCGCGCAGGGCCACGAGGGGCCGCACCCCGTCGTCATCCGAGCGCACGACCAGTTCGACAAAGGTGCCATTCTCCGGGACGTCGAAGGCGACGACCGCATCCTCGCCGCCGGTGCCGCAGCTCGCGGCGGTGTCGTCGGCCAGGCCGCGCAGGTCGACGGTCGCGCTCGCGAAGCCTTCCGAGTCCACGCGCAGCTCGACGGGAGCGGCGCAGGTGTCACCCGCGAGCGGCTCCACGGGCGTCTCGCACCGGCCCGTGACGCAGACGGCGGTGAGGCAGTCGCTGCACGCCGTCCCCGTCAGGCCGCAGGCGGTGTTCTCCGTGCCCGCGTGACATTGGCCGGTGCTGTCACAACAGCCCGCGCAGTTTCCAGGGCCACAGGTCACGCCCGCATCGGGCCCGCCCGCGTCAGGTGCTCCGGCATCGCTCGTGCCAGCATCGGCCGTGTTCACCGGCCCAGCATCGGGCCCGCCGTCAACGGGTGAAGGTTCCGAGGAACACGCGAGGAAGGTGACCGCGAGCAGGACGAGGACATGGCGCATGGAGGCTGTTCTCGGGGGGAAGCGGCATCGTGCCCGTTGAACCAGCCCCCCTTGCAAGGCCCACTCTAGGACAGATCACTCTATTGCGCATCATCACCTGGCTGAGTGGCTATCTCGGCACGGGTGGCTTCGTCTTCCTGATGTTCTTCTTCAGTCCGTGCCCTCGCGAAGGAGGAGGCCACGGGGGCCCTGCGGCTCGAGTCGGAAGTCGACAACAAGAACAGCCTGTTGCCATCCCGGAGGGGCAGGAACGGTGTAGCGCGGGTGACGTTGGCGGACACCGGGCGGTCCGTGGGACGACACACTCCGCTTCCGTGTCTACCGCAATGGGTGCCCATGACAGGATGCCGCCGCGTCGCTGGGGGGCATGGCATGAGACTCAAACCATCCGTCGGGCCGTGGCTCATGATGGGCGCGCTGGCCTTCGTTCTGGGGACAGCCTGCGGTATCGGGGACCTGGCGAAAGCCATCAACGGGATGCGAGCCTCCATCGACCAGAACGTCGAGAAGGTCAACGCGACGCTGTCCAAGGCCGTGGAGACGCTGGGAGGGCAGTCGGCGTCATGGCAGACGACACTCACGAGCCTGGAGTCCAGTCTCGCGGCTGACCTCGCCGCGACCGAGCAGCAGCTCGCGAAGGACACCAAGGACATTGAAGCGAAGATCGCGCTGCACGTCAGCGACGCGCAGCGACGTGCCGCGCAGGATGCGCTCAACATGGAGAAACAGCTCGTCAGCGATCTGCGTGCGCTCAGCAACCATGCCAGCTACCTCGCGAAGGAAGGGGGGCAGTTCGCCCAGGAGAGCGGCAACTGCCAGATTGACATCTTCAACACGCACGCCCGCATCTCGCTGAAGAACGCCCTCGCGGGGTTCCTGAACAGCCAGAAGTACAAGGGCATCACCGACCGGCCGATGGAGCCCTTCACGCCAATCATCTGCTCGGCGGATCCGGTCGGCATCAACGTCGCCCAATGGAAGCCCGATACGTTCCTCAGCCTCTCCGGGGTGGACCTCAGCTTGTTCGACACGCAGGAGCCGTCCGTCGTCATCCTGTATGCGAACGGCTCGGAGGCGGAGATCCGCCGCATGGGAAACCGCGAGACGAACTACCACTACGCGGTCAACGTGGCGACGATGATGGCGAACCGCCAATTGAAGGACGCGGTTCAGCTCGAGGTGCGGTGGAACGGCCAGAAGGTGAACGCCAACCAGATTCCCATCGTCGCCTGTGGCGGTGACGGCCAGCCCTGCTGCAACGGAGGACTCTGCAGCGATGCCGTGTGCGCCAACGACGTCTGCGGCGCATGCGGGGCGAACGGCCAGCCCTGCTGTGACGGGAACTCCTGCCCGGCCGGGGTGTGCGTGTCCAATGTCTGCCGGGAGTGCGGTGGCACCAATCAACCTTGCTGCAATGGCGACGCCTGCTCCGCCGGCGTGTGCCGGCGAGACCTCTGCGCCGCGTGCGGCGAGCCCGGCCAGCCCTGTTGCCCCGGAGACGTCTGCGCGACGGGGCAATGCGTGACGGGAGTCTGCGCGGCATGCGGCGGCCTCAATCAGACCTGCTGCGGTGGCAATGCCTGCCGCGAGGGGCGCTGCCTCAACAACGCCTGTGTCCCCTGTGGAGGCAATGGCCAGGCGTGTTGCGTGGGAGACCTCTGCGGTTCCGGCCAGTGCATCCGGAATGTCTGCACGGCGTGCGGTGGAAACGGTCAGCTCTGTTGCGGCGGAAGCACCTGCAACACCGGGCAGTGCATCAACAACGTCTGCACCCCGTGTGGGGGCAGCGGACAGCCTTGTTGCGGCGGGAGCTCCTGTTCATCGGGCGGCCGGTGCGTGCAGAACGTCTGCAGGACCTGCGGGGACGTCGGCCAGGCGTGCTGCAACGGCCAATGCTTCTCGGGCGAGTGCACGGACGGCGTTTGCAGCGTGGAGCCGAACTGCGAGCACAGACGCTGCAACCGCTGCGAGGGCAGGCAGTGCTGCGACCAGGATGAGTGCGGGTGCTGCACGAGGTGCGTGGGTGTCAATCAGGACTGCCCTTGACCCTCCCGCCTCCTTCACCGCGCCCCTGACGATACCTGACAGACCCTTGTCACTCCGGGTGGATAGGTCCTCTCCCTCCACCCGTGCCTCCCAGAGGTCCGTCTTGAAGCTCTACTTCCATCCCCTGTCCGGAAACTCGCGCCGCGTGCTGCTCGTGGCCGCCCACCTCGACATTCCCCTCGAGCGCATCCTGGTGGACCTCACCACGGGCAAGCAGCGCGAGGTGTCGTACCTGGGCATCAACCCCAACGGGCGCGTCCCCGTCCTGGACGACGGCGGCTTCGTGCTCTGGGAGTCGCGCGCCATCATGGTGTACCTGGCCGAGAAGACTCCGAGGCAGACCCTGCTCCCGACGGACGCGCAGGGCCGCGCCGACGTGAACCGCTGGCTGTTCTGGTGCTCGTCCCACATGGCCCCGGCGAACACCGTGCTCGTCCAGGAGAACTTCGTGAAGCAGCGCACCGGCCGCGGGCCGCCGGACCCCGTTGAGGTCGCGCGCGGCGAGGCCCTCTTCGCCCAGACCGCGCCCGTACTGGACTCGCACCTGGCGGCCAGGACGTGGGTCGCGCAGGATCGACTGACGCTCGCGGACTTCTCGCTCGCCGCGTCGTTCGCCCTCGCGGGCCCTGCGCGCCTGCCCCTCGAAGGCTACGCGAACCTCCGGGCCTGGCTGGGGCGCGTGCAGGAGCTGGAGGCGTGGCAGCGCACCGCGCCCCCCATGCCGCCGCCGGCCGCCAGGAGCTGAGCAGCCGCTCGCGGCGCTCCGCCCCGCTCGTGGCGAAAGCCCCTAACGCAAGGACTCCAGCCGCGGCCGCAGGCGCTCAGCCACCCGGGGAAGGTCATCCGGGGCCTTCACCGGTTCGAAGCGGCTCGTCGCGGGGTCCGTGCGCCCCACCTCGATGAAGGCGACCGACAGGAGCGGCTGGCCATCCGGCCGGGTGAGGCTGCTGGCCTCCGCCGTCACCTGCTCGAACTGGAGGACGGGCGCGCCGTCCACCTTCTTGGGGACCACCCGGTAGGGAATGGGCAGCGCCTCGTTCAGCATCGCCTCCAAGCGGAAGGTGATGTTGTTGGTGGAGATGAAGGCATGCCGCGTGGGGTCCACCTTCTCCACGAGCTGGAGCTGGCCGGCCACGCGCACCGGCGCGGCGCCCGCGTCCAGCGCGCCACTGGGGTTGGCCCGCGGCGTCACCTCCACCGTCATGTCGCAGCCCCGTTGCAGGTGCATCCCGATGACGACCGGGTCGAGCGTCGCCGCCAGGTTGTCCACGTTGGAGAAGTACATGCAGCGCACGCCGCGCTGGCGCAGCGTCTGCCCTACCCCGCTCTCGCGCAGGGCGCGGAACACGTCCCCATGGCCAGAAGGGGCGAAGGACAGCTGCCCGTCCGCCTCCCGGAACAAGGCGCCCTCCGGCGTGAGCCGGGGAAGCATCCGCTGCCGGAAGAGGAACACGTCCCGCCCCAGCCCCCGGGCCTCCAGGTGCGCGGCGATGACCTCGTGCGTGAGAAAGGAGGTCATCACCGCCACCGGCACCGGGCGACCCAGCCGCTCGCCCAACCGGCGCGCCTCGGCGAGCTTGAGGTCCAGGAAGGTGTGCTCCCCCAGGACGGGGACCAGCCCCTTCACGCCCCCGCCAAAACGCGTCCCCGCCCCGCCGGCCACCACCAGGGCGGCCACCGCGCCCTCGCGGAAGGCCTGCTCCCCCGCCGCACGGCAGGCTTCGTATGCAGGGGTGCCCTCGCCCGGCAGCGGTTGGACATCCCCCGGCCGTGGCGGTTCGAGGGGGCCCGCCAGGGACTGGGACTCCGTCAGCTCCCCGCGCTGGTAGCGGGCGAGCAGCGCACGGAAGCTGGCCGCGTCGAAGCCGTCACGCGCGAGCCGGGGATCATCCAGCTCGCCATCCACATCCGGTGTCTGGGTCTTCATGCGCGGGAGGATAGAGCGCCCTTCACCGAAACGCATGGTCCGTCCCCACGGGTCCGGGTCAGTCCGCGGGCTCGGCCCCGGGCACAACAGCGTCGTCGTCGGTGCCAGGGTTTGGAGCGGAGGCCAACGCCAGGCGGACGATGTCTTTCAATCGGGTCGTCAGCAGCGTGATGCCCCTCTCCATTGCCGCCCCCTGATGACCGGAGACATCAGGCCGTGACGGCAGTCACCAGGTCCTGCCTGGGGGAACGGCGGCCGCGCCACACGCGGCCCCAGTGAGATCAATGGGTTGGGCGCGCAATGGGGCTTCGAAGGGCCTGGCATGCCCGCTGCTATGGGTGGACTCAACGCTGAACGCGGTCCCACCCTCTTCTTCCGAAACGAGCTCCCCCATGAAGATCTCCTCCGGTCGCGGCTTCTCCACCAACGCCATCCGCCGTCCCCCCGCGCAGGACCTCCCGTCTTCCAAGCCGAGCACCCCCAACGCTCCCCAGAAGCCGGATGCCAAGCCCAACTCGCCGAACGCGTCCCTGAAGCCCGACACGAAGCCGTCCTCGCCCAATTCGCCGAACGCGCCCCAGAAGCCGGACGCGAAGCCCTCCTCGCCCAACGCTCCGAACGCGCCCCAGAAGCCAGACTCCAAGTTCTCCAAGTCCTCGCTGCTCGACGCCGCCACCCAGTTGCCGGACCTCGCCTCGCCCTTCCTGCAGACCGGCGCCCAGCTGACGGACCTCGCCTCGCCCTTCCTGCAGGGCGGCGCTCAGTTGCCGGGCGCCACGCTCTCCGCGCCCTCGCTGCCCAACGGCGCCCAGCTGCCTGACTCCACGCTCGCCTCCCCCATGATGCAGTCGCTCCAGACGGACGGCTTTTCTCCGGCCGGGGGCAGCAAGACCGAGAGCATTGGCAAGCTGCTGGAGGGCGTCGTCTCGGTGATCAGCAGCCTCACCGAGCTGGTGCAGGCCGCCACCCAGGGCGTGCAGGCCGTGAGCCAGGGCGTGCAGGGCGTGGCCCAGGGTGTGACGGGCGTCGTCGGCGCCGTTGGCTCCGCGGGCAGCTCGCTGTTGGGCGGCGCGCTCGGCCAGGGCAGCGCGGATCCGACGGCCGGCATGAGCCAGGCCCCGACCCTCGAGTAACCCGGCGCCGCGCTCGCGCCCGTGTGCGAAGCAGGGCGGCGATGGCGACGGCATGTCCGGCGCGCATGGAGGAATCCCCACATGCCGCTACGGTGAGGCAGCCGCCCGGACGCGCGGCAGCTTCACCACGAAGGTCGTTCCTTCTTCGTGCGAGGAGCGCACCATGACCTGGCCGCCGTGGGCGCGCGCGATCTGGTGGACGATGTAGAGCCCCAACCCCACGTTGCGCCCGCTGCGATCCTGCTCCGCGCTGGCCCGCTGGAAGGGCTCGAAGAGCCTCGCGAGCGCCTCCGCCGGGATGGGCGCTCCCTCGTTATGCACCGTGAGCACCACCGCCTCCGGCAATCCCTCCAGCTGGACCCGGACCTCCGACTCCGCCGGGCTGTATTGCAAGGCATTGGCGAGCAGGTTCGCCGCGAGCTGGGCCAGCCGCTCGCCGTCCGCCACGAGCTCGGTCTGCCCCTGCACCTCCCAGCGCAACCGGCGGTCGGGCCGCGCGACGCGCGACTCCTCCAGCACCTGCGCCACCACGTCGCGCAGGTCCTGATGACTCGTGACGAGCGGCAACCCTCCGCCCAGGCGCGTCCGCGTGAAGTCCAACAGGTCGCTCACCAGCCCCGTGGCCCGGGTTGCCGTCCGGCGGATGCGCTCCAGGATGTCGCGGGTGCCCGCATCCTCGCGGGCGCGACGCAGCCCCACCGTCGCCTGCATCAGGATGGCCGCCAGCGGGTTCTTCAGGTCATGGCTGACAATGCCAATCAGGTGACGCTCGTATTCGGCCCGCATCCGCTCGTCGGTGACGTCCCGGGCAATGGACAACACCGACAGCACGTTGCCCCGCGCATCACGCTCCGGGAGCAGGCGGGACTCCATCACCCGCTGCCCCTCAAGACCGGGAAACTCGAACTCGATGACCACCTCGCGGCCGGTGAAGGCTTCGTCGATGGCGGCGCCCCACTGATGGACCCGCTCCGCGGGCATCCCCAGATCGGCGTTGGTCTTCCCCAGGAAGTGCTCCACCGGCTCGGTCGTGAACCGACGGATGCTGGGGCTGACGAAGATGTGGCGGTGCTGCCGGTCAAACCGGGCCACCACGTCCGGCAGGTGCGCCGCCAGCCGGCGAAACCCCTCCTCCGCCTGCTGAAGCCGCTGGTGGAGCTGCTGGGTGCGCAGCTGCGACGTGACGCGGGCGATCAGCTCCGAAGGATCATACGGCTTCGTCACGTAGTCGTTCGCCCCCGCCAGGAGGCTCTCCACCACGTCCGCCTTGCTCCCCGCCCCAGTGAGCATCAACACCGGCAGCTCCGCCGCGTCCAACTGGGTGCGAAGGAAGCGCAGCAGCTCGATGCCCGAAATCCCCGGCAGGTTCAGGTCGAGCAGCACCAGCGCGGGACGTGCCCCGAGCGCCAGCTTCTCCAGCATCGTCGGGCCCTCGGCGAAGGCCTCCAGCACGCAGTGCCCCTCCAACACCCTCCGGGCACGCTCACGCTCGAGCGCGCTGTCCTCCACGAGCCACACCACCGGCAACGCGTCCTCTCCTCCCTCGCGGGAGCGTCGTCCGCCATCCGATGGGGACGGCGGCGGCGAGACGGGCGGTGATGCCGAAGAAGACGCCTGCAAAGGACTCCCTCCCTGACCTTGAGACCCGCCGCCCCTCGGACGGTTTACTGGCGGCCTCGGTTCCAGGTCAATGTGGCCTCACCAGGGACGCCCTGCTCAAGGGCCGAGCGGTCTTCGGCCGTTTGGAAAGGGACCAACCCATGCGCTCGTGGCCGGAGGTGTTCCAGTCCGGGTTTCCCCGTTGACGACCTGAGCGACCCCGCATCCGAGCGAGCAGAGCGACGGTCGCCTGTCAGGCAGACTCCTTCTTCATCAACGGCGGCCCCGTGGACAGGGTGTCGAATACCCTAGGTGTCTACGCGCTGGTGACGTCCGCCAGGCCCTACGTCGCGGTGAAGGCGGTCACCTTCCCCTCGCAGGGGGTCGGTGCCAGCGGCCTCTCCGCGTACTCGACCAACGGCATCGCGGTGTTCGGCTATGCGAAGACGGGGCGTACGCGGGGGATTTCGTGAACGTAGCCCACGCCGTGGGGAACGCGAAGCTGGCACAGGCCGTGGCCGACCGCACCCCGGTGGTGCTCGCCGACGAGCCCGCAGTGGACGTGGGCAGTGACTTCAACGCCGCTACCGGCTTCGGCAACGGCGTGGCGCTGGCGCGCGGCGCCAACAGCGCGGGTATCTTCGACGTCACCGACGTGTCGCGCAGGCGCCCGCTGCTCGCGCGCATGGACAGCGCAGTGAGGGCTGCCTGGCGCGCAGCCACATGCTGGTGGCGCGCAGCCGTCGTGTCCACCAGCCCCGGGCGCGTCTCCATGTTCGCTGCGGAGTTCTGGCCGTCCTCGCCGGCCAGCAAGTGGTCCAGGGAGACGGTGGAGATGGAGCCCTGCCCCAGCGCGCTTCGCGCTGGACGTGTGTGGTATTGAGCCCGCAATGCTCAAGCGAATCCCCACTGCGGCGCGTTCCTGGGCGTCACGGCTGCTGCTGCTGCTGGCCTGCGCCAGCGTGGTGGCCACGTCGCGGATCCGGTCCAGGGACGAACTGTCTCCCGTCCTCACTGGCACTCCCGTCCGCCTGACGATGGACAGTACCAAGGTCATGCGCACACTGGTCGTCCGTGCGGATGCGAAGGAGGGTTCGTCGGTTCCAGCGGTGGGCAATCTGCGCCTGCTTGCAAACGCGAAATGGACACCGAGCACCCCCACCCAGACGGCGCAGCCTCGGCTGTCAATCAACGCCTACGACGGCCAGACCGACCGGGGAGGCACGTCCGAGGTCCTGAAACCCGCTGTCACCGTGAAGCTGCGGAGTGTGACGGGGCTCGGCCGTGAGTGCCCGCTGAACAGTGGCTGTGCGTGGACCGCTCAAGTCGCCTTCGAGCTGAAGGACCGCGAGGTCCCCGGAACGGTCGACGTGGAGTGGAAGGCCATGGCCGCGGTGCACGTGGAGGGCACGAACGACCTCCCCGAGGGCTTCACCGTGAGCATGTCGGAGCCCTGAACACTCACATGCCGGGACACGTTGGACGGAAATCTCCAGACGAAGGTAAATCCAGACGTTCAATTCCTCCCATTCTCACCCTGCCCCGCCTGTCCTTGGGATCGAGGCTACTCCTATCATTGAAAGGCAGCATCGAACGCCAGGACAACCCTCAAGGACAAACCATGCATCTGTCTGTCATCGTGGCATTGATGTCGGTGGGCCTCATCGCGGGCTGTGGCGGAATGGAAGAGGACATCCAGGACGCGGAGGTCACGGGCCAGGACTTCACACAGTGTTGGAACCGGTGCGTGGCGACCCACCAGGGCTGCCTGCAGAACGCGACCACGCCGGACGCGAAGGCCTTCTGCGATAAGAAGTTCAATTTCTGCGTGGACCGTTGTGAGAGCGGGACCGCACGCTGACACGGCGCTCTACGACCCCGAGGCCCGCCGCCACGTCGGGCCTCGGAAGTCGCCAGCGCCTCGAATGGGTGGCGGCCGTGTGGCGCGGGCGGTGACGGACGCCACCGCCCGCTTCGGTCCTTCAGGGACTACTGGATGGTGTACGCCACCGTGCCGCTGCAGCTCCCGCTGTTGTAGCAACCGGCGCGGATCTGGTAGGTGCCCGCCGTCGTGGCCTTGAAGCTCGCGTAGGACAGCGTGCCGCAGGCGTCGTCGTTCGAGGTCACCTGGGTGGCTCCGCTGTACAGGCGCAGGTACGTGTCGCCCGTGCCGGAGGCGCCCGGCACCGTGCAGGTGCCGAACTTGAGGGTCTGCCCCGCGGCCAGCGTGACGTCACGGTTGACGGTGTTCTGGTTGGCGCTGTTGGTGTTGGTGGCGGTGAAGGTGAACGTCACCGGCGTCGGGGGAGGCGGGTAGCCCGCGCACAGGCGCGTGCTGGTCGCCACGGCGCAGAACTCGTCGATGGCCGGCCGAACGTAGGTGATGTCCTCGCCGCGGCAGCCCGTCTCCGTGCAGGTGTTGACGACGTTGCAGCTCCCGCTGGCCTTGTAGTCGGTCTCGCCGCGCACCAGGATGCCGGCCACCGTGTAGCCGTTGTTCTCGTACACGCCCGAGCCCGAGTTGCCGCCGAACGTGTCCGTGGTGCCCACGAAGTAGTCCAGCGTGCCGGCGCGCGCATCACGCACCGAGCCGCCCGAGTCGATCTTGAAGGGAATGCCGCTGCCCGAGCCGATGACCGTCACGTTGGTGCCCACGGGCAGCGCGGCGTTGCCCGCGCGAATGGGGGCGGGCGTGAAGCGCGGCGTGGCCGGCCGGTCCAGCCGGACGATGGCGAAGTCCAGGTTGCGACCGCCCACCGTGGCCTGCTGACGCGCGACAATCGCCTGGCAGGAGAAGATGTCCGCGGTCGTCACCGTCTGCAGGGCGCCGGCGGCGGTGCGGTAGAAGTTGAAGACGAAGCGCGTGCTGGTGCAGGCCGACGCGCTGGTGATGCAGTGGCCCGCCGTGAGCACCAGGTCATCGTCGATGAGCGTGCCGGAGCAGAAGGCCGGGGTCGGGTCGTCCAGGAAGCGCTCGGAGGTGCAGAGGTTGTACGCGGAGCGCAGCGTGGACGCGTTGAAGGTGACGTTGTTGGGGTTGGTCGCGTTGAAGTCCGAAGGGCTCATCAGCGCGACGGTGGACTGCTGAGCGCGGGCGCGCAGCGTGGCGTCCGCGTGCGCGTACACGTCCGTGCGGTTGTCGGTCCCGTAGACGACGGGCTGCTTCTCCGTGCCCAGGGCAGCGTTGTCGGTGGGCTCTGCCTCGGGGGCCGGACCACAGGCCACGAGGGAGAGGGTACACAGCAGCGTTCCGAGCAGCGTCCTACGGCCGGAAGTCCGGGGGATTCGCATGTGCTGAACACTCCTTGAGGGTGAGGGCCGCATGCTCGCGCCAAACACGCACTCTCCGCAACTTCTCCTTAACGAGAAGTCGTAGCTTCCCCTGAATTCACAGCAGGCGAGCCGTGCGCCCCTGCGCCGTGCCGAGTGACCGTGAACCGCGACCGGACATCTGACGCCTGGTCCGCGTTACGCGGAAACACGTATTTACTCCGAATCACAATCCCCTGAGGCTGACGCGGCAGTTCACCCAAGGGAGCTGTCCATGCGTACCGTGATCAAGTCGCTGCTCGCCTCCGCCTCGCTCCTGGCCCTCGCGCCGCTGCCGGCCGACGCGGCTCAATGCCAAGGCTACTGTGGCTGCGACGCGCCCTGCGACCTCCGCTGCACCATCGGCGCCGTCGTCACCACCTGCGGCGCCGAGCAATTCTGCGTCGACTACTGCCGCGCCCCCAGCGCGCAGCAGGCCTCCGTGAGCGAGGAGATGGAGACCTCCGACGACGCAGCGCCCGTCTGCGAGGGGCCGCAGGCGTCCGAGTCCACGCCCTCCGCCGAGAGCTGAGCGCGCGCCCGGGACTCAACCCCAGACATGACCGTGAGGGATTGCGCAATCCCTCACTCAGCGCATCCGCGGCACCCACGCGCCATGAAACCCGGCGGGCACCCGGCGCGGCAGGTGAACGGTCGCGACGGGCTCCGCGTCGATCTCGCGCGCGTCGAGAATCACGAGGTCGCTGGAGTCCGTCGCCGCACGATAGACCACCACCATCAGCCAGCCGTCGTCCTCGTCGACGCCTCCCGGGCGTGGCACGAACACAGGCTCGCTGTTCTGGTCGCCGGGCGGCAACGAGTAACGCGTCGTCGCGCCGCGCTCGTGATCGAAGCGGACCACGCCGCGCATCTCGACGGGAGTCGGCTGCTCGGTCGCATACAGGTATCGGTAGGGGCGCCCTGTCCGGCGCTCGTTGATGCGCGGCAGTTCAATCCCGCCGTCGCCGAGCGGGCCTTCTTCGACCCGGCCGGTCGCCGTGTCGATCACATAGCGCCACAGCACGCCGACGGGATTGTCCGCGAACCCGCCCGTGCTCGCGTCGAGCCGCAAGAACCACGGATAGCGGACCGCATCGAGCACGACGCAGGCTTCGTCGCGGTCATACGCATTGACGACGTGCTGGATGAAGCAAGGCTCGATGCCGAACCAGCGCACGTCGCCGCCGTACCGCGAGAGCACGCCGATGCGCGCCTGCCGGTCATCGTGCCAGCGCAGCGGCATCCGGTGGCCCTGCTTCAGCAGCGAGAAGTCGTACCCGACATTCAGGTCGAGTAGCAGGCTGCGGGTCGCGGTGATCGCGAGGTCGTGCATCATCGACGGCGCCGGCACGTCGACCACGACGTCGACGCGCTGCACACCCTGCGCGTCCGCGACACCGTAGCGCAGCCACGGCGCGCGCCAGTCCGCGCGAAACGCGATGAGCTCGCCCGTCAGCGGATCAACCTTCGGATGCGCGGTCATCCCGCCGGCAACCCCGGCGTGCCGTCGGGGCGCGCCGAGCGAATCGAGCTCGGCCGTGATCGCGAACGGCGCCCCACCCTCCGCCAGCGCCAGCACTTCGCCCGCATGCAGCAACACGCTCACGTTCGGATTGGTGTCGGGCAGGTGCGGCGCCTGGGCAGGCGAGTGCACGTCGGCCCAGCGGCGCGTGCGCGCCCAGCGGTTCCGGTAGCTGACCGCGCGACCATCCTCGAATGCAATCGCGTGCAGCATCGCCGCTTCCGGCCACCACGACAGCACGCCGTTGCCCTCGAAGCGGCCGCGCAGTGGGTTCGGACCATTGCGCAGCAGCGTTCCGTCGAGCTCGCGCGGGATGACTCCGGTGACGGACAGGTCGACGAGGTCGACCTCGTCGGCGACCGGAGCGACGGCGCCGCGGTTCAGATCAAATGCGGTCATGACGCCATTTCTACCCGGATATAAATACGCCGTCAATATCACCCGGGTAAAACAGGTCGTGACCGATGGCTGGCTCCGGGCCTGATGACTCCAGACATCAGGCCTCCGACTCCAGTCACCAGGGCCGGCCCCTTCCTTCAACGCAACCCCCTGGAACCAGACAGGGCCTGCGACCGCGAGAGGCACGAAACGGCAGGCATACGGGGTGCACTAGGGGTGGTCCGTCGCTGCACTCCACTGCCGAGGCCACTCATGAAGCTGCGCTCCTCTTCGTTCTCCAAGCCGTCCTTGTCGTCCGGCACCACCCCTTCCACCTCCCGCCCCCGCAGCGACAGCCTGCCGGCGAAGCCTGAGACCGCGAAGCCGAAGCCCCTGGCCACTCCCGAGCAGCTGCAGGCGGGCAAGAACAACCTCAAGCCCACCGACTACGGCGTGGTGGACCCCAAGCTCCAGGGCATCCGGACCCGCCGTGATAGCGGCCAGAGCGGCGCGCAGTTCGCGGACTTCACGCAGGACGTGCGCACCTCCACCAACCGCCTGACGAGCAAGCCCGTCGGCAACCAGATGCTGAACGACATCAACGGCCGCACCCAGGCCGTGAACCTCGGCGCCACGGGCACGCTGCGCCAGCCGCTGACGGCGATGGACGTCTACTCGGGCCGCAACGCGGCGCTGCCCAACTCGCATGTGCCCCGCAACGACGGCACCCTGTCGTCCACCCGCCCCGCGTACCGCTTCGACGGCCAGCCCGGCGCCGGCACGGCCAGCGACGTCAAGTACAACGAGAACGGCGGCGGCCAGCGCTTCAACAGCCTGGGCCACGAGTCGGTCCACGCCTGGCGCGCGTCCAACGGCCTCCAGGTGAGCCCCCTGGCCGCCAGCAAGCACTCCGACGCCCCCGTCTTCAAGCAGTACCCGTCGCACTCGGCCGACATGAAGGAGACCGTCGACGACCGCCTCCGCCTCCGGGAGGAGTTCGAGACCATCGGCCTGCGCCCCACGCCGCACACGAAGAACAACCCGACCGAGAACGCCCTCCGCGCCGAGCACGGCCTGCCGGCCCGCCAGGACTACTCGGGCCTGAAGCCCGACGGGAAGAACAGCAACGACGTGGCCTTCAAGAACTACGACGAGGGCACCGACGCCCGGAACTTCTTCCAGAAGGTGTCCGGCCAGCCGTCGCCCTTCCAGAAGATCGTCGGCGACCTGGAGAAGTGATGCCCCGGGGGGCCGCCGGTCCGTCAGCGTCACCCGGTCGCCGAGGCGCGGCGCGCCAGCGTTGCCAACGGCGGTACGGTGCTGCAAGGTCCGCACGGGGTGCCCGGCGGCGACGGGGTGTCGTCGCGACGGACCTCGCTGGCGCCGCGTTTGGTGTCGTGAGACGCCAAGGCGAATGAAGACAGGAGCGAAATCATGACGCCCCCCGTGAACAAGACCGTCCTCTGCCTCTGGTACGAGCACAATGCCGAAGAAGCGGCGGCGTTCTACGCCCGCACCTTCCCGGGCAGCTCCGTCGGCGCCGTCCACCGCGCACCGGGCGACTTCCCGGACGGCAAGGAGGGCGATGTCCTCACGGTGGAGTTCACCGTGCTGGGCTTCCGGTGCATCGGCCTCAATGGCGGCCCCACCTTCAAGCACTCCGAAGCCTTCTCGTTCCAGGTCAGCACCCGGGATCAGGAGGAAACGGACCGCTACTGGAATGCCATCGTCGGCAACGGCGGGCAGGAGAGCCAGTGCGGGTGGTGCAAGGACAAATGGGGAATTTCCTGGCAGATCACCCCTGCCGCCCTGTCGGACGGCATGAGCGATCCGGATCCGGCCGCGCGCAAGCGGGTGTTCGCCGCGATGATGGAGATGCGGAAGATCGACATCGCGGCCATCAATGCGGCGCGCAAGGGCTGAGGGCGGCTCAACCTGGAGCTGATACGTCCCTGCCCCTACCAGCTCCGCACCGGGAATCAGCACGAGGAAGTGAGCCTCTGAAGCTGCAACGCGCGCATGAGTCGCCTCCCGGCCGCGGACGCGAGTTCATGCGCACGGAAGCAGGGGAACCAGCAGCGCGTCGAGTGCCTCGCGCTTGAAGGGCTTGGTGATGAGGGGGCGGGTCGTCTGCTCCACGAACTCCCGGGAGCTGGGCGTGTAGGCACCTCCCGTCATGAAGATGATGCGCTGGGCCTGCTCGGGCAGCTCCTCGCGCAGCGCCTCGTGGAACTGCCGCCCCGTCACCTCCGCCATCATCAGGTCGCAGAGGATGGCGTCGTAGCGCCGCCCTTCGCGGATCCACTCCAGGGCCTCCTTCGCGCGGGGGGTGTAGTCCGCTTCGTGGACGTCCATCAGCAGCAGGCGGAGGGTCACCCCGAACGACCGCTCGTCATCCACGATGAGGATCCTTCCGCGCCGGGGTATCAGGGCGGGAGAGCGTGGAGCGTGCGCCACAGGGACCTCTCGCGGCGCCGAGGACGCCGGGAGCTGGACGGTGAAGGTGCTGCCCCCGCCGGGCGTGCTCTCCACGCTGATGTTCCCGTTCATCTGGGCGACCAGGCTGTGGCTGATGGCGAGCCCCAGCCCCAGGCCCTGGCCCATCCGCTTCGTGGTGAAGAAGGGATCGAAGATGTGCTCCAGGACGTCCGGTGCGATGCCCTGGCCCGTGTCCTGGACCTGCACGAGCACGCCCTCGTCGGAGGTCCGGAGGCGCACGCGGATCTCATGGCGGGAGGCCGCCCCCTCCGGAATGGCCTGGGCCGCGTTCACCAGCAGGTTGAGGAAGACCTGGCCCAGCCGGACGCTGTCGGCGACGACCTCCGGCACCTTCACGTAGTCCCGCACGACGTGGGCCCGGTGGCGGATCTCCACCGTGGCCATCTTCAGGGCCAGCTCCAGCACCTGCTCCACGTCGACGGTGCGACCCTGAGGTGCGGTGGGACGGGCGAAGGTGCCCAGGTCCTTGACGATGTCCTGGATGCGCTCGGCGCCGGCCTGCGCATGGGACAGCGCTTCGAGCGCCTGCGTCGCGCCGGTGTGGTGGCGCGTGGAGGCGAGCAGCTCCGCATCCACCGTCGCCGGTGCCGGGGCCCGCAGCGCGTGCGTGGCCAGGCTCAGGCTGCCCATGAGGAAGGCCAGCGGGTTGTTGATCTCGTGGGCGATCCCCGCCGCGAGCGTGCCGACCACCGCCAGGCGCTCGGACATGCTCAGGCGCACCTGCATCTGCCGCAGCTCGGTGATGTCGATGATGGCGGTCCGGCACATGCGCCCCGGCAGCCTCCCGTCCTCGAGCGGCGCGCTGTGGAGCCGGACTTCAATCCGCCTCCGCGCGATGCGCAGCCGCAACTCCGTGCTCACCGTCTCCCCGTCGATGCACTGGCGCACGTGGGCGAAGAAGCGGCCCAGGTCGGCCGGGTCCACGAAGGGCGTGAACGGCATCCCCTGCAGGTGCGTACGGTCCTGTCCCAGCAGGCCCGCGCCCGTGAGGTTGAGATCCTGGATGCAGGCCTTCGCATCCAGGCTCACGCAGGCCATGGGCGCGAAGTCGTACAGCTCCATGTAGCGGTTGCGGGATTCCTCCAATGCCTGCTGGGCCTCCTGCAGCTCGCGGTTCTGCATCTCCAGCTCCAGCTGGTGGCGCTGCAGCTCCCGCAGCAGGCCGCGCAGCTCTTCCGGAGCGCTGGGGTTGTTCTCCAATGCCTGCATCGCCTGGGTGAGATCCGCCCGTGTCATCCCGCTACGCCGCCCATCCATGGACTCCCCCACTCAGATCAGACTCACCTGAAGCCCTTCCGGGCGGGGCCCCTCCAGCGGGGGCCCTCCCAGGTGCTCAGGTCCTCCGGGTTATATCCTCAATGGAAAGCAACATGTACGGCACCCCCGACGTCCCGCTGGTGAGCTGGCGGGCATTGAGCAGCATGCGCCTGTGCCCGATGGTGTCGAAATCGTGCTCCATCACGAAGTCCCGCAGGTGTTTGTTCAAGGGCAGGATCTCCTCCAGCAGGTGGCGCAGCTGGGGGATGTTCCACTGGCCATTGCCGAGCGTGTAGAGCGGGTGCCCCAGCGTCTGCTCCTCGCTCACCTGGAAGGTGGCGTAGAAGGCCGGGTTGACGTTGATGACATGCAGGCCCGCGTCCAGCACCAGGAAGGGCTCGCGCATCGTCTCCACGATGGCCCTGGCGTACTCGCGGGACCGCTGGGACTCGTCGAGGCTGCTCTTGAGCCGGTCGATGTCCAGGAGCGTCATCACCGCGCCTTCGATTTTGTTGTCCACGGACTTGTAGGGGCGCAGGCGCAGCGAATACCAGTGCCCGTTGCTGTCGCGCACCTCCTGCTCGATGACGCTCAGCCGCTCGGTGACCTCGGTCACGGTGGCCTCCAGGTCCGGCAGGGGCAGGGCCAGCTTCACGTCGCGCAGGGGGCGTCCGATGTCCGAGGACGAGAGCTTCAGCACCTCCTCCGCCATGGGGGTGAAGCGGCGGATGCGGTGGTCGTTGCCCAGCATCACGGTGGCGATGTGGGTGCTGCCAATCAGGTTGCTCAGGTCGCTGTTGAGCTGGCTGAGCTCGAGGTTGCGGTTCTGCAGCTCCTCGTTGACGGTGGTCAGCTCCTCGTTGGTGGACTGCAACTCCTCCTTGGCGGTCTCCAGCTCCTCGTTGGTGGACTGCAGCTCCTCGTTGCTGGACTGGAGCTCCTCGGTGGCGGAGCGCAGCTCCTCGTGCGTGGCCTCCTGCTCCTCCGTGACCGTCTGCAGGTGCTCCTGCGTCATGAGCAGCTCCTCGCGCAGCCACTCCGCCTCGCGCCTGTGCTCGCCCTCGCGTCCGTCGGGCGCGGAGGCGTGGCCCTCGCGCTCCGGGGCCGGGGCGGCCTCCTGCACCTCCTCGAAGAGCACGAGGAAGCAGTGCTCCTTGCCCGCATGCGCGGCGCGCAGCGGGTGCACCTCCAGGTTGATCTTGCGTTGCCGGGCCCCCTCCGACAGCGTCAGCCCCTCCTTGCGCACCCGGCTGTCGCTCTTCTTCGCCCGGTGCAGGGCCGCCCGGAGCTCCAGCGACAGCCCCTCGCGCGCCATCCGGATGAGGTTGAGGCTCGCGACCCCCGGGAGCGGTTCGAGGTAGGGCCCGGTGTGGCCCCGGAAGTGGAGGATCTCCAGGTCCTCGTTGACGATGACGCCCGGGGGCCCGTAGCGGGCGAGCACCAGCCGGTCCGCTTCCTGCTGCGCATCCAGGTCCGCGCCCCGGGGCTCCAGCTTGCGCCGCGCGCTGGAGGGGCGCTCCGCCGGGGACTCCCGATAGGTGAAGGAGAGGCTCTGCGGGGGGGCGGTGTTCTTCTTGCGGTAGAGCTTGTTGCGCTTGTCCACCAGGGAGAACAGGTCCGCGGAAGCGCCCACCGTCTCCGACGTGCCCAGCATCAGGAACCCACCCGGGCGCAGGGCGTAGTGGAAGACGGGCAGGATCTTCTTCTGCAGCACCGGGCCCAGGTAGATGAGGACGTTGCGGCAGCTGATGAGGTCCACCCGCGAAAAGGGCGGATCGCTCACCAGGTTCTGCTGCGCGAAGACGCAGACGTTCCGCAGCGACTTGTGGATCTGATAGCCGCCCTCCGTCTTCACGAAGAAGCGGCGCAGGCGCTCGGGCGACACGCCGGAGACGCTGGCCTCCGGGTAGACGGCGGTGCGGGCCTGCTCGATGGCCGTCGCGCTCACGTCCGTCGCGAACACCTGGAGGGAGTGGCCCGTGGCCGAGGCGCCCAGGTACTCCATCAGGCACATGACGAGCGAGTAGACCTCCTCGCCCGTTGAGCAGCCGGGGACCCAGACGCGGAAGGGCTGCTCGGGCGGGCGGCCCTGGAAGAGCTCCGGGAAGACCTTCTGCTGGAGCGCTTCGAAGGCGGGGGCGTCCCGGAAGAAGCTGGTGACGTGGATGAGCAGGTCCTGGTGGAGCAGGTCCAGCTCCTCCGGGTGCGCCTCCAGGTGGCGGACATAGGTGTCCAGGTCCTCCACCTTGCACAGGAGCATCCGTCGCTCCAGCCGTCGGTGGATGGTGCTGGGCTTGTAGTGCGTGAAGTCCACGCCCACGCCTTCGCGCAGCAACCGGAAGACCCGCTGCAGCCCCTCCTCCGGAAGCGCCGGGGGCGCGGCCGCGTCCGGCGCCGCGCGGGCCTGGGGCGCGAGCGTGCCCAGGTGGGCGAGCTGCGCGAGGGTCACCGCCATGCCCTCGGGAGTCAGGATGTGATCCACGCAGCCCGCCGCGATGGCGCTCCGGGGCATGCCGTCGAAGTGGGCGGACGTCGGCTCCTGGGCCAGGGTGGTGCCGCCCGCCTCGCGCACGGCCTGCAGCCCCCGGGTGCCGTCGGAGCCCGTGCCGGACAGGATGACGCCGATGGCCCGGCCCGGCGCCTGCGCCGCGAGCGATGCCAGGAAGTCGTCGATGAGCCTCAGCCCCTGCGGCGAGCTGCGCGACGCCCCCAGGTGCAGCGCCCCACGCTCCAGCGTCAGGCTGACGCCCGGAGGGTTGACGTAGAGGTGATCCGGCGTGAGCGTGAGGCCCTCGGACGCCTCCACCACCGGCATCGCCGTCCCCCGGCCCAGCAGCTCCGGCAGCGCGCTCTCGTGCTCGGGGGACAGGTGCTGCACGAACACGAACGCCATCCCCGTCCGCGCAGGCAGGTGCTCCAGCAGGGACAGGATGGCCGGAAGGCCGCCCGCGGAGGCGCCAATCCCCACCACCGGGAAGCGCTCCAGGAACGGCTTCGCGCCCGCGTCTTCCTCGCGGGGGCGTGGCGGCGGGGGGGAGGTGGGCTGCTTCTTCACGAGGAATCCCTTCGGCGCCCGTCATGGCATCGCGCCACAAGGAGCCTTCCCTCCTGATAGCCCAGCGCGCCCCCGGCCGCTGGACGTCATTTCACCCGCCGCGCCCAGCCGGCAGCGGACCGGGGCCCGTCTCCCAGGCAGCGTGGGCAGCACCAGGTGCGCCAGGAGGGCACGCACCCCACTGGAGCCGTCAGAGACACCAGCGCCCTCAAGCCTGCCTCCACGCCTGCCGCGGGCGAAGACATCCAGCGCGAAGCTCCTGCTTGAGCAACCCGGCCCCATCCAGCCGCGGCGTGCGCTCCTGGGTCGGCTCCTGCATCAGGGCGGCTCTCTTGCCTCTTCCGGCTTCGGCTCTGCCTCCGCAATGAGGAGCACTACGCGGCGGGCCCGACGAGCGTGAACGGATCGGGGATGACGACGCGGATCGCCGCGGCGAGCTCGGGCTCAAGCCGCGACCTCTCGGTGTCCCAAGTCATCTGCAAGGCGGCACGCAGCCTCTGGAAGAGATGAATGAAGTAGAACGGAGACCGGCCATTGACGTTCATGCCGGGGAGGCGGCGACTCATCGAGTGTGCTTCGACCCGCATGGGCTCGAAGAACGACATCCCGGTCGCCAGCTCGATGCACTTCTCCACTTCGCGTTTGGGATGAAGCGCGGCGAGCAGGAGCAGCATCGCTGGCGGATCATCGCTCGCCAGCCAGGCGGCCGTGACCGTCACACGATCGACGCCGAGGTCCTGCGGCAATGACCAGTCGCGGTTGCGGCCGGGCATCTGCTCCATCAGGTCGGTGAGCGTACGCGGCGTCGTCACGCGACGAGGATACGGCAGCGAGCAGGGAGAAGCACCCACACGATTCGCCAGGGGCGAAGCGTGCCCTTCAGTGCTAGTCCATACCGCCATGTCCGGCGACTCACCCCTCCCCGCCCCCGGCGGCTTGCCCACCCTGCGCTTCCCCCCCGAGCTCCCCATCTCGAGCCGGGTGGAGGACATCACCGCGGCCATCTCCGCCCATCAGGTGGTCATCGTCGCGGGGGCCACCGGCTCCGGGAAGACGACGCAGCTGCCGAAGGTCCTGCTCGCCATGGGGCGCGGCCGGCCGCGCCAGATTGGCGTCACCCAGCCCCGGCGCATCGCCGCGACGAGCGTGGCGGCGCGCGTGGCCCGTGAGCTTGGCACGGAGCTGGGCACGGACGTCGGCTACCAGATCCGCTTCGAGGACCGCTCGTCCAAGCGGACGGCCGTGAAGTTCATGACCGACGGTGTCCTGCTCGCGCAGATCCACAGCGACCCGCTCCTGAGCCGCTACGACACCCTCGTGCTCGACGAGGCCCACGAGCGCAGCCTCACCATCGACTTCCTGCTCGGGTGGCTCAAGCGCATCCTCCCCCGGCGCCCCGACCTCAAGGTGGTGGTGAGTTCGGCCACCATCGAGACGGAGCGCTTCTCGCAGTTCTTCGGGGGCGCTCCGGTCATCCAGGTGGAGGGCCGGACCTTTCCGGTGGACGTGCTCTACGAGCCGCCCCCCGACGACGCCGAGCTCGCCGACGCCGTCGCCGATTCGGTGGCGAACGTGATCTCGCTCGACCCGGACGGGGACGTGCTCGTGTTCCTCCCCGGCGAGCGGGAGATCCGCGAGGCCGAGAACGCCCTGAACGCACGCGAGCTTCGCGGCACCGTGGTGCAGCCCCTGTATGCGCGCCTGTCGGCCGCCGAGCAGTCGCGCGTCTTCGCCACCATCCCCCAGCGCCGCGTCATCCTCGCGACCAACGTCGCGGAGACGTCGGTCACCATCCCGGGCATCGTGTACGTCGTGGACACGGGGGTGGCGCGCCTGTCGCGCTACGACCCACGCTCGGGCACCACGCGCCTGCACATCGAGCCGGTCTCCCAGGCCAGCGCCGACCAGCGCAAGGGGCGCTGCGGCCGCGTGCGCGAGGGCATCTGCGTGCGCCTCTACGACGAGGCGGGCTTCACCTCGCGGCCCGGCTTCACCGACCCGGAGATCAAGCGCACCGGGCTCGCGGGCGTCATCCTGCGGATGAAGTCGCTCGGCCTGGGTGACGTCGAGGACTTCCCCTTCCTCGACCCACCCCAGCCGAAGGCCATCGCCGAGGGCTGGCGGGTGCTCGAGGAGCTCGGGGCCATCGAGGGCAAGGAGCGCACCCTGACGCCGCTCGGGCATCAGCTCGCGCGCTTCCCGGTGGACCCGCGCATCGCGCGGATGATCCTCGCCGGCGCTGACTACGGGTGCCTGGACGAGGTGCTCATCGTCGCCGCGGCGCTCAACCTGCAGGACCCGCGCGAGCGGCCACGGGAGCTCGCCCAGAAGGCGGACGCGTCGCACGCGCGGTTCCGTGACGAGCACTCGGACTTCACGGGGCTGCTCAAGCTGTGGGCCTTCGTGCGCGAGGCCGAGGGCCGGGGGACGTCCCATCTGCGGCGCGTGTGCCGCGACAACTTCCTGTCCTTCCTTCGCGTGCGCGAGTGGCGGGACGTCCAGCGCCAGTTGGAGGAGACCGTCAAGGAGCTCCGCCTGCCGCGCAAGGGCCGGGGCCCCCCGGCGCGCGGGGACGTGCTGCACCAGGCGCTCCTCACCGGGCTGCTGTCCCGCATTGGCCAGTGGAACCCGGAGCAGCGCCAATACACGGGCGCGAAGCAGACGCGCTTCATGGTCCACCCCTCGTCGGCGCTCGCGAGAAAGCCCCCGGCCTGGGCGATGGCGTTCGAGCTGGTGGAGACGTCCCAGCTGTTCGCGCGCACCGTGGCGAAGCTGGACCCGGAGTGGCTCGCGGCGGCGGCCCCCCACCTGCTCAAGCGCAGCTACTCCGAACCGCACTGGTCGGAGAAGTCCGCGCGCGCCATCGTGAAGGAGAACGCGACCCTCTTCGGGCTTCAGGTCTTCAAGGAGCGCCCCGTGCCCCTGGCCAACATGGACCCTGCCCGGGCACGGCTGATGTTCCTCGAGCACGCCCTGGTGCGCGGCGAGTACCGCACCCGCGGTGCGTTCCAGGAGGAGAACCGCGAAGTGCTGGAGCGCGTGGCGCGCCTGCGGGACAAGGCCCGGCGCAGCGAGCTGCTCGACGAAGAGGCGCTGCTGACGTTCTTCGACGAGCGCGTCCCGGCGGACGTGACGGACGGAGCAGGCTTCGAGGCCTGGCGCCGCAAGGCCGAGGCGGACGACCCCGACGTGCTCGTCCTCACGATGGAGGATGCCCTCGCGCACGACCCGGGCCTGTCCCCGGCGCACTACCCGGATGCCATCCCCCTGCACGGCGCGTCCGTGCCGGTGACGTACACCTTCGACCCCTCGGCCGAGGACGACGGCATCACCCTGAGCGTGCCGCTGCTGCTGCTCGCCCAGCTGGTCCCGGGTGAGCTGGACTGGACCATCCCCGGGTGGCAGCGGGAGAAGCTCACCGCCCTGCTCGAGCAGGTCCCCCGCGCCCAGCGCAAGCAGCTGGGGCCCTTGCCGGAGCTGGTCGACCGGCTCCAGAAGGAGCTCGTGCCCTTCCGAGGGCCCATGCTTCCAGCGCTCGCGGGCGCGGTGTCCCGGCTGTGCGGCGTGGACGTGACCGAGGAGTCCTTCCGTGCGGATGCCGTGCCGCCGTACCTGCGCACCACGCTCCGGGTGCTCGACGAGCGGGGAAAGGAGCTCGCGCGCAGCCGCGACGCCGACGCGCTCATTGAGCAGCACGGAGGACGCGCACGGGCGGCGCTGCGCAGCGTGGCGCCGACCTCGGACTGGGAGCGCAAGGGGCTGACCGCCTGGACCTTCGGCGAGCTGCCCCCCGTGGTCACCCGGCGGGTCGGCGGGCTGGAGGTTCGCAGCTACCCCGCGCTCGTCGACCGCGGCGCCGCCGTGGACCTGGTGCTGCTCGAGACCGCCGCCGCCGCCGACGCGGCCTCGCGCACGGGGGTCCGCCGGCTCCTGATGATCGCCGCGCGCGGACACGTGGCCGTCAGCGCCGCGCGCATGCCGCTGCCCTTCCCGTCCCTGGACGGCGCGCCGCCCGCGCGGGGCCAGGCCGACGCGTTCAAGGCGCTCGTCCTCGCACGCGGCGTCGATGATGCGTTCAAGCTCACACCGGGTGCTCCGCTGCCCCGCACGAAGGCGGCCTTCGAGGCGCGGGTGCAGGAGGGCTCCCCGCGCATCGAGCAGGCGGCCCGGGACTGGGCGAACGCCGTCGTCGCCACCTCGGCGGAGCTCGCGGAGACGCTCGCCGCGCTCAAGGCCGCCTCCAAGGGGCCGAGCGGCGCGGCGGCCGTGCGGGACATCCGCTCGCAGCTCGCGCAGCTGTTCCCCGCGAAGCTCATCGAGTGGATTCCCCTCGGGCGCCTGCTGCACTACCCGCGCTATCTCCGCGCGGCCCAGGCACGACTGGCGCGTGCGGTGGCGAACCCCGCCAAGGACGCAGGGAAGGCCGCGCCCTTCACCCCCTTGTGGGAGAGCTTCCTCGCCCGGTCCGCCACCGTGCGGGACCTGGAGGCGGCGCAGGAGCTGCGGTGGGCCTTCGAGGAGCTCCGCGTGGCCATCTTCGCTCCGGAGGTGACGACGCCCGTGTCGGTGACGGTGGCGAAGGTCAGCGCGGCCCTCGCGGCGCTTCGCTAGGAGCGAGTGGCGGTGCGCCCGCGACGAGCGCCCGCGTTACTCCAGCTCCACCAGCAGGCGCTCGCCCTCCCGGAGAACGCGCACCGGTCGCTGCATCCCCGCTTGAAAGAGCGGCACCTCCATGGGCCGTACGAGGCGGTCCGCCGTGGCCTGGAACTCAGCGGCCTCGGAAGGCAGGCGAACGGTGAGCGCGAAGCGGATGATGTCGTTGCCTCCGTGGCCCCCTCCGTTCGGCTCCCAGCCGAGGATGCGCGCCGTCCCTGCCTCACCCTGTGCGAGCACCTTCGCGCGCCGTACGTCAGCCCCTACCGTCCACCGAAGCAGGGCCACCAGTCCGACAGCGAGCGTAACGACGACCACGGCAACGACGAGGAGCACCAGCATGGCCGAACGCTACCACATGGGATTTTGGCGCCTGTGCCTGTCGTCCCTACCGCGCGCATACGCCTTGTCAGGCGCGGGCCCACGTCCAACATTGGAGAGGGCCGATGATGGGAATGCCGAGGCGAGCGCGAGGATGGGGCGGCGTCCAGGTGTTCGCGCTGGGCCACTCCACGCGCACCCTCGAGGAGCTGGTGGAGATGCTGTGGGCGAACGGCGTGCGGACACTGGTGGACATCCGCACGGTGCCGCGCTCCCGCACGAACCCGCGGTTCAACGTGGACGTGCTGGGGAGGACGCTGGCCCAGGTGGGCGTTGTGCACCTGCACCTGCCAGCGCTCGGCGGGCTGCGGCGTGCGCGCAAGGACTCGCCCAACGCGGCCTGGCGCAACCTGAGCTTTCGCGGCTACGCGGATGACATGCTGACGGAGGACTTCGCGCAGGGGCTGGAGGCGCTGTGAGCTGTCGTTCGCCCCGGCCTCCGCCGTAGACTCCTCCGGATGATTGCTCCTCCGCGTGACAAGCCCCTCCCGCGCCGCGCCGCCCTCCTCTCCGGCCTGCTGCTCGCGACGGCGTGTGGCCGGCGCGTGGAGTCCGATAGCACCGAAGCCGTGGGCTCCGCCGTCGTCAGGCACGTGAGGACCTGCCAGTGGCTGGACTGGGAGAACACCTCCTGCCGGGTGGACTCCGTGATGACGGCGGGCTCCCGGCGCATCGAGGGTGTCTATTTCACTTCGGCGAGCCCTCACGAGGAGCTGGCCCTCGTGAACCTGCGGCAGGGGGACAGCCTGCTCATCGACACGCGCTCCGGAGCGGTCCGCGCGACGCTGCCCACCCAAAGCACCGTCGAGGCGTGGTGCGGCGACGCGGAGCTCGTCCTCTCCGCAAGCGTGAAGGACTCCGGCCCCACCGGGGAGAGCTGGGGCTCCCATCTGGAGCACGTGTGGCTTGAACACGGCACGGAGGTCCACCGCGCCTCCCTCTACCGGGGCCCGCGCCACGTGGCCCGGGTCCTCTGCGGCCCCGAGCACACGGTGGCGCTCGTGCTCGCGAACACCCACGACGGGCCGCCCATCGAGCTGTACCGCTGGAGCGCTGACCCGGGTCTCCAACGCGTGGAGACCTGGCCCGGGGACATCCCGGGAGGTGATGCCTCCGACCTCGTCCTCTCCTGGACCGCCGCGGGACGGCCGGACTGGTGCGCGCGCAGCCGCCCCTACTCCCTCGGGACGTGCGTGCCACCCGCCCGGCCAGCCGTCCCCTGAACCCTCAGCGCCCCCAATAGCGTGGCCAGGGACGCAGGCGGGACGCCCACGAGCGTTCCCTGGGTCAGCAGCCGTCAGCGCGGGTGCAGTTCCCAGCGGTACGGGGTCCCGGGCGTGGCCGGAATGACGGAATGGCCCACACGCAGGAAGTACCTGCCCGGTGCGTTCGGCCGCACGTCGCCGGAGACGGCCTGCGTCGGGACGGGCGTCACGCCATCCGCCTCCAACAGCACGCACACCGGCGAGCCGTTCCCCAGCGGGGGGCCGCGCACCTCGTACGCGCGCGCCTCCAGGTCGAAGGCGAACCAGTCCTCGTCATACGACGTGTCGATCCACCCCTCGGCGTAGAGCATTGACGCGGGGCGACACGCCGCCACTCCGCCTTCGCTCGTGCAGTAGCCCGCGGTGCAGTGCACACCGGCGCACACGCGGTTCACCTCGTCCTGGGAGGGTCCGGTGGCGGGAGGGGTGATTTCGTCAGTGCCGCAGCCGGACAGCAAGGCGGTGGCCAGGAGGAAGGAGAAGAAGGCACGCATGGTCGTGGGGCTTCAGCGGGGAAGGAGTTCAACGCGATAGACATCCGGGCCCTGGAAGCGTCCGAACATGTCGGCCCGCAGCAGGTGGCGTCCCGCGGCGCGAGGCACCCAGGCGCCGGACGCGGCATCCCAGGGGACGGGCGTCACGCCGTCGGCCTCGAAGAGGTCGAACTTCGTGTCGAGCGACGTGCGGCTCAACGCATGGGGGCGTGCCTCCAGCGTCAGCGCGAACCAGTCCACGTCGGTGGAGGCGTTCAGCACGCCCGTGGCGCTCAGCGCGCCGCCCAGGTCCGTCGCGTTCGCGGGAGTGCCCGCGTGGTCGTCCACGCCCACCTCCCGCAGCTCCAGGCGGTACTGCGCCAGGGGACCGAAGACGCGCAGCAGCACCGTGCTGTCGGCGTCCACCATGAAGTGGTGCACCCTGGCGGTGTCGTTACGGGTGAGGCTGGAGCCCGGGTCCTCGCTGCGGACGGCCTCGACGGAGGCTCCGTCCGCCTCCAGGCTGTAGACGTGCCCTGCCTCCGCGTCGAAGCGAAAGAAGTCCACGTCGCCGGTGGCGGTGAGATAGCCCGTGAGCGCCACGTCGCCCAGGACGTGCACCGCGTCCTGGGGGCCGGTTCCGTGGTCCGTCCCCAGGTCCAGGAGCGTCAGGGCATGCGCACCCCACTCGCCATTGGCTTCCACGCGCACCTGGAGCCACGCGTCCCAGGCAATGCCCACGGGAAAGAGCAGGACCTCGCTCCTCCGTGTGAGGACGCGGGCGTCACGGCAAGGCCCGAAGTCGGGGGTGTCACAGCGCAGCGAGTACGCGTGCCCCGCGCGGGCGAGGAAGGAGAACACGTCCTGGTCAGCGCCATGCTCCAGGGTCCCCCTCAGCGGGATGCTGGCGGCCTCAGGCAGCAAGGTCGCGGTGTCGGACGAGTCGCCGTGGTCATCCGCACACGTTGGCCGGGCGTCCTATCCACGCGGGCTCACAGCTTGTGCTCGCCCTTGATGGAGGGCAGGAATCACACGGCCGCTATGAATGGTCGTTTAGCAGCGATGCGCCGGTCCTCTTCTTCATCGGCCTCGCGGGGGTGCCGGCACAGGGAAGGCTCACTCTTCCGGAGGGTGCGCTGTTGAGGTGGCCGCGCTTGCCGAACGACTGGGCTTCATAGCTGCCAGGCGCCCTCCTGGCTCCCTGGGCGTGACTGAGTTACCAAATGAACGAGACTGATGTCCGCCCCGTTCTTGCTGCAGGCCAGATCTGGCGGAAGGGGCGTCGTGAAAGCGAGGTCATCCGCTTCGACGCCCACTTCGTGTGGATGCGTGGCTGCGAGTCAGAGCGGACGAAGCCTGTTCGCCGGGTGAACTCCGGCGCTGCCTCTCCCTCAGACGGGCCGCAGCGCTACACATTCGTCCGAGACCCGCGGAGCAGCCCATGACCACTCGCACGGAGCGCGTGAAGCGCCGCGAGGAGGAGGGCCTGGCCGTTGATGCCGCAGAGCGCGCAGCGCTGTCCGTCCGCAATGCCACGGACTCCTGACGTACTCCTGAACGATCTGGCTGCTCGGCTCGCGGCTCTCAAGCCCCAGCTCGCAGCGGAACGGCTGACGCCTCAGCTCCAACACCGTCAAACGGCCATTGCCCGGCACGGCGCAGCGGCGAATGAGTACCTCCGCGGTGCCAGGCGCGGCATGCGACTTCCGCAAATGGAAGTCAAAATGCAGCTTGAACGGGCGCTTGCTTGCTGCAACGAGCTTGAGGCAGCTCTTCAGCGTCCGGATAACAACTGATGGACTATTCTACGTACCCGCGTGCCCGGTGTGCTGCGCCGGCCCCCGACTCACCCCACCACTTCCTCTCCGCTTCCACCATCCATCTGAAGCGGGGATAATGCGCGAACCGGGATGTGGACCGGATTTCAATGCTTGGAGCACATTGTGCCTGCTCGTCCTTTGCTCATTGCAGCGCTGATCCTTCTTGCTTCATGTGGGGAGGGAGCGAATGCCTCTGATGGCGTAGTGCCTCCCTCTAACGACAGAGACATCCATTCAATGGGTGCCTGTGTCGTGAATCTGGACTGCGATAATGGTCTGAAGCTTTCGTGCTCCAGTGCTGCCGGCAATTGCTCTTCGACAACGAGCAGCGTTACCTGTGACGGAGTGACAACACAATGTAATGGGGGCGGGAGTAGCTGCGCCCCCAAGATGACGGGCATACTCCAAACGATTCCTGCCTGCTATCCAGCGCATTGGCCGTATGGGCGTTATCTGGTCGCAGGAAGAGAGAGCGGAGTCACGTACACCTGGTCTGCCTACTCCGCTGACCTGATCTCGACGTATACGGACCCCACTAACTGGGTAGCTGCGACGGGGGTGGGCTGGTTCACGCTGACGGTTACTGCTTCGCGGCCTGGATGTCCGGTCACAACAACAGTCTCGCAAGACTTCTGGGCCTATGATTACGAAACGGATGCAGGGATCTGTTACTGATTTGGGTCTTTCAAGAGGGGGCGTCCAGATAACCCATGGACGCCCCTAAGTACTTGTTTTTACCTGGGGCGCATAATGGGGATTATGCAAACCAACCGGATAATCCGCCCGAGAAAGTGCGCCCCGTGGTTCTGCGGTGGCCTCCGACGGTGCAGCCCAAGTTAACGTAACAGCTCGCCGCGCCCCGTCTGGACGGGGCGAAGGAGATGCGCTCATCCAGCGCGCCTTCGCCGCCCTTTCAAAATGTCTCGAGGAAGGTCTTCATCTCGCGCAGCACCTCCTCATGGTTGGTGAGCCAGACGTAGTGCCGCGCGTGCTCGAGCTTGATGCCCTTCCAGTTCGGCATGCTCATCACGCTCAGCATTTCGGCGTCCCGCTGGAGCGCCCTGGCGCTCAGGGTCCTCAACTTCTCCTGCACGGGAAGGTCCATTTGGGAGAAGCCTGGGAGGTCCTCCGCCCGCCCGGACCGAGGCTGATCCACGTAGAGGAAGAGCACGGCCGCCGTCACGGCCGCGAAGTCTACCTTCGAGAAACCCTTCATCACCCGCTCCTCCGCGTGCGGCCACTTGCGGCCGCGCAGGTAGTGCCCGGTCTTCGGATCGAACTCGTTCGTCTCGTCGATCTCGTGCGCGGGGAACGCTCCGCCGACGTCACGCGCGAGCGCGGCGGCGAGCGCGGCGCGTGAGGCCACGCCCTCGGGAGCGGGCTCGCTCGGAGGAGGCATGGGCAGGACCGAAAGGAGCTCCGCCAGCAGGTCACCGTTGGTCCTCACGTCCAGGTAGACCACCTTCTCCACGCGCTCCGGGTGATGGGTTGCCACCCAGGTGAGCTCTGGCCCGGCGGCGGAGTGGCCCACGAATGACGCCTTCGCGATTCCCAGCCCCTCCAGCACCCGGACGACGTCCTCGCCCAGGGTGGCGGTGTCGTAGCCCTGCTCGGGCCAACTCGACGAGCCAAACCCCCGGCGGGTGACGGCGTAGACGTGATGGGCCGCGGTGAACTCCGGCGCGAAGGTGTCGAACACGTGGCCCGTGTTGCCCAGGCCCGACAGGAAGACGAGCGCGGGTCCCTGGCCTCCGAAGTCGAGCAGCTCGAGCTCGACCCCCTCGGCCACCTTCACCCGCTTCGCCTGATGCAACGCGCTGGAGTCGGCAGAAGCCGGGACCGGGACGGACTTCGTCGTCACACAGGCGAACAGCGGCAAGCAGAGGAGGAGGAGTTTTCGCATGGACTGACTCAAGTACAGGAATGCGGAGACCACCAGGGAAGCCCATGGGTAACAGCTCGCAGCCATCGTCCTCGGCGATCAAGAGGTCACCCATGCTCTCGCGGATCCGCACCGATTGAACGCAGACGTCTGCGACGTACTGGGCGCCTGCCAAACGCAGGCGCCCAGCGCCTCGTCAGAGGCTCAGGCCGGACACCTGCACGGGCGTGGTGCGGTTCGTGACGGTCCCGTCGCCGAGCTGGCTGTAGTTATTCGAGACCCAGGCCCAGACGGTGCCGTCCTGCTTCAAGGTGAGCGTGTACTCGGCGCCTGCAGCGAGTGGGCTTGGCCAAGCTCACCCTAACGAGGTGGGTGACGCGAGCGCAAACCACCTCCCCAGCGGGCCATGTCCCAGGCGCCGGGGAATCCACGCAAGATGTTGCTGTAGGTGATCAGTCCCGGCACCGCCCGTGGAGCAGCCTTGCTCCGCCACGGGAGCGTCGTCGTCGGGGGTCCGTTCAATGCCGGTTCCAGAACCGGTGGCGCTTGTACTTGGCCTTCTGTTGCTGTGTGTCGCCACAGTACGGGCACTGGAACAGGTAGGGGTGGGGACTGGGCTTCGGAGCCGCCGCGGGGTTGGGCAGGGCCACCCCCGGCAGCGCCGGACGGACCCTGTTGGCCTCCTTGCAGCACAGGTCGCTGACAATCTGCTCGGACAGGTTCAGCGTCGCTCCCAGCTGGGCGGAGACCATGTGTCCCGCGGTGTTGGCTTGAAAGATGGCGCGGCCCACCTCCGCGTTGCGCATCGCCTGGCTCTCGGCACCTGGAACCGTGGTCGCCGGGCCGGCGGGAAGGATGGGATTGCGGACCGCCGCCGGGCCGGCGGAGAGCAGACCGGTCATCCTCGCGGCGATATCTCCTGCCTCGCCGCCGCCGTTGCGCGGGTGCGACGCGACGGCCGCCAGGCTGGCGAGGCTCAGGCCGCTGTTACAGCAGGGGCCCGCTTGTTGCTGGAGCCGATCGACTTCGGGATCACGGTGTGCCGCCTCGGCGATGTCCCAACACAACCCTCCGCCGGTGGGCTCCTCCCCCGAGTGGTAGGCGATATCGAAGGTCCCACTCCGACCCCCGACAATCACGACGTCGCGCCCCAGCTGCCGCATCCGCGCCTTGAGGCGGGCCCAGAAATAGGCGCGCTGTGCCTCGGTGCGGGCATGATTCGCATAGAGGTCGATGTGATTGCCTCCACCGCCCCCCGGCGGGCGCCCGAAGGTCACCACCCTTCGAGCTCCACGGGCTCCGGTGACAGCAGCGAGACGGGCCGGGGTGGTGTTGTGCTGGTAGTTGTAATCCTCGACGCGGTTGGCCACCAGGATGTACCCGGCGGCGGTGCTCAAGCAGCCAGGAGGCTGGGTCAATGCCTGGATCGCGGCATCAATGGCATTCTTCTCCGTGACCATCAGGCGTTCCGTCAACGTCTGCGCATACAACTCACAGGCGACGTCCGCGATGGAGCGCTGCTCCTCCATGGCCTGCTCCACCGCCGCCTCGAAGACCCGGCGTGAGGTGCTCAAGCAGCTTTCGACATTCGTCCCCACCGGCAGGCTCGCGCGCGCGATGTGGACAGGATGCCAGTGCGTCGCCTTGGAGCCCGTCGCCCAGCCCGGAACCGGGGCGCCGTGGGCCGGCGTGGGTCCGGTGATGAGGATGGTCCGCCGGCCCAGGCGTGCCGCGACCAGCTGCTCAATCATGGCGGAGCAGACCCGCAGATGCTTCTCGGTCGGCCCGATGCGAATCGCCACCGCGAGGTCGGGATGGAGCTTCATGGCGACGATGAGCCAGCACAGGTCGCCGGTCATGTCGCTGTTGATCGCGATCGCGCTCGCGGTGCCATCCGGCATGTGGGCCAGCCGTGCCGCGGGCGTCGCGGTGGGCAACAGGCTGTCCGCGCTCTCCGCCAGACGGACGCTGTCCGCCAGCTCCTCGAAGACCTGGGCGGACGCAGGCGCGCGGTTCACCCAGGCGCCCAGCGTGTTGTAGCGGGCGCGCGCGTCGACGCCGAAAGGCCGCGGGGGAGCCCCCACGGCGGACTCACGTGGGTCGATGGCGATGGCCCAGTCCTTCGCGGAGAGCTGGGTGGCCGCACCGCCTCCTCCCGTGGCGACGGCATTGACCGCCGCGATGCGGTTGTTCACCGCGGCGACGGCGCCGTTGGTCCAGGTGTATTGGATGGGATAGGTATTACGAACAGGCGTGAACGGCATCGAACCTCCAGCACGACGGGGGCGACGGACGCGGCGCGCAAGCATAGGTGAGAATGCAGCGCTGCGCCGTCGTACGCGCCCCTCCCCTTCACAACAGGCTCCGGCTCCGCGTCCTGGCTCCAACGCCTATGGGAGCGGGCGCTCAAAGCTCCAGAGGGAGAGGTCTTCAATGAGCCTGGTGAAGCAGCAGGGCATCCTGAGTCCGGGGACGCAGTACGCCAAGGACGCGGACGTCATCATGACGGCGGCGGTCCTCGGGTGGGCGTGGAGCCGTCTGACGAACGCGGACGTGAACAAGCGGCACGCGCGGGTCGACTTCGAGGTGAAGGACAGCCACAAGATGACCCAGCAGCAGTTGGAGGAGCAGCCGCTGGACGCCACCCACACCTCCGCCATCCAGAAGCTCAACCAGCTGCTGCGCGCGGCGGGGCTCCAGGCCGACCAGAAGGTGGAGCTGGGCAAGACGCCCATCTGGACGACCGGTGGCCGCATCACCGGCGGCAGCGGTGACAAGAGCGCCACCGACCCCAACCGCTACAACCCGCCGCTGCCGGACGGGTACGCCGCCAAGCTGTTCCTGATGGCCACCAACGCCGCCACCGCGGACAGGCTGGGCTACCAGGGCCGCGGCGCCTACACGGGGTTCATCGATGGCCGGACGGATGGGCAGACCGGCCTGATGAGCACCTTCCGGCACAACGTGCCGTTCGACATCACCTACGGACGGCGGTGGCATCCCCCCGAGCCGCCCGCCGACCGGGTCTGGGGGATGATCGGCTCCGAGGCGATGCAGGACCACGAGGACCGCGACCCGGAGAAGCAGGGCATCAAGCAGCAGGGGATGCACTTCGAGGGCCCCGCGCCCCAGCGCGGCCATGACATCTGCGCGTACACGCACGGGATGATCCAGGCCATCTACGACGTGCACTTCCAGAAGCTGGCCAACGACCTCAGCCCGACCAAGAAGACGCCCTACAACCCCGGCACGCCGTATGAAATCGCCGTGGGCAAGGACACCACGAAGCTCGCCTCCTGCTTCCCGTGCAGCATCTTCATGGAGGCCACCGGGCACCCGGCTTCCTCCACGCACCTGGGCCGCGGCGAGTCCTGGAGCCCCCTGTACCCGCCCCCCAACCCCACCACCACGCAGCACAAGGCCTGGCAGGCGTGCAACACGCAGTGGCAGGCCTACTGCAAGACCATCCTCGATGCCGGGCTCCAGTGCCTGAAGAAGGGCGCCGCCCAGGTGAACGCGGACTGGAGCGCCAGCGTGACCGCGCTGGAGTCCTTCCTCAACGGGCCGAACGGGGTGAACAAGACGCCGGCCACCGCGGCCCAGGCCTACGCCAACCTCA
Organism: Corallococcus caeni; assembly: GCF_036245865.1. NCBI lineage: Bacteria > Pseudomonadati > Myxococcota > Myxococcia > Myxococcales > Myxococcaceae > Corallococcus > Corallococcus caeni. Next base: position 192,284 of record NZ_BTTW01000007.1, on the reverse strand, counting down.
TCCTCGACGCCGTGACGGTCCACGACCACGAGGTGAACCGCATCAACCGGACCCTCAAGTAATCACACGCATGCGGCGGTTCCCGGCTGGAGGCCGGTGACTTCCGACAGGCCTCACGGGGCAGCCGCCCCGTGGGGCTTCTTTTATTTCCGCCAGGAATCACAGCCTCGCCGCCGGTGCCGTCCTGGCGACATGATCCGAACGCACATCTCAGAGGCGTGTGAAGCCAGGGACCTGGCGCTGTTGGACGCGGTGCTCTTCGTCACCCAGGCGAAACAACTGGAGGCCTGGCACCGCGTGCTGGGCGACCCGGAGGTCCGCGACCCGCGGCGCGAATTGCTCGCGGAGCGCCTGTCGCGCCGCACGGGCGCCCCGCTGGAGGGCGACGCCCTCTTCGCGTCGCTGCGCGCGCGAATGCCGGACACCCCCAACCGCCTGCTGGCCTATGGCCTGGCGCTGCGGGCCGCGACCACGCACGACGGACGCCAGGGGCCGGCGCACCTGCCGCTGGCCGTGCTGTGCCGCGAGCTGGGGCTGACCCCGGCGCAGGCGCGGGACATGCGCCTGGGCATCCTGGATGGCCTGTCCCCCGTCGCGCTGGCGGCGGAGCCCGCGCACCCGCGGCGCGCCCGCGTGCTGGAGGCGGTGCTGCTGGCGGCGGGGCTGGAGGCGCACCTGACGGAGGCGGAGACGCTGGCGCTGGACGCGTCACGGGAGGACGCCCCCCTCCTCCAGGAGCTGACCGGCCAGCTGCTGCGCCGCATCGCCTTCGGCTCGCAGGTGGCCTCGCCTCTGGACGCGCTGTGCCGGCAGCTGACGGACATCGCGCTCGCGCCCGCGACGCTCGCGCAGCGCTGGGACGCCCTGCGGCTGGCGCACTGCTTCTCGCACGCGGTGGGCCACGACCTGGGGCAGCAGCTCCTGCTCGACCTGCTGCAGGAACTGCTGCCCCTGGGGGCCGTGGCGGCGGCGCGCGCTACCGCTCGCGAAGCCGCGCGTACCTGAGGATGTGCATGGGCGGGTACAGCCCCAGCGCGTGCGCGGCCGGCATGTTCACCTCGAAGGAGAAGCGGGACAGCGTCTCCACGGGCAGCTCCGCCGCGGAGCGGTGCTCCCGCAGGATCTGCGTGGCCTTGAAGCCCGCCAGGCCCCCGACGTTGTAGAAGGGCGCCACCAGTCCCATCATGCCGCCCGCCTCCAGCTGCACCTCGATGGCGCAGAAGGTGGGCAGGCCCAGGCGAATGGCCTCGTCCATCAGCAGCTGGCTGTGCGGCGCGAAGAAGTTCACCGGAGGCAGGTACACCAGGTCCGGCCTCCGGGCCGCCAGCGCCTGCATCATCGCGGGCAGGCGCGCCGCGTCCGGCTTCCCGTCCTTGCCCAGCGGGTGCACCGCCACCAGTTCGATGCCCGCCTGCGCGGTGAGCTGCTTGAGCTTGTCGAACATGTTGCGCTGGGACGGCTCGGAGGGGTTGTAGGCGACGCCCAGCCGCTTGAGCGGCATGAAGGACTGCATGGCCTTGAGCTGCACGGGCAGCGAGGCCACGTGGACGGCGCCGGTGAGGTTGCGCCCGGAGCCCTCCAGCCGCGTCACCAGCCCGGACGCGATGGGGTCCGACACCATGGCGAAGACCACCGGGACGTCGGTGATGTGCCGCGCGGGGTCCACCTCGCCCAGCCGGCCCACGAGCCCCTCCGTCACCAGCGTGCTCTGGGCGTAGATGAGGTCCGGTGGCCGCGCGCGGATCTCCTGGATGACGGCCGGCAGCCGGGTCGCGTCGCCTTCGATGTTGCGGACGGTGAACTCCACCTCCAGCCCCGCGCTGAGCAGGTAGTCCCGGAAGCCCTGGTCCGCCTCCGCGCCGGTGCGGTGGATGACCATGAAGACGCGGTACGGCGCGGCGGAGGCGGAGGCCGCGGACAGCAGGAGGAGCGCGGCGAGGAACGCCCGGGCCGTCATCGCGTCACCTCCGTGCGGGCGGCCGCGTGCCGCCACATCCGGCCCTGGCGGTCCAGGCTGTGCCGCAGGATGTGTTCGATGACGTCCGCCTGCTTTAGCCCCGCGGCGCGCGCGGTGAACATCACCGCCGCGTGGCTGCCCAGGTTGCAGCCGATGTTGAACTCCAGGAGGAACAGCTCGCCGGTGTCGCGGTGCAGGCGGAAGTCGACGCGCAGGTAGTCGAAGTCCCGCACCGCGGCGCACAGCCGGAGCGCGTACGTCCGCAGCGTCTCCGAGAGCGGGCCGTGCGGCGCCATGCGGCGCTCGCGCCCCCCATCCAGCAGCCGCTTCTGCCGGTGGGTGACGATGCCGTGCGGCAGCGACGAGGTCTCCTCCGCGACGCCCAGCACGAGGGGCTCCTCGCCGCCCAGCACCGGCACCGTCAGGTCCACGCCGGGCACCAGCGCCTCCACGATGCAGGCCTGGCCCAGGTCCTGGAACAGGCGCAGGCGCGCGTGCAGCCCGGCCTCCGTCTCCTGGATGCTGTCCTCGGAGATGCCCACGGACGCGGCGCCGAAGCGCGGCTTGATGATCCACGGCCCCCGGAAGTCCGGCGCGGGCGGCAGCTTCCCCTCCGCCGGGCACGTCACCCAGGGCGCCGTGGGGATGCCCAGCGCGCGCGCCATCAGCTTGGTGAGGTGCTTGTCCTCCGCCAGCGCGCGGATGTTGGGCGGCGCGCCCAGGTAGGGGACCTGCAGCCATTCGCAGAACGCGGACGTGAAGACCTCCGAGTTGCGGACCGGCGCGCGGTTGAGCAGCGTGAAGACGTAGTTGGGTTCGCTGCGGATGTGGACCAGGTCCTCCAGCGAGCGGCACGGCGTGCACCGCAGCCCCAGGCCGGTCAGCGTGTGGAACAGCTCGTGGTTGTAGCGCGGGAGCACGCCGTGCTCCGGGTGCAGCTCGGGCCAGGGGGCTCCGGGGTCCGGCGCGTACTGCGCGAGGAACAACACGTCCAGGCGCTCGCGCTGCGTGGGCGTCAGCTTCAACAGGTCGTGGGGCATGGCGGTCATGGGGCTTTCGGTGTGGGAGTGGTGGGTGGAAGGGAACGCAGGAAGAGGTAGGCGGCGAGGCCCGCGGTGAGCGCGAGCATCCCGACGCCGAGGACGTGGGTGCTGCGCACGAAGCCGCTGGTGCCCAGCAGCGCGGCGGCGAGCAGCGGGCCAACGAGGCTGCCCACGCGCTCGATCATCCGGAAGACGGACAGGAGCGCGTCCAGGCCGAACCCGGCGCACTCCTCGGCGAAGAGCGGCGGGATGCTGGCGAGCAGCGGCGTGGCCGCCAGCGCCTGGCCCAGGCCCACCAGCAGCACCGCGGCCAGCAGCGGCCACGAGCCGCTGGCGGACGCGAACAGCAGCACGCCCAGCCCGGAGAGCCCGCCGCCCACGAGCATCATCCCCCGGTGCCAGCCGTGGCGGTCCGCCAGCAGCGACACCACCGGCGTGGCGAAGACCGTGACGATGAAGTAGCCCATCATCAACCGGCCGATGGCGGCTTCCGTGAAGCCCATCTCATGCAGGCGCAGGGGCGTCAGGTAGAAGAGGAAGCCCGTCAGCACCAGGCGCGCCGGCATGGCCGCCAGCAGGATGAAGAGCAGCACGCGCCCGCGCTTGAGGATGCCCAGGTAGGCGGAGGCCGCCGTCGGGCGGGCTCCGGCCTCCTCCCGCGCGCGGACAGGCCCCAGGTCCGGGGCCAGCAGCAGCACCAGCGCCATGGCCAGGGCCACCAGCGCCGCGGCCACCCCGAACGTCGCCGCGTAGCCGATGCGGTCCGCGAGGATGCCGCCGATGGCGGTGCCACAGACACTGGCGGCCGTGGACGCGCCCACGAACACGCCCATGCTCCGCGCGCCGTGGCTCTGCTTCGACGTGCGCGCCACGTGCAGCAGCGCCGTGGTCGTCACGATGCCGTAGCCGCCCGCGGTGACGACGCGCCAGAAGAACAACTCCGTGAGGCTGGAGGCGAGGCCCGTCATGAACAGCCCCAGGCCCGCGGGCGCCATGCCCACCAGCATCGCCACGCGGCTGCTGCGGGTGTCGAGCAGGCGCCCCGCCAGCGGCGTGCACACCACCATCGCGGTGACCCACAGCGACATGGGCAGCGCCACCATGAAGCTCTCGGAGAAGTAGGGGCCGGGCTGGTACAGCCGCTTGACGAAGAGCGGCCAGAACGAGCGCGACAGCTCCGAGCCGAAGAGGAAGACGAACAGCGGCAGCCGCAGGTCGCTCGTCCCGGGCTCCTCCAGCGCGGCGGGGGCCTTCGGGTCTCCGAAGCGGAAGCGCGCGTCCAGCGTCCGGGCCGCGCGCGCGTCCAGCGCCGCGTGGCGGCGGTTGAGGCCGCGCACCAGCCGGCCCGCGGAGGCCAGCGCCCGGGTGGCCTCGTCGTGCAGCCGCACCCGGGCCTGCCGCGTGAAGTCCCCTGCCCCGCCCAGCTCCAGCAGGCGCCGCAAGAGCCGCAGCGGCCGGAGGACCAGCAGGCCCATCAGCGCCATGAGCACCTCCACGGTGACCAGCGCCGTCACGAACAGGGTGATGAGGATGTCGGTGTGGATCTCCTGGAGCCGCTGTTCGACGTACGTCGCGTCGATGCCCAGGTGCAGCTGGCCGATGACGCGCCCCCGCGACTCCACGGGGTGGACCAGGTCCAGGTCCCCGTCCAGGCGCGCCAGCCCGCGCGACTCCTCCAGCGCGTGCGCCTTGAGCACCTTGTCGAAGAAGGACGCGGGCTTCGCCCTCAGGTGCCGGGACGCGTACAGCAGATGGCCGTCCGGCGAGGCGAAGCCGATGTAGCGGATCTCCTCGTGGCCCAGGGCCGCGTCATCCAGGTAGGCATCCGCCGCGCCCAGCCGGTTCACCGGGATGCCCAGGTCCGCGGCGCGGTGGAACTGGAGCGCCGCGGTCTGCGCCAGCGTCTCCGCCTTGGCGCGCAGGTCGGGCCGCAAGGACTCCTCGAACAGGCGCGAGGCCTGGAGCGACGCCGCCACCAGCGTCGCCACGATGAGCAGCGTGGGCAGCAGGCTCACCTTCCAGATGCGGCCCCGGGACAGGCTTCCGTCGTTCGTGGCGCTCATGCCGGGCCCTCCAGCGAGCGCTCCGCGCGGGCCAGGGCCTGGGAGGCCTCCTGGTAGCGCGCGTCGAAGGCGCGCAGCGCCTCGTCGGCCGGAGGCACATGCGCCGGGCCGTCCATGTTCCGGAAGGCCTGCTCCATCACCTGGAAGCGCTGGCCCAGCGGCCGGAGCAACGTCCACATCAGGGCGCAGACGAGCGCGAAGCCGATGGACAGCGGCCACAGCGCCTGGCGGGCGAAGGTGTGGAGGAAGGCGCTGGCGCGCGCATCCAGCGCCTTGCGGTCGTAGGCGATGAGCACCAACCCCACGGGCTGGCTGAAGGGGTTGAGGATGGGCGCGCCCACCAGCAGGGCCTCGCGGTCCGAATGGCTCCAGGTGCCGCCGTGCGCGGCGGCGGCGGCCTCGAACCAGGCGGCCCGCTCCCGGGCGGAGCCGGGCAGGTGGGTGGTGGCGTGCAGCCCGCTCTGGAACAGCACCGTGCCCCGGCGGTCCAGGATGGCGACGCCCCGGATGTCCGGATCCATGCCGGACACGCGGGTGAGGATCTGCTGCGCGTCGCGGACCGCGGGCAGGGCCAGCCCCAGGTCGATGGCCGCCTCGGTGGAGGCCTTCGCGTCCAGCGCCAGCACGCGCAGGCGGGACTGCTGGAGTTCCCCGAGCGTCGTCTCGAACTTGGCGAAGTTGAGCAGGACGATCAGCGCGATGGAGAAGCACAGGATGGCCGCCGTCGCGGCCCCCAGCTTGAAGAACAGACTCATGGCCCCGCGCTCCCCTCTAGAAGAACCACTGGATGCGCATGAGGAGCTCGTCGTAGGGCGCGCGCCCTCCGGCGAAGAGGTACCGGCTGGCGTTGAACATCCAGCGGGTGTTGGTGTTGAGGTACCAATTGACGCCGGCGGTCAGCTCCTGGAGTCGCTCCTCGGAGGGCCCGTCGTGGTCGGGCAGCCCCTCGAAGCGCAGCCGCGCGAAGCCGTAGCGCAGCGCCAGTTCCCAGGCGCCCGCGCCGTACCTGTCCGCGCCCGGGTCGAAGGGCCGCTCCGGCTCCACGCCCCGCTCCTGCTTCTTCTCGCCGGTCAGCACCCACGTGCCGGACGCGTAGAAGGCCTGGGAGCGCAGCCCCGCCAGGTGCACTCGCCGGTCCTCCTTGCCCAGGTCCGCGGCGGTGAGCCAGCCCTCGCGGGAGGGGGAGAAGAAGCGCGCGTACTCCACCTTCAGCGACGTGGGCCCCTGGAAGGAGACGAAGTCCGCGCCCAGGCGCCATTCAGGCGGGACGACGAACAGGCCCGTGGCTCCCGTGGCGTACGTCAGCTTGTACTGGGGCGCCGTCAGGAAGTTGAAGCCCGTGGCCAGCTTGCCGCGCGCCTCCTCCGGCAGGTTGTCGCCCAGCGCGTGGGTGGCGCTCACCGCGACGGAGATGCCCTCCGCCGGCGACGCGGCGATGCGGCCCGCCAGCATCTTCCCGCGGTCCTCGTCGCGCGCCTTGCTGCTCGCCTCGTTGAAGAGGCCCAGCCAGTACTCCACGCGGTTGCCGGCCAGCTCTCCGTGGAGCGCCAGGCCCTGGTCGTACCGGGGCAGCACCAGGGAGAAGAGGAGGGACTGTTCGACGAAGTCCAGGAAGGTGGAGGAGGTCTCCAGCCACTCGTAGCCGAAGGGGACCTTGAGCCGGCCCGCGCGCAGCCGCAGCCAGGGCGCGGCGCGCAGCTCCAACCAGGCGTCCTGGTAGAGGGGCGTGTCACGCAGGCCCACGTCGGTGATGAGCCGCACGTCCGCGAAGGGCGCCAGCGTGCCGGACAGGTTGATGCGCGCGCGGCGGACGAGGAAGGTGCTCGCGAGCCCATCGTCGGTGGGCGTCAGCCGCAGGTCCGTCTGCAGGCCCATGCCCACGCGCAGCGCGGATCGGCCGTCGCGGCTCTGCAACACCGTGGCTCCCGTGGGGGGTGGCGCTTCCGCGCGGGCCTGGAGGGCCGGCAGGAATAGCGAAACAAAAACAGACATCAGGACAAAGGCACGCAGTGGGGGTGTGGGCATGCCCATGGGACGGCGGCATGGATGTCTTTGTGAACCGTTCACACCGCGGGGGCCGGGCCGTCCTGGGAGACAGGGCGCGGCGCACGAAGCCGCCTTTTCGCGAGTGAACCATGTCTGTCCATTCCCTCCGGCACGGGCGCGGGTTGCGCCGGGCCCGGCTTGGCGCCCTCCTCCTGGTGCTGGCCGCCTCGCTGGGAGGGGTCGTCGCGCTGGGGCTGGGTGAGGCGTGGCGCGGGGATGCCCGCCTCCAGTTCGAGCGGCTCGCGGCGCAGGGCGCGATCCTCCAGGGGCCGGTGGAGATGTTCCTGCGCGTGGGCATGACGCTGGAGCAGTTCACCGGCTTCACCCAGCTGGCGCGCACGCTGCGCGAGGCGGACCCCACGCTGGAGGCGGTCCGCGTCCTGGACGACCAGGGCCGGCTGCTCTTCTCCGAGCCCCCCGGCCCGGAGGTCCCTGCCCCCGCGGCCCGCCGCGTCCCTCCCCTGCCCCACCAGCGCTTCGCGGTGACGGAGGACGCGCGCTCCTTCCGCGTGTCGCTGCCGCTGTCGGACCGCTTCGGGGAGGTGGGCCGCCTGGAGCTGGTGATGTCCCGGGAGGCGGTGTCGCAGCGGGTGCTGCGGCGCTGCCAGCCCCTCTTCACGCTACTGGGGGGCTGTCTGCTGTTCCTGGGGGCCTTCGTGGCGGGCGCGCAGCGGCTGTGGATGCGGCGTCCCCGGCGCTGGCTGGGCGCGGCGTTCTCCCTGGGCTTCCTGGGCCTGACGGTGGCCACGTCCCTGGCGCTGGCGGAGCTCTATTCGGACGGGCTGCACCAGCGCACCAGCAGCCTGGCGCACTCGCTGGCGCGGCGGCTGAACGAGGCGGCGCGGCTGGGCCTGACGCTCTCCCACCTGCGGGGCCTGGACACCCTGCTGGAGGAGTACCAGCGCACCAACGCGGACCTGGGCTCGCTGGCGCTCATCGCGGATGAGCGGGTGCTCGTCCAGGCGGATGCGGGTGCGGGGCGCACGGGGGACGAGCGCTTCGAGTACACCATCGACCTGGAGCTCACGGAGGGCCCGTGGAACCTCCCCGTGCGCCTGGAGGTGGACGCCGCGAAGGGCGCGCTCCAGGCGCGGCTGTGGCGCGCCGTCCCGGGCTTCCTCTTCCTCTTCGCCGCCTCGAGCCTGCTGGGCCTGCTGGTGCTCGGAGCCCTGGCGCCCCTGCCCCGGCGTGGCGCGGGCTCGCGCGTCTTCGAGCAGCGGACGGTGGGCCGGCTCCAGCCGCTCGCCTTCCTCGGAGGCTTCCTGGAGGGGCTCCCGTTCGCCTTCCTCCCCGTCGCCGCGGAGGCCCTCTTCCCGGGGGGCGGCGCCGCGCTGCTCGCCGTCGCCTTCCACGGAGCCTGCGCGCTCGCGTTCGTCCCCTCCGGGCATTACGCGCGGCAGGGGCAGCTCGGGCGCTGGCTCGTGGTGGCCCTGGGGGTGTCCACCGCGGCGTTCGCGTTGATGGCGTTCACCTCGGACCTGCGCGCGTGGCTGGTGCTGCGCGGGCTCTGCGGGTTCGGGTTGGGGGCGCTGGCGGCCGGGACGCGGGCGTATCTGCTCGCCGCGCTTCCCCCGGCACAGCCGCCGCGGCGCCTCGCGCGACTCACCCTGGCGCGGGGTGGCGGCCTGCTCGCCGGCACGGTGCTGGGCGCGCTCGTGGCGGCCCACCTGGGCCCGTCCCCGGTGTTCCTGTTCGCGGCCCTCTGTGGCCTGGGCGCGCTCGCGTATTCGCGGCTCTGGCTGCCTCCGCTGGAGGCGCGGGACCGCTCCGCCGGACCTCGTGCATTCCGGGCCTCCCTCACGCCTCCGCCCCCGGCTCCCGGGGCGTGGAGTCCGCGCGAGCACCGCGGGGCGCTGCTGTTCGTCGGGCTGCCGTCGTGGCTCGCGCGCGGGGGCGTGCTCGGCCTCGTGGTGCCCCTGTGGCTGGTGAGCGAGGGCAAGGACACGGACCGCATCGGTCAATGGCTCGCCCTCGTCGCGCTGGGCGCGTTGCTTCCCCTGGCCCTGCCGGCGCGCGTCGACGGGAGCCGGAGACTGCTCCAGGGGGGCGTGCTGGGCACCGGGCTGTCACTGCTCGCGCTCTCTGCCTTCGGCACGCTGGAGCCCGTCCGCGCGCTGGCGCTCTGCCTGCTGGGAATGTCCCTGGGGCTGCTCCACGTCCCGCTCGACCACCACCTCGAAAACCCGCCGGCGCAGGGCGTGCGCGGGCGCTCCTGGCCCACCATCGCTCCGCTGCTCGGCGCGCTCGGGCAGTGCGTGGGGCCGCTCCTCGTCAGCGCCTTCTGGAGGCCCACGGAGGATCCGCTCCCGGTGCTCGGAGGGCTGGGCGTCGGGGTGCTGTTGCTGGGGGCCGCCCATTCCTGGATGACCCGGGCCACGCCCGGTCGCGAGGTGCGGCATGCGTGACGGTCTTCTCCACAGGCGCGGGTGGCTGCTGGGCCTGCTGCTGCTCCTGTGCGTTCCCCGTCCGGCCCAGGCACAGCCGGACGACCTCTCCGCCTGGGTGGCCCTGCCCCCGGAGACGCTGCGCGGCTGGCGGGTGGAGGCGACCGCGCAGCGGATCCTCATCACCCATGAACAGCCCCCCACGCCCCAGCTCCCGGCGCGCGAGGTGCTGGTGCTGCTCACCGTGGCCCAGAGCAGCCTCAATTGGATTTTGGAGGGCATGCTGCCCGTGCTGCGCAACTCGCGCGTGCGGGTGGACCTCACGCTCTACAAGCTCGGCACGGGCCGCGAGGAGCAGGAGCGGATGCTGGCGCTGGCGGACTCCGGCCAGTTCGACCTCATCGTCGCCATGGGCTCGGACGCGACGCGCTTTCTCTACAACCGCTTCGGCAACCAGCCCACGCCGGTGGTGGCGCTGTGCAAGGCGCCGGAGCTGTGGCTGGGCTTCGAGGAAGGCGCTTCACAGCAGGCCAAGCCCGACAACATGGCCTTCGTCTCGCTGTCGCTCTCCCCCGACGTGCAGCTGCACTACCTCCAGGAGCTGCTGGGCCCGTTGAAGGTGCTGACGGTGGTGTACGACCGCCGCAACCAGAGCACGGTGGAGGTGGAGGCGGAGGCCATGCGGCGGCTGTCCGCGCGGGACGGGTTCCAGTTGCTGGAGCTGGCGGTGGAGGGCAAGCGCGGCGCGGAGGAGACGCTGTCCGAACAGCTTCCGCGCATGGCCCGCGCGATGCGGCAGATAGACCCCGGCGGCCGGCACAGCCTCTTCTGGGTCACCACCTCCTCCGCAGTGTACGACGAGCTGGAGCGCATCGACCGGTACTCCGAGGGCATCCCCGTGCTGGGCTCCGTGCGCGAGGCCGTGCGCGAGGGAAACGCCAGCGCGGTCATGTCCATCGGCGTGCCCTTCAAGAGCGCCGGCCAGCTGGGCGCGCGCTACATGCTGGAGGTGCTGGACTCGCGCCTCCCGGCGTCGCGGCTGCCCATGGGCGTCATCTCCCCGCCGGACCTGGCCATCCACCTGCGGCGGGCGCGGCAGCTGGACATCAAGCTGCCCTTCCACTTCCTGGAGCAGGCCAGCTCCCTCTACGACCTGGATGGCCGGCTGGTGCGCCAGGACGGACAGCCCGCCGTGTCCGCCCCCGCGGCCTCGCCATGAGCGCTGGCGTCGCGAAGCCCGCGCCCCTGGAGCTGCTGCTGGAGCTGGTGCGCGCGCAGGAGGCGGGCGACCCGTTCCACTTCCGGATGGAGCCACAGGAGTACCTCCTGCGCAGGGCCCGGGGCAGCTACGCACGCGCGGCGCTCGACTGGGAGCCGGCGCTCCTGTCGGACCTCGCGGAGCTGGAGAAGCCCCGGCCGGACCGCAACGTGGTGCAGCGTCTGGGGGAACGGCTGCGCGCGTTCCTGGAAGGCGTGGGCTGGGATGCCCAGGCGAACGACATCGCCGCCGCCGTCCAGGTGGGGCGCCCGGTGCACCTCACCTTCCGCTTCGCCGCGGCGGAGCTCTTCGCGCTGCCCTGGGAGCTGCTCACGCTGGGCACCTCCGGGCGCGCCGTGGCGGAGCTCCCCGGCGTCCTCATCCGCTACGAATGGCCCGCGTCCGCGGACGTGCCCGCGCCGGGCACCTCCCAGCAGGGCCGGATCCTCTTCGCCTGGTCCGCCGCCGGAGGCCAGGTGCCGGCCCGGGCGCATCAGCAGGAGGTCAGCGCGGCCTGCCGACAGGGCGCGTACCCGTTCGAGCCGGAGCGGGACGTCCTGCCCCACGTCTCGCTGGCGTCGCTGTCGGACGCGCTCAACCGGCCCGGCGAACCCGTATCCGTGCTCCACCTGCTGTGCCACGGCGGCCGGCGCGGTCAGACGTATGGGCTGCTCTGGGACGCGTCCTGGGAGGGAGGCGAACCGGAGCTGGTGGACGGCGCGACGCTGCGCCAGCTGCTCATGCCCCACGCTGCGACGCTGCGGCTGGTGGTGCTGTGCGCGTGCCAGAGTGGCGCGGGCGCGACGGACAACCACCTGGGCAGCGTGGCCCAGGCGCTCCACCGCGCGGGGCTGCCCGCGGTGGTGGCCTCGCGGCTGCTGCTCTCCGTGCCGGGCTCCGTGGTGCTCACGCGCGCCCTCTACCGCGCGCTGCTGGTGACGCCCGCGTCGCTGGAGGAGGCGGTGGGGGACGCCCGGCGCCAGCTGGCGCTGGACACCACCGCGTTGGATCACGTCTCGCTCCAGCTCTACGCGCGCGCGGAGCACGGCGGGGACACGCGCCCGGTGGCGCTCAGACCCTACCGGGGCCTCCTGCCCTTCCAGCAGGAGGACCGCCGCTTCTTCTTCGGCCGCGAGTCGCTCCAGCAGGAGCTGCTCCAGCGCGTCCACGAGGCGGTGGAGGGCCAGCGTCCCCGCTTCCAGGTGCTGGCCGGTGTCTCCGGCAGCGGCAAGTCCTCGCTCGCGCTCGCGGGCCTGCCCCAGGAGCTCCGGGCCGCGGACTGGGAGGTGCGGCTGCTCAAGCCCGGACAGGGCGCGGCGGAGGTGCTCCACCAGGTGCGCCAGGCTCCACCGGAGCGCCGGCAGCTCCTGCTGGTGGACCCCTTCGAGGACCTCTTCACCGCGATGGAGGCCCCGGCGCGCCGCGATCTGGCCACCGCGCTGTGGAGCCTCGCGAAGGACCCGGAGCGCCAGGTGGTGGTGCTGGCCACGCTCCAGGTGGACTACCTGGGACGCTGTGGCGACCTGGTGGTGGACGCGGAGGGCACGCGCCTGGACGCGGCCGTGTACTCGGACGCCCACCGCCTCTTCGTCACGGAGCTGCAGGGGGACGCGCTGCGAGCGGCCATCGAGGGCCCCGCGCACAAGGTGGGGCTGCGCTTCGAGGCCGGGCTGGTGGACCGGCTCCTCCAGGAGGTGGGGCAGGAGCCCGGGTCGCTGCCGCTGCTCCAGTACGCGTTGGATCAGCTCTGGGAGGAGCGCGAGGGACAGCAGCTCACCCACCGCGCCTACGCGGCCCTGGGCGGCGTCGCGGGGGCGCTGAAGCGGGCGGCGAACCGGCTCTATGAGTCATTGCCCCCGAGCGCCCAGGGACAGGCGCGCCGGCTGCTGGTGGAGCTGGTGGACTTCCAGGGTGGGCCCTCGCATGGCAGGCGCCGGCGGGTGCGCTCGCAGCAGCTGCGCCCCACCCCGCCGGAGCCCCGCGCCGACTTCGACCGGGTGCTGGGAGTGCTGCTCACCGCGCGGCTGCTGACCCGGGAAGAGGACGCGTCGGGCGTGGAGTGGTTGCAGCTGTCGCACGAGTCCCTGCTGCGCACCTGGCCCCAGTTGGAGGAGTGGGCCCGCGCGGACCGCGAGCGCCTCCAGCACTTCCGCGAGCTGGAGTCCTGGGCCCGGGACTGGCTCGCGCACCGGAGCGCTCCCGACGGCGGCGCGCCCTACCTGCTGTCCGGAAGCCGGCTGGGCTACGCGCAGGACATCCTGCGGCGCTACAGCGAGGAGCCGGGCGAGGACGTCCTCCAACTGCTGGACGCCAGCGTGGCCTCCGCCGAGGCCCAGGACGCGTCGGCACGCCAGCGCCTGGTGCGGCTGCTGGTGGCCGCGTTGGTGGTGGCGGGAGGGATGGCGGCCCTCGCGTGGAACGCGCGCCAGTTGGAGGCCCGGGCCTCGCGGGAGCGGCAGGAGGCGCAACACCACGCCCAGCGCGCCCGGGACCTGGTGCTGCTGGACGTCGCCCGGAAGCTGCGGCGGGACAACCCCACGCTGGCCCTGCTCATGCTCCGCGAGGTCCAGGAGCCCGGCCGGCTCCGGGGCTGGGCCCAGGACGTGTCCGGGGTCCTCCAGGAGCCGCTGAGCCGCGCGGTGCTGCGCGGCCACACCCAAGCCGTGGTCCACGTGGAGGTCAGTCCGGACGGGCAGCGCGTGGTGACGGCGTCGAAGGACGGCACCGCGCGGCTGTGGCGGACCAGCGGCGAGGGAGCGCCGGTGGTGCTCACGGGCCACGAGGGGCCCGTCTACCACGCCACCTTCAGCCCGGTGGGAGGGCAGCGCGTGCTCACCTCCTCGCACGACGGCACGGCGCGGCTGTGGAACACGGCGGACGGCGCGCTCCTGCGGACGTTCCGGCACCGCGGCGTCGTGCAGTGGGGGGCCTTCAGCCCGGACGGCCAGCGCGTGGCCACGGCCTCTCGAGACGGGCTGGCGCGGCTGTGGCAAGTGGACGGCACCGGAGCGCCGCGCGAAGTGCGACACCGGGGCGCCGTGCAGACCGTGGCCTTCAGCCCGGATGGGAGGTGGCTGCTGACGGCCTCGCTGGACGGCACCGCGCGCCTGGTTCCCGTGGAGGGGACGGAAGGCCCGCGCGAGCTGCCCCACCCCGCCCCCGTCACCTCCGCCACGTTCGACCCGGAGGGCACCCACGTGCTGACGGTGGCCCGGGACGGCGTCGCGCGCGTCTGGCCCGTCAACGGCACCACCGCCCCCGTGGCGCTGAGGGGACACCAGGGCGAGCTGACCACCGCGCGCTTCAGCCCGGACGGGCAATGGGTGGTGACGGCGTCGGCGGACACCACCGCGCGCCTCTTCCGGGCCGACGGACGGGGCGAGCCCCGCGTGCTGCGCGGCCACCAGGGCGCCGTGCGCCTGGCCACCTTCGGGGGACCGCTGGGCGAGTGGATCCTCACCGTCTCCTCGGACACCACGGCGCGGCTGTGGTCCACGCGGGAGGACACGCCGCCCCGGCTGCTGCTCGGCCATCGCTCTACCCTGCTGTGGGGCGGCTTCGGTCCGGACGGCAAGCAGGTCGTCACCGCCTCCGTCGACGCCACCGCGCGGGTGTGGCGCCTGGACGCGCCCCAGGACTCGCTCCCGCTCCAGACGTCCGGAGGCTTCCTCTGGTCCGTGGCCTTCAGCCCGGACGGCACGCAGGTGGCCACGGCGTCGCAGGACGGGGCGGTGCGCCTCTGGTCGGAGGACGGGCGGGCCACGCACGTCCTCAGGGGCCATGCGCAGGACGTGCGCTCCGTGGTCTTCAGCCCGGATGGCCGGTGGCTGCTGACGGCCTCGCTGGATGGCACCGCGCGCCTGTGGCCGGCGGACGGGAGCACGTCGGGCCGGCGCGTGCTGGCGTCCCAGCGCGAGCCCTTCTTCGGCGCCGCCTTCAGCCCCGACGGCCAGCGCGTGGCGCTCGCCTCCAGCCCGCGCGCCACCCGCATCGTGAGCGTGGATGGGACGCGGCCGCCCGTCCTGCTCGAGGGCCATGGCGACCAGGTCCGCTCCGTGGCCTTCAGCCCCGACGGCCAGCGCCTCATCACCGCGTCCCAGGATGGCACCGCCCGCATCTGGAGCGCGGAGGGGCGCCTCACCGCCACGCTCTACAGCCACGACGACTGGGTCCTCTCCGCCGCCTTCCACCCGAAGGACTCCACCCAGGTGCTCACGTCCTCGCAGGACGGCACGGCGCGCCTCTGGACCGTGGAGCACGGCCGGGTGCGGGGCGTGCGCGCGGTGCTGCGCCACGACGCGCCGGTGCCCTGGGCCGCCTGGAGCCCGGATGGCGGCCGCGTCGTCACCGCGTGCGCGGACGGCCGTGCCCGCGTCTGGCTCACGGACGCGCCGGAAGAGCCGTACCTCGTCCTGTCCGCGCACGAAGACGAGGTGACCTCCGCCGTGTTCAGCCCCCGCGCGGAGGAGCCCCGGCTCGTCACCGGCTCCACGGACGGCAGCGCCCGGGTGTGGCGTCCGCGCGAGCCGCTCCCCATCGAGCGGCTCCAGGAGAAGCTCCAGGCGACCAGCTCCGCGTGCCTGACGCCCGGCGAGCGACGAGGCCTCTTGGGCGACCTGCCCGCGAAGGCCCTGGAGGCCAACGCCGCGTGTGAGCAGCGGCATGGACGCCCACCGCTCGCGGACGACCCCTGAGCCGTCCAACGGCTCTCACAATTCCCGCGCACCCGGCGTCTTCCAGGCACCCACCACCCGGGAGTCCGCCCGATGGCCTTCTTTGGCTTTGGTTCCAAGTCCCCCAAGTCCTCCAAGTCCGACGCATCCTCAGAGCCCACCGAGCCGAAAGGCGAAACCTTCCAGCCGCTGACGCTGGAGCAGCTGCGCTCGTTCCTTCCCCGGCTGCCCAAGGCGCGCGCGCAGGAGGTACTGCCGCACCTGAACGACGCCATGTCCGAGGCGGGCATCAACACCCCGCGCCGTCAGGCCGCGTTCCTGGCGCAGCTGGCGCACGAGAGCGCCGAGTTCCGCTACTTCGAGGAGCTGGCGACGGGCCGCGCCTACGAGCGGCGCAAGGACCTGGGCAACGTCAAGCCGGGCGACGGCGCGCGCTACAAGGGCCGCGGGCCCATCCAGATCACCGGCCGCACCAACTACCGCGCCGCGGGCAAGGCGCTGGAATTGGACCTGGAGGAGAACCCCACCCGCGCGGCCGACCTGGACGTGGGCTTCCGCACCGCCGCCTGGTTCTGGAACAGCCGCGACCTCAACAAGCACGCCGACAAGGGCGAGTTCGACGCCATCACCCGGCGCATCAACGGCGGCTACAACGGCAAGGCCTCGCGCGACACCTACTACCAGCGCGCGATGCGGCTTCTGGACAAGAAGTAACGAAACACGAAGAGCCCGCGACCTGTCGAAGGCCGCGGGCTCGGTGTCTTCAGGGGGACCTACTTGCGCTTGGCGGGAGCGGGCTCGGGCGCCGCCTCTTCCTCCGCAGGCGCGCTGCCGTCGGAGGACTCGGCGGTGCCGCCCGCCAGGTGCTTGCCTCCGGGACGGAACAGCATGCGCACCGTGAGCTTGCTGGAGTCCTTCTCGTTGAGGTCGTGCAGGCGGGTGTGCTCCTTCTTGGTGCCGCCGCCGAAGATGGAGAACCAGCGCTTGGGCTGCGGCTTGTCCTCGGGGATGTCGCTGTCCTGCTCCGTCATCTCGAAGTCGAAGCTGGCGGAGACCTCCAGCTCCACCACGGAGAAGGAATAGTGCTTGCGGGCCGTCTCCTCCGCGATGTCCAGCGAGGACTGGACGGCCAGGATGAGGTCGTGGATGAGGACTTGCGCGTGGTCAGGCGTGGGATTGGGCTTTGCCATGGGATGGGATTGAAGAAAGAAGGGTGGATGGCGAGCCGCCACCGCCGGGGCTCCAGGACGAAGCACCGGCGGCGGCGGATGTGTCTTGCTTCAGCGTGTTCCGCTTGGACAGACAGCGGGCGTCAGGCGCCGCCGCCGGTGCCGCCACCCTGCGCCGCGAGCACCGCCGCGGGCTTGATGGTGCACTTCACGGTGAGCCCCATGTGCTCCTTGTAGTCGAGCGTGAGCTTCTCCTTGATGCTCATGCGCCAGACGTTGAGGGCAACGTCCGTCTCGCTCTTGATCTCGAAGTCGCTCGTGAGGTTCACCTCGAAGTAGTACTCGGCGATCGTCATCGGATCCATGCCCGACGACATGAGGCGCTGCGCGGTGCGGGCGGCACCCGCGAAGGCGATGATGTAAGCGGACAGCTGTGCGGCGGACTGCATGGGCGTGCTCCTGGGATTGGGTTGACGGCGGACATGCCGGGCACTGCGTCCACAGGACGTCGCATGCTTTTCGTGTGTGAATTCCAACGCCAGACATCAATGGCTCACACGGCCGCCCTCCGCCGCGTCCTGCCATCACGCGCCCGACTTCCCGGTTCGCGTGACGCCAGGAGCCCTCCCCAAGATGAGCACGCAGAACGTCGAGCTGTTGTTGTCCCACGCCGATTCACACGAGCCGGTGGCCCCCGACGGCCTGCCCGCCGACGCCGCGGCTGGGGTTGCGCGCGACGACGACGCGCAGGGGCGCGAGGAGAGCCACCTGTGGGACGACGGCGAGGACCCCAACTCCCTGCCCGCGCAGCGCTGGGGGCTGGTGGCGCCGGAGGGACCTGAAGGAGACCGGCTGCTCGCGCTGCTGGAGCCCCTGCGCCGGCACCGGCAGGAGCAGCAGGACGGCCACCCGGTGCGCGTCTACCGGGTGGGCCCGGAGCTGGCGGCGGAGGGGCGGAACCTGGAGGACTTCACCCGCTGGGTGCGCGTCGTGCTGGACGACGAAGCGGTGCCCGTGGAGGACCGGCCCCGCTACCTGCTGTTCCTGGGGGACTTCCACCAGGTGCCCTTCGAGCTGCAGCAGGCCGCGGCCCACGACGCCTACGTGGGACGGCTGGCCTTCCGGCGCGACGAGGACTACGCGGCCTACGTGGACAAGGTGCTGCGCTGGGAGCACGCGCCCTCTGTGCAGCGCCAGCCCCGCTCGCTCTTCTTCACAGTCCACGACGGCACCGCCGCGACGCGGACGGGCTATCAGTCGCTGGTGGCCCCGGCCATCGCGTCCGCCCGGCAGGCGCGGGAGCTGGGCCGCTTCCCCGCGCGGGACGTGCTGGAGCTGGGCGTGCCGGGAGAGCCCGGCGCCAACGCGCTGCTGGAGCAGGCCGCGCTCCAGGAGCCCACCCTGCTCTTCTCCATGAGCCACGGCCTGGGCAGTCCCCGCGCGGGCTGGCGGAGCACCGACGCGAAGCTCGCGCTCCAGGGGGCGCTCAGCCTGGGCGAAGGCCAGCACCTGGATGGCGCGGCGCTGGCCCAGCGGTCCTTCCTGCCCGGCGGCATCTGGTTCCTCTTCGCGTGCTTCGGCGCGGGCACGCCGTCGCGCAGCGCCTTCCATCACTGGCTCAAACAGTTGCAGGCGGGAGGCCAGTTCAGCGGGAGGCTGGACTCGCTCACCGCGGCGCTGCCCCGGCCCGGGGAGCGCCCCTTCGTCGCCGCGCTGCCGCAGTCCGCGCTGGCCAACCCCCAGGGACCGCTGGCGGTCATCGGCCACGTGGACCTGGCGTGGACGTATGGCTTCCAGGACCGCGACCACCGCCAGGGCAAGGTGTCCCGCTTCCTGGAGCCGCTCCAGCAGCTGGCGCGGGGCCGGCGCGTGGGCCTGGGGCTGGGCTGGCTCTTGCGCGGGGGCCACCAGGCCAACCTGGAGCTGACCACGCTGTATGACCAGGAGGAGTCGGCCCGGAGCGCCGGGAAGCCCTCCACGGTGGATCCGCTGCGGCGCTCGCACCTGTGGATGCTCCGTCAGGACCTGGGCGGCTACGTGCTCCTGGGCGACCCGGCCGTGCGTCTGCCATTGGCTCCGCGCTGACGGCTGGAAACGACAAGAACCCCGGGAGGCGCGCAAGCCCCCCGGGGTTCGGCTTTCGCGACGCCCGATGCTCACTCAGGCGGAGCGGTGCCCGCCGCGCTCCACACCGTGCAGCGTGAGGTTGCGCAGGGTGTCGTCCGCCAGCTCGAAGAGGCTGGCCTGCGCCTTCAGCAGCTGCTCGCGCGCCAGCTGCTCCAGCGCGTAGAACGGCGCCAGGGTCTCCAGCGCCTTGCGCACCCACTCCTCGTGCTGCGCGCGCAGCGGCCGCGCGGCGGCGTCCCCCTCCACGAACTGGCGGGAGTACTCGAGCGCGGAGCGCTGGGCGGCGATGGCCTGGTGCAGGGCGCCCCGCCCCAGGTCCATCAGGTGGGCATACGGATCGACTCTCTTCGCTTCGGTCATGGCATTGCTCCTTCGGGTCAAGACAGGTGGGTGCTGCTAGAGGCGGTGGACGACGGCGCCCGCTTCGGCCGGCGCCAGGTCCTCGTCACCGAACGCCTGGGGCCCGTTCGCCACGGACTGCGTCCACGGCGAACTCGCCAGGGCGCGCTTCATGTCGCGGTAGCCGTCCGCCCGGCGCTCCGCGATGGAGGCGCGGGAGAACTCCGCGTCGCTGCTGGAGATCTGGTGCTCACCGCGCTGGTACGTCAGGTGGATGATGTCCAGCCGGGGCGCGGGCTTCGCCAGGGGCTCGTCGCTGAACGCGAGCGGCGAGGACGCGGACATGTGCCGCGTCACCTGGGTCGAGGCCCGGCGCAGGTTCCACACCGTCGCGAACTGGTCCACCTGCTGCGACGTGCGGCCCGCGAACTGGATGGACTTCATGCGCCAGCTCGCCTCGTCCAGGTTCTGGGGCAGCGGCGCTCGCGCCTCGAACAGATCAATCATGAAGACGAGCGAGTGCCGCTGGGGCGGGTCGTCCAGGATGGCGTTGAGCGGCGTGTTGGTGACGCAGCCGCCGTCCCAGTACAGCTCCCCGTCGATGAGGCTGGGCGGGAAGGCGGGCGGCAGCGCGCCGCTGGCGAGCACGTGGTCCGGCCCCAGGGCGCTGCGCGTGTTGTCGAAGAACACCAGGTGGCCGTCGCTCACGCGGGTGGCCCCCAGGCTCAGCCGCGTCGCGCGGGAGTTGATGTAGTCGAAGTCCACCAGCCGCCGCAGCGTCGAGCGCATGGGCCGGGTGGAGTAGAAGCTCAGCGCCTCCGGCGAGCCCGGCGGCGCCAGCATCGGGGGCACCGCGCGGGGCGCGTAGAAGCCGGGCTGGCCGAAGAGCAGGCTGGTCATGTGGCTGCCCAGGTTGAAAAGCTGGCGCAGGCGGCCCTTGAAGAGCGAGCCCCACTCAGTGCCGGGCCAGGACACCTCCCGCCAGAACGCCTCCAGCCGCTCCAGCCGCTGCTCCGGGCGGTTGCCCGCGACCAGCGCGGCGGTGAAGGCGCCAATGGAGATGCCGGAGACCCAGTCCGGACGCAGGCCGGCCTCCTCCAGGGCCTGATAGGCCCCCACGTGGTAGGCGCCCAGGGCCCCGCCGCCTTGAAAGACGACGATGACCTGCGGGCGCTCCTGGGGTGCTTGCGGCTGTGTCATGGATGTCCTCTCGCGAGTGCTGCGGTGGAGTGCCGCCCCGGAGGAGCGGAGGGCTGATGGATCCCAATCCACCCTTCCCAGTCCCCCGCTCCCCAGGGCAGCGCTCCAGGGACGTCCGCGCCCTCACGGTTGTGAATCCACGCGTGGCCTGACGTCACGGCTTTCACACCCGCCGGGCGTCCGCGTCCTTCAGGCGCAGCTTTCAACCCTGGAGACAGACATGAGTGGACGCGTGGCAGTGGTGACGGGAGGAACGCGCGGCATTGGCGCCGCGAGCGCCGACGCCTTGCGGCAGCAGGGGTACCGCGTGGCGGTCACCTACTATGCGAATGAACAGGCGGCGCAGAACTTCACGGGGCGCACCGGCATCCCGGCGTTCCGCTTCGACGCCGCCAACACCGCCCAGTGTGTCGCGGGCGTGAAGAAGATCACCGAAGCGCTGGGCCCCATCGAGGTGCTGGTGAACAACGCCGGCATCACCCGGGACGCCATGCTGCACAAGATGACGGCCGACCAGTGGAACGAGGTCATCCAGACGAACCTCACCTCGTGCTTCAACCTGTGCAACGTGGTGGTGGGCCCGATGCGCGAGCGCGGCTTCGGCCGCGTCATCAACATCGGGTCCATCAACGGGCAGACGGGCCAGCTGGGCCAGACGGCCTACGCGGCGGCCAAGGCGGGCATGCACGGCTTCACCCTGGCGCTGGCGCGCGAGGGCGCCTCCCGCGGCGTCACCGCCAACCTCATCGCGCCGGGCTACATCGACACGGACCTGGTGCGCACCGTGCCTCCGGACGAGCTGGTGCGCATCCGCGCGCGCATCCCCGTGGGCCGCCTGGGGCGCGCCGACGAGATCGCCCGCGCCGTGACGTTCCTCGCCTCCGACAAGTCCGGCTTCATCACCGGCTCCACGCTCACCATCAATGGTGGGCAGCACATGTACTGAAGGAGGCCGCGAATGGATGCATCCCTGGAGCCCATGCGGCGCGCCTTCCTGGAAGTCCTCCTCCGGCTGGCGATGGACCCCCAGCGGATGCTCGCGGCGGGAATCGACCTGTGGGAACGCTCCCTGCGCGGGGGCGTCCCACCGGAGCCCGCCCCTTCCGACCGCCGCTTCCGGGACCCGGCGTGGCGGGAGCAGCCCTTCTTCGACGGCCTGCGCCGCGCGTACCTCACCGGCGCGGGCTGGCTGGAGGAGCTGGTGGGGCAGGCGCCGGGCGTGGACCGGCACACGGCGCACCAGGCGCGCTTCTACGCGCGCCAGCTCACCGACGCGCTGTCGCCGTCCAACTTCCCCGCGCTCAACCCGGAGGTGCTCCGCGCCGCGCGCGAGTCCCGCGGCCTGAGCCTGCTCAAGGGGATGGAGGCGCTGTGCGAGGACCTGACGCGGGGCCAGGGCCGGCTGGCGACGCGCATGACGGACCGGCGGACGTTCCGGCTGGGGGAGAACCTGGCCACCACGCCGGGCGACGTGGTCCACGAGGAGCGCCTGTTCCAGCTCATCCAGTACCGGCCCACCACGCCCACCGTCCACCGCCAGCCGCTGCTGCTGGTGCCGCCGTGGATCAACAAGTTCTACATCCTGGACCTGCGCCCGGAGAACTCGTTCGTCCGCTGGGCGGTGGAGCGCGGGTACACGGTGTTCCTCATCTCCTGGGTGAACCCCGATGAAACGCACGCGGAAGTGGACTGGGAGGACTACCTCGTGCACGGACTGATTGCCGCGCTGGAGGCCGTCGCCCGCGTCACCGGCGAGGAGCGCGTCTCCACGCTGGGCTACTGCATCGGAGGAACGCTGCTGGCGTCGGGGCTCGCGTGGCTCGCCGCCCAGAAGGATGCGCTCATCGCCAGCGCGACCCTGCTCACCACGCAGGTGGACTTCAGCGAACCGGGCGACCTGGGGGCCTTCATCGACGCGCCACAGCTGGAGCGGCTGGAGGCCCACATGCGCGAGCGCGGCTATCTGGAGGGGCTGGAGATGACGACCACCTTCAACCTGCTCCGGGCGAAGGACCTGCTCTGGCCCTTCGTGGTGAACAACTACCTGCTCGGCCGGGAGCCGGCCCCCAGCGACTTCCTCGCGTGGAGCACCGACCCCACGCGCATGCCCGCGCGCGCGCACGCGACGTACCTGCGGGAGCTGTACCTGCACAACCGCCTGGCCCAGCCGGGCGCGCTGTCGCTCGCGGGCGTGCCCCTGGACCTGGGCCGGGTGAAGACGCCCCTCTACGTGCAAGCCTGCCGGGAGGACCACATCGCGCCCTTCCGCTCGGTGTACCGGGGAGCAAGGCACTACGGGGGCCCCGTGCGGTTCGTGCTCGCGGGCTCGGGCCATGTGGCCGGCGTCATCAACCCGCCGTCCGCGAACCGGTATCGCCATTGGGTCCCCAGGCCCCCTCCGGATGCGTCGTCCGGGAACGCAACCGCGTCAAATGGAGACGCGCCCGCGTCCCGCGAAAACGCGGATGGGATTGCGTCACATGGAAACGCAAATGCGTCATCCGGGAACGCGGATGTGATTGCGCCGTCCGAAATGACGGATGGGATTGCGTCGGAGCCGGACGCGCCGGCGTCCCGGGTGGACGCGGATGGGATTGCGTCGCACGCGGACGCGGACGCGTGGCTTCAGGACGCGGTGGAGCGCCCAGGCTCGTGGTGGACGGACTGGGACGCCTGGCAGGCCAGGCGTTCGGGTGGACGTGTCCCGGCTCGCGTCCCCGGCGAGGGAGGGACGCGAATCATCGAGGCGGCTCCGGGGCGCTACGTGCGATCGCGCATCCTCCCGGAATGAGCAGCGAGAGCCGTGCTCAGCGGGGGCACGGCTCTTGCGAAAGGGTGGTCCGCAGGATGCCGTACGCGAGCTGGATGCGCTTTCTCACGTTGCAGCTGGTCAACCGGAGCTGTTCGGCGATGTCGGCATAGGACATGTCCTGGAGGTAGCGCATCACCAGGGGCACCCTCAGATTGGCAGGGAGCGCCTGGATGCATTCATGCACCGCCGCGGCGCTCTCGCGCTGGAGCAGCCCCGCGTCGGGCAGCTCCTGTGACTCGGGCTCCGAGGGCTCCAGGTCTTCCATCCACTCCTCGGTGTCGCCCCAACGCTGACGCTCGCGGTGGATGTCCATGCAGACGTTATGCAGGATGCGTCCCAGCCAGGCCCTCGGGTTGAGGATCTTCCCGGGCGACACGTAGTTCTGGTGGGCCCGGAGCATCGCGGTGTCCACCGCGTCCTCCGCATCCACCACGTTCCCTCCCATCAGCCGCAGCGCCTGCTGGAACAACGGCTCCTTGTGCTGCTCCCACACACGCCAGAATGAGGGATTGGTGTTTTCTTTCACGGTTTCCAGGGCTCCAAAAGTGCATCTGGAAACGGTGCAGCGAGATGTCTGTGAATAACCCTTGACCCATCCCCAAAAAGGGCACCCCAGAAATCCACGGAAAATCACAAGCCGTAGCGACTGGCGTCTTCCTGGCGTTCACCCCCCGAACGCATGGCGGAGCCAATGAGCGCGCGACAGGAAGCGGAGCCGGACACCCTCGACGAAGAGAACCCCCTGAAGGAGCACCTCGCACTCCAGTGGAGCAGGCAGGCGGGCGCGAGCTTCCCGAAGGTCTGGGTGGGTCACCTGGAGGGCGACGAGCGTGGCGTCTTCGCCAAGGTGCCCATCGCGGCCGGAGAAGAGGTGCTGCGGGTGCCGCGCGCGTGCCTGGTGACGTTGGACGTCGCGAGAGCGTCGGACATCGGCCGGCTCATCGACGCGCACGCGCCCGACACCAGCGAGGAGTGCTACCTGGCGGCGTTCCTGCTCCAGGAGAAGGAGCGCGAGGACTCGGCCTGGAAGCCATACCTGGACGTGCTGCCCCAGTCGTTCCCGCACCTGCCGCTGTTCTTCGACGCGCAGGAGCTGTCGCTGCTCCAGGGCTCCTCCGCGCTGCGCGAGGTGGCGCGGTGGAAGGAGATGCTGCTCGCGCGCTACGCCACGCTGGCGCAGCGGGTGCCGGGCTTCGCGCGCTTCACGCCCGACGCGTATCTCTGGGCGCAGCACGTGTTGATCAGCCGCACCTTCGGCCTGACGTTCGCGGGCAAGCTCACGCGGTGCTTCGTGCCGGTGGCGGACATGCTCAACCACCGCGCCTCGCCGCGCCTGGTGTGGGGCAACGCGGAGGACGGTGAGGCCTTCGTGCTGGTGGCGCAAGAGCCGGTGGCCGCGGGCGAGGAGCTGCACATCAGCTATGGCATCAAGCCCAGCTACCGGTTCCTGCTGAGCTACGGCTTCGTGCCGGAGGACAACCCGGACGACACGCTGGTGCTCTACCTGGGCGTGCCCGAGGACGCGGTGGAGGCGGAGGCAAAGCGGGAGCTGCTCGCGCTGGCGGCTCCGACGTCGCGGCGCCGCTTCGAGGTGCCGCTGCACTACGGGCACACCGCCACGGTGGCGATGTTCTCCTTCCTGCGCGTGGCGTGCGCGAACGCGCGGGAGCTGGCCCGGCTCGCGGAGGAGGCCCGCGAGGAGCAGGGCCTGGGCGAGGTGCCCCCGCTGAGCTCGGAGACGGAGGAGCGCGTCTTCCGCTACCTCCACGAGGCGTGCGACGCGCGGCTCGCGGGCTTCGAGACGACGCTGGAGGAGGACGAGCGGTTGCTCCAGGAGGCGGACCTGTCGCGCAACGCGCGCAACTGCCTGCTCTTGCGGCGCGGTGAGAAGCGGCTGCTGCACGCCTACGCGGGCCTCGCGCGCGCCTTCCTCCCCGCGCTGAGCCTCACCCCGGCCGGCCCCGCCGTGGGCGGATGAGCCGGCTTCATTCCCAGACTTCCAAACGACAGGACATGACCATGGACAAGAAGATCATCGCGGTGGTGGGCGCAACGGGCGAGGAGGGAGGCAGCCTCGCGCGCGCCATCCTCGCGGACACGCAGGGCGGCTTCACGGTGCGCGCGCTCACGCGCAAGCCGGGCTCGGAGCTGGCGCGCCGGCTGGCGAAGCTGGGCGCGGAGGTCGTCGCGGCGGACGTGAGCGACGCGAAGAGCCTGAAGGCCGCCTTCACCGGCGCGCATGGCGCCTTCTGCGTCACCAGCTACTGGGAGAAGCCCGACCCGGAGCGCGAGCTGGCCCAGGCGCGGACGCTGGCGCACGCCGCGAAGGAGGCGGGGGTGGCGCACGTCATCTGGTCCACCCAGGAGGACACCCGGCACTTCATCCCTCCGGAGGACAAGCGGATGCCCATGCTCAAGGGGCACTACCGCGTGCCGCAGTTCGACGTGAAGGGCGCGAGCGACGCGTACTTCAGCGGCCTGGACCTGCCGGTGACGTTCGTGCGCACGGCGTTCGCGTGGGAGAACCTCCTGTCGTTCGGCTTGGGAGGAAAGCGCAACGCGGATGGCACGCTCGACTTCGTGCTGCCCACGGAGGACCGGAAGCTGCCCGGCATCGCCACGGAGGACGTGGGCGGATGCGTCCACGGCATCTTCCAGCGCGGGCCGGAGGCCTGGGCGGGCCGGACGGTGGGCCTGGCCAGCGAGCACCTGACGGGCCAGGAGATCGCCCGGACGCTGAAGCAGGTGCTGGGACAGGAGGTGGTCTTCCACTCCATGGAGCCGGAGGTCTACCGGACGTTCAACTTCCCCGGCGCGTCGGAGCTCGCGAACATGTTCCAGTTCATGCGGGACTTCTCCCCGGAGTACTGCGCCGCCAGGGACCCCGGACTCACGCGCGAGCTGAATCCCCACGTGCAGTCGTTGGCCCGGTGGATTGAACGCAACAGGGCGCGCTTCGTGCGCGCGGCGTGACGTCTGCAGTTACGGGCGCCAGGCCCTGCCTCCCGATCCGCGGAGGCAGGGCGTCCTTCAGCCCGCGCGGCCTCTCAGACGGAGATCTCCCGGCCTCCCCCACCCACGCCAGGAGGCGGCGGCGGAGGCCCCTTGTCCCAGCCATCCTTCCAGAAGAGCCCCATCGCGCCCTGGCAGCTGAGGAAGAACAGCGCGGGGGTGACGATCTTCTTGGGCAGGTACTTCACGAGCCCCTTGCCGAGGACCCAGCTGAAGGCCGAGCCGCCAATCAGCTGCCCCACCTGCTGCTGTCCCCAGTCGAGCGTGTTCTGCTGGGCCTCGGGAGGCAGCGCGTTCCAGAGGGTCGTGACGATCGTCGGATCGACGTTCAGCCCCGAGGCGTACCGGAGCCCGGCCTTGATGGCCCGGGCCGTGAGCAGGTTGTGGTACTGGATCACCTGCTGCTGCTGAGGACCCTGCAAGCCCAGCTGCCCGAGCGTGCGAAGCCCACCGACGAACAGCTGGGGAGGCTTGCTCGCGAGGCCGTAGTAGATGCCCCAGAAGAACGGATACTGCTTTTTCTTTTCGTCGTCGCTCACGGTCATTGCTCCTTGGATGTGGGAGATGCCTCCCTCGGAGCAGACGGAGGAGCTGCGCGCGTGTGAAGCGCGGGGTGTCGCGGCCGGTGATCAGCCCCCGGCTCCAGCTCGACGACTTCGTTTGCACGGAGGACCCGGCTCATGTTTGCCTTGAGAAACCGGTCCTGAGTCCCTTCGCTCGACAGGCAACCCGTAGCGGTGCATCCATGAGGCCCCGATGCTCTGGTATTCGCAGCTTCAGTTCATTGCCTGTGCCGTCCCCACGCAGCCGGCCTACGGACGCGGTCGCTACATTGCCATGCAGCGCCAGAGGGAGGACATCCGCTCCCGCTGCATGCTGATGAAGCTCTCGGCCGAGAAGGCCCGGGCCCATGCGGAGACGAGCTCGAGCTGTCTCAAGGTCTTCGTCGCGCCCGAGTTCTACTTCCGCGGCCGGACCGGGGCATATGATCTCGAAGGGCTCCAGGCCGTCGTCAGTCAGCTCAGGGATTGGGCCTCCGCCCCACAGTGGCGGGACTGGCTGTTCTTCTTCGGAACAGTGGTCGGTACGTTCCTCGACCCGAACAACCAGAACGAGGTCATCAACGCCGCCGTGGTGCACCGGGGAGGCTCGGGCCCGGATGGAACGCGCATCGTCATGAAGGAGGCGCTCGCTCCGGACGACTTCCTCTCGGCGATACATTTGAGGAACACAACGAACCCGGCGCGTGGAATCCTGACGATGGAGCAGCTCGTCGGGCTCAAGGACGGCACCCAATTCGATGCCGTGCAGAACCGGGGACCCGGCAAGGAGCACCAGGAGCGACCGTTCGATGGAACCGGCGTGTTCGACGAAGCAAGGGTCCGTTTCGCGGTGGAGGTGTGCGCGGACCACCTCGTCAGCAGGCTCGCGAAGTCGCCCACCGCCTGGCTGGACTGGCTTCCCCAGGTCCAGGTCATCACGTCCTGTGGTGTCGGGGATTTCAATGCGGATTCCGTGGTGGCCTCGAAGGACGGTTTCGTCTTCCGGTGCGATGGCTTCTTCGCGGAGACCCAGCAATCCGTCGCGGCGCACAGCCGCCTGTCAAAGGTGACGGGCGCCCGGACCCGGAGCCAGGGTGCCACGCTGCAAGAGGTGCAGCGCACGAAGACCGTCAAGCTCCGCAACCACCTGCCCATGTGGTGGAAGCACTGCTTCTCGGAGGCTGGCGAACTGCATGTCTATCCGTCCCAGGCCGCGCCATGGGGCAACGTGCGCTGGTGGTGACAGACCCTCCGGCAGCTGGGCTGACGTGCCCGAGCGCACCACGAAGAGGTCATTCGCCCAGGAACTCCTCCAGCGCCCGGGCGAGCGCCTTGGGGTCGACGGCATGCGTCTGTCCTTCCAGCGTCCGGTGACGTGCGCCGGGAATGGCCCGTGCCAGGGTTTGGATCGCCTCGCGCATCCAGCCCGGGCTCGCGCCTCCGTCCATGACGAGCGTCGCCGCGCGGACGGCCGACATCTGCTCGAGCCGTGAGGGGCCGCGGGCCGTGATGAGCAGGTCGTAGCTCAACGTGTGAGCGAGGTGCTCGAGGCCCGCCCACATCGGCGCCTTGCGCAGCTGCGCGACGGCGGGCGCGGGCATCTGCATCACCTTCGTGAAGTACAGCTCGACGGCCTCCGACCGCCGGTTCCCCGCGACGGCCTCGTCCAGCTGCTTCGCGAGGTCTTCAAATGACCTGGCCCGGCCCGCATCGAGGATGACGGGAGGCTCATAGACAACCAGCTTCGGGATGGAGAATCCTCGCGCCGCGGCGTCCAGGGCCAGGAGGCCACCCGACGAGTTGCCGAACACGGCGGCGGATCCGCCGGCGGCGGTGATGAGCGCCGCCAGGTCCTCCCCTTCCCTGTCGAGCGCATGGGGCAGCGTGTCCCCGCTGTCCCCACGGCCGCGCCGGTCAGGGTTGAACACGGTGAAGCGATGGGCCAGCAGCGCCGCCAGCGGTGCTCCCGAGGTCGGCGCAGTGCGGTCGCAGAACGCTCCGCCCACCAGGATGAGCGGTGGACCCTTGCCGGTGACCTCGAACGCGATGGACGTCCCATCGGCGGACTTGACGGTGTGGATTGTCATGGCGGTTCTTTCAGTGCGAGGCAAAAGGGGGATAGCCGTGCGTGCGGAAGGGAACGTCGAGCTCGCGGCAGATCTCGGTCAGGACCTCGGGCGAATGGTAGTAGTCCCGCAGCCGCGCGATGCGGTCGCCGTCCAGCTCGACCCGCACGACGGCATGCACGGCGTCTCCCGACCACCAGAGGAAGAGCGATTCGCCACGGTGCGCGCGGAGTTCGCAACGCGGCGGATCCACGAGCACGTAGCCGCCCTCGGGACAGCCGAAGAGCGTTCCCTTGAGCGATCCGTCCCGGACCGCCCGGGCCCCGTACTCGATCTTGAAGCCCGGATACTCCAGGGTCGCCGTATCGAGGAGGAGCGCCGTGAGACGATCCAGGTCCCGCGCGTTGAAGGCGTCGCAGAATGCGTTGAGGACGGCGGGCACCACCGGAGCCGGCTCATCCGGTTCCGGCGTCACCAGCTTCGCCCGCCCCCTGTGCAGGGCGGCCTTGATGGCGCCGGTCGTGGTGGAGAGCGCCTCGGCGGTCTCCTCCAGTGACAGCCCGAAGGCATCCTTGAGTACGACCGCCGCTCGCTCCTGCGGCGAGAGCTGCGACAACAGCGTCCCCGCGGCCTCACGCGTCGCACGAGGCTCGGCGCGCGTCGCCGGCTCCGGAGCCTCGATGGCGTCGGGGGCCGGTACCTCGCGCGCCTGCCGCATCCGGTTGAGCCACAGGTTGCTCGCGACCCGGAAGAGCCACGCCCGCGGGCTGCGCGGCGGCTCCACCATGATGGCGAGGCTCGCGAACGCCCGGGCCATCGTCTCCTGGGCCATGTCCTCGGCATCCCAGGGGCTGCGCGTCAGTTGCCGGCAGTACCGGTAGAGGTCCGGGCGCAGGGGTTCGTAGGTATCGAGGAAGCGGCGCCAGGACGCCTTGACGGCGTGTCCCAGCAGGTCCTGTGACTCAGTGCTCATGCAGGGGAGACACGCGACGGGCGAAAAAGGATACGTCAGCAGGCGGAGAATGCGGCCCCTTGCTTCCTTGGTTGCCCCCTTCCCTGCCTACGTCACGCGTCAGGGGCGGTGGCTAGGGTTGTCACCATGGACGTGCGCAAGAAGCTGGAGATCCTCGCCGATGCCGCCAAGTACGACGCCTCGTGTTCGAGCAGCGGCGGCAAACGGAAGGCCGGGAAGGAAGGGCTCGGCAGCGTCGAGGGCATGGGCATCTGTCACAGCTACACGCCGGATGGCCGGTGTGTGTCGTTGCTCAAGATCCTGCTCACCAACTTCTGCATCTACGATTGCCAGTACTGCATCAACCGCATCTCCAGTGACACCGCCCGGGCGCGCTTCACGCCCGCGGAGGTGGTGCGGCTCACGCTCGACTTCTACAAGCGCAACTACATCGAGGGCCTGTTCCTGAGCTCCGGCGTCATCAAGAGCCCGGACTACACGATGGAGCAGCTCATCGAGGTGGCGCGCACGCTGCGCGAGGTGCACGGCTTCCAGGGCTACCTCCACCTCAAGGCGGTACCGGGCGCATCCAAGGAGCTCATCGACAAGGCGGGCCTGTACGCGGACCGGCTGAGCGCCAACATCGAGCTGCCGACGGATGGCGACCTGAAGAAGCTCGCGCCGGAGAAGAGCTTCGCCGTCACGGGCGGGACGATGAAGGAGATCTCCGCCCGGGTGGAGCAATCCAGGGCCGAGCGCCAGGAGAGCCCCAAGGCGCCGAAGTTCGCCCCCGCGGGCCAGAGCACGCAGATGATCGTCGGCGCCACGCCCACGCCGGACGCGGCCATCCTCGACACCGCGAGCCGCCTCTACACGCGCTTCAAGCTCAAGCGTGTGTACTACTCGGGCTACAGCCCCATCCCGCTCGTCGACGCCCGCCTGCCCGCGAAGTCTCCGCCGCTCGTGCGCGAGCACCGGCTGTATCAGGCGGACTGGCTCCTGCGCTTCTATGGATTTCGCGTGGACGAGCTCACGCCGCCCGAACAGCCGGACCTGTCCCTGGAGCTGGATCCGAAGCTCGCGTGGGCGTTGCGCCGGCGTGAGGCGTTCCCCGTGGACGTGAACCGCGCCCCGCGCGAGGCCCTGCTGCGCGTGCCGGGCATGGGCGTGCGCACGGTGGACCGGCTCCTCCGCATCCGTCGCTGGCACCGCGTCACGCTCGCGGACCTGGCGCGGCTGCGCGTGCCCCTCACGCGCATGAAGCCCTTCATCGTGACGGCGGATCACCGGCCCACGGGGCTCATCGACTCGTCCCGGCTCGCCGAGCGGGTGACGCCGCCCTCCACCCAGCTCTCCCTGTTCACCTCCGCCCGGGAAGCGCTGACCGGAGAACTCTGATGCGGGTGGAGGTGGGGCCGGACCTGGACTCGTTCCGGACGGCGGCGCGCGGACTGCTCGCCCGGGGGGTGTCCCCGGAGCAGGTGCTGTTCACCGAGGAAGGAAGCGGACAGGGCTCGCTGCTCGCGCCGGCAGTGGTACCCGCGAGCGCGCCCGTGGCGGGGCTGTCGGTGCCTCCCGCGTTCCTGGAGCTGGCGCAGAAGGTGGCGTGTCACCGCTCGCCCGAGCGCTGGGGGCTGCTCTACCGGGTGCTGTGGCGGCTGACGCACGGGGAGCGCAAGTTGTTGGAGGTGGAGAGCGACGCAGACGTTTACCGCGTGCTCACGCTGGCCAAGGGCGTGCAGCGCGACGCGCACAAGATGAAGGCCTTCGTGCGCTTCCGGCGGGTGGAGCGGGAGGGCGAGGAGTTCTTCATCGCGTGGCACCGGCCCGAGCACTTCATCGTGCGCTACGTGGCGCCCTTCTTCGCGCGGCGCTTCCCCTCCATGCGCTGGAGCATCCTCACGCCGGACGCGAGCGTGTCCTGGGACCTGGAGCAGCTCACCTACGGGCCGGGCGTGCCGCGCTCGCAAGCCCCCGAAGGGGATGCGTTGGAGGAGATGTGGAGGACGTACTACGCGTCGACCTTCAATCCGGCGCGGCTCAACGTACGGGCCATGCGCGCGGAGATGCCCAAGAAGCACTGGGCCACGCTGCCCGAGACCCGGCTCATCCCGGAGCTGGTGCGACAGGCGCCCCAGCGCACCTCGCGCATGGTGAGCCCGAAGCTGGAGCTCTCTGAATCGAGCCGCTTCATGCCCGAGCACCAGGACCTCGCCTCGCTCGCCCAGGCGGCGCAAGGCTGCCGGGCCTGTCCGCTGCACGAGCGGGCCACGCGCACGGTGTTCGGCGAAGGGCCGGCGGGGGCACGGCTGATGCTCGTGGGTGAGCAACCGGGAGACCAGGAGGACCGGGTGGGCAGGCCCTTCATCGGGCCGGCGGGCCAGCTGCTCGACACGGTGCTCGCCGCGGTGGGCCTGGAGCGCGAGCAGCTCTACGTCACCAACGCGGTGAAGCACTTCGGATGGGTGGAGGGCGAGGAGAAGCAGCGCCTGCACGCGAAGCCCGGACGAAGCGAGGTGCTCGCATGCAAGGGGTGGCTGGACGCCGAGGTGGCGCAGGTGAGGCCGAAGATGATCCTCTGCCTCGGGGCCACGGCGGCGCAGGCCTTCCTCGGGCCGGGCTTCCGCATCAACCTGAGCCGGGGGCAGATCTTCGAAACGCCCTGGGCGAAGGCATGGATGGCGACCTTCCACCCCTCGGCGCTCCTGCGCATGCCGGACGAACGCGCGCGAGCCCAGGCGCGGATCCACTTCGAGGCGGACCTGCGACGAGCGGCGGACACGCTGCGCGCGCTGGGGTGAAGGCGGCGGGTTCGATTCCCGCCGCCTCCGCTGAGCGTCTCCCGGAAGGGACTCAGCTTTCCGGGAGACTGTCGCGAGGGATGTAGCAAACCACGCCGATGCAGGGCTCATGACTGTATTGCTCGAGTTACTCCACAAGGCATTGCCCTTTGGAGAAGGCCGGCGGTGCGGGCGAGCCGCTGTTCCCTCCCTATGGACGATGGCGCTCCATTCGCGCATGCACGACATTGCCCGCGTCCTGGAATCAGGGGGGGCCACATGGAGAGACGAAACGCCTTCACGAAGCTGCGCGGAGTCCTCGTGCTGGGAGCGCTGCTGACTGCCTGCGGCCCCGTGCCCGATACCGAGGCTCCGGTCGAGGACTCCACGGGCCAGGACGTCACCGCGATGTCCAGGATACCCGCGCCCCAAGTGGACCCGATGCCCCTGGCGACGTCGGAGCCGGCCGTGGCCTACGGGTGGGGCCGGTTCCTCGTGGTGTGGGAAGACGTGCGGGAGGGCGGCGTCTACGGCACGCTCGTGAGGAAGAATGGCACGCTGGTAAACCCGGCGGGCTTCCGCATCAACATCGGCACCGGGCCTGGAGGCACGCCTTCCATCGCCTATGACGGCGACCAGTTCATGGTCCTCTGGAAGACGGAGGACTCCATCCGAGGCGTGCGCGTGAAAACGGATGGCACGGTGGTGGGGCCCGTCTTCAATGTCATCACGTCCGGGAGGGTCGCCGGTCCCGTCGGCATCGCGTGCTCCTCGCGGATCTGCCTGGTCACCTTCACGGTGAACAGCGATACGGGCTCCGAGATCAACGCCCGGCGGGTGACGACGGACGGCGTGGTGCTCCCCGAACTCGTCCACGGAATCGCCCCCGGCGCCCGGCTGATGGACGAGGCGACAGTGGCCTGGAATGGGACGGACTTCTTCATCGCCTGGTCCGACTCGCGCGGCGGTGAGCTGACGCCTGACATCTATGGCGCCCGGGTGAAGCCGGATGGCACGTTGGTGGATCCGGGCGGCCTCCCCATCGCCGTGGCGCCAGGCGCGCAGCGCTCGCCGGACGTCGTCTGGACGGGGCGGCGCTTCCTCGTTGTCTGGTCCGATGGCCGAGGCGCGGACCGGGACATCTACGGAGCACGCGTGCGGTCCAACGGGCGCCTGGACGATCCACAGGGCATCCCGATCGCCACCGGAACGGGGGACCAGCTCTTCCCGGCTGTCGCCCACCACAACTCGAAGTCCCTCGTCGTCTGGCAGAGCGACTTCGACGGCTTGAGCCGCGTCCGGGGCGTGCGCGTCCACGAGGACGGCACCGTGATGGCGCCGGGCGTGTTCGCCATCTCCAGCAGCGACTACGAGCGCGAGGCCCTCCCGGACGTGGCCTACGGCGGCGGGCTGTTCCTGACGGCCTACTCGGGCTCGTCGGCGGCTCCCTCGGAGCCCACGTACATCCTCAGCGCGCGGGTGGACCATCAGGCCCGCGTGCTGGACGTGGACACCCTCACCCGCGCGTCCACGCTCCCGCCGGCGGCTCCGTGAGCACCGGATGGGTGCACGCGGTAGTCGCCGGAAGCACCCCTGGCGCAGGTCCACCCGCAGCGGCCGCCAGCGCACCGAGACAAGGTCCGAGTCGTCAAGTCCATGCCTCGCCGGGAGCGGATGCAGCAGCAAGCGGCCTGATTACAGCCAACCGGGTGTCTCAAGAATCCGGTGCGGTACAGGGCTTCGCCTGGGCGACAACAGCGTGCCCCTGGAGGGAAGCGGCGCGCGCGCCTTCGCGTGGGCAGCTTCGGCGCGGGGGGGATGGCCCCTCCAAGGAGCCGACCCGTGGACATGACCACCCAATCCCGCGAGCAGCGGCGCACACCGCCCCCTCCGCTGGAGCGACCGACCTCCGTGCTGGGGCCGGCGCTCGGCCTGGGGGTCACCCTGGGCCCCTCCCTGGCGCTCGACCTCGCGTCCGCATCGGCGACGGCGGCGGTCCTGCTCGGCGTGCGCCCGCGGAGCCGGTCACTCCGGGCAGCCCTCGTGGTGGCGTCGCTCGTGCCCTGGGGCTGGCGGCTCGTCCGCCCGTGGCTGCTCAACTGGGGAGCGGATTCGGAGGAGGTCCTCCGTGCCCTGCCCGGGGACGGGCTGGTCCCCAACCCGGTGGCCGTGAACACGCGCGCCATCACCATCCATGCGCGTCCCCAGGACGTGTGGCCCTGGCTGGTGCAGATCGGCTACCGCCGCGCGGGCTGGTACAGCTACGACGTGTTGGAGCGGGCCGCGGGGGCTGGCGAGTTCGTCGAGGGCCACTCGGCGGACCACCTCCACCCGCGGCTCCAGGCGCTCGCGGTGGGGGACATCATCCCCATGAGCCGCTGGACGGGGATGCAGGTGGCGGAGCTCGCGCCAGCGCGGGCCCTCGTCCTGCGGTCGGTGATGGAGGAGGAGACCCCGGCCTGGGGCGTGACGACCTGGGCGTTCGTGCTCGAGCCCCTGGGTGAGGACAGGACGCGGCTGCTCGTGCGCGGGCGGACGGGAGGAGATCCTCGAAGGTGGGCGGCGCGGATGTTCGGCCAGCTCATCGAGTTCCCGCACTTCGTCATGGAGCGGAAGATGTTGCTCGGTGTGAAGGAGCGCGCGGAGCGGATGGAGCGCTTCGGGGAGACGACCGCCACGGTTTGAGGCCCCGGGGGCCTGGCACCTGTCACCCGCGCGCCGCATCGTCCACGAAGAACAACGCCATGCCTGTCCAGCCTGGGCTTCGCCCTGTCGCGCACGCTGGGGGGCCTGTGCTTCTCGCTCGGCCACATCCTGGTGGTCGTCGCGGGCGCGGAGCTCTTCACCGGCAACAACCTGCTCGTGATGGCCTGGGCGGCGGGCCGCATCACGGGCTGGGAGCTGCTGCGCAACCGGGCGCTGGTGCTGCTCGGCAACGCCACCGGCGCGGTGGGGCTGGCCTTGCTGGTGGTGCTGGCGGGACAGGCCAGCCTGAACGACGGCGAGGTCGGACGGCACGCGGTGCGGCTCGCCGCGCTCAAGGTCACCCTGCCTTGTTGGTGAGGATGCGCTGACTTTCTTCGCAAGGGTTTTTCCGGCCGGTGTCAGGGCGGCTGAGCGGCCCCTTCCGGGTCGCCTCGAATGGCACCCAAGGAACGACCCATGCGCCCCACCCGCCTGCTGTCCCTCATCACCTGCGTCAGCGCGCTCGCCGCCTGCACGCCCCCGCCGGAGGAGCCCTCCGGTTTGACCGAGAAGCAGCTGCCCGGCGAGTCCTTCTACCCGGAGGGCATCGCCTCCGGGCCGGACGGCACGCTCTACTTCAGCAGCGTCGGCACGGGGGCCATCGCTCGCGCGCGGCCCGGGGAGTTGGGCGCGAGCGTCTTCGTGCCGGGCCGGCCCGCGTTCGGCGTCTACGGGATGGCGGTGGACACGGCGCACGACACGCTGTGGGCGTGCACCTATGACGACACCCTTCCGCCCGCGCAGCCGTCGCACCTGGCCGCGTACTCGCTGACCACCGGGGCCCAGACTTTGGACCTGGTCATGCCGGGTGAGAGCGGCGGCTGCAACGACGTCACCCTGGACGCGGCGGGCAACGTGTATGCGACGGATTCGTTCGCGAACACCATCGTCCGGCTTCCGGTGGGAGGCTCCCAGTTGGAGACCTGGGCGTCGGACGCGGCGTTCGAGGCGTCGGAGCCGGGGGCCTTCACCCTCAACGGGCTGACATGGGATGGGGGGAACACCCTGTATGTGGTGAAGACCGATACAGGAGACCTGTTTTCCATTGCCATCCAGCCGGACGGGAGCGCGGGAGCGCCGGTGGCGATCCCTGTATCCCCGGCGCTGGAGACCCCGGACGGGCTGGAGTGGGTGGATGACGGGCGGCTGCTGGTGGTGGAGAACTCGGCGGGGCGCGCGTCGCTGGTGACGCTGGCGGGCGGGTCCGGGACGAAGGAGGTGCTGGCCAACGACTTCCTGGAGCCAACCGCCGTCGCGCTCACCCAGGAGGGCGCGTGGGTGCTGGAGTCGCAGCTGAGCATTCTCTTCGGCCAGCCGGGCCTCCCGTCCCTGCCCTTCCGCGCCCGCCGCATCGCGGTGCCCCCGGCGCCCCTTCTGCCCTGAGCGCGAACGCCGCCCGAGTCCGCTTCATGACCCGGGCCACCTGCGCATGGAGGATGTGGAGGCGCGGCTATCGCCAGAGGAACGGGAGCAGGCCCTCGCGGCCTCTGTGGTTTGAAGCGCGTCTCCATTGAAAGGTGAGCGTCGGGCCAGGCTCGATCCGCGACAGGGGCGCGCTTCGCACATTGGCCGGTCTGCCTTCCCGCTGCTTGGATAGGCTCCCCAGAACACCCGACCCGCTCATCGAGGCCGCCCCATGCGCTTGAACCTCCTTCCCGTCATCGGATTGCTCTTCCTTCCGGCCTGTGACTCCAAGTCGGAACAGACGGAGGGCGTGGGGTCCTTGCAGGGCGACAAGGCCTTCCCGGTGACCTGGTCCGGCGAACTCCTGCCGCCCGGCCCCGACGGCGGGACCGCTCTCTCGATTGCCCTCCTGGCCGACACCGACTTCTCCGGGTTCTGCACGACCCCCGCGGACGCCGGCTATGTCCTTCCGCCGTCCCGCTTCGTGATGGTCTCGGTCCTCGGCCCCCCTGCGGCAGGGACATTCGAGGTCGGCAGCGCCAATGGCCCCGGGTTCGTCCAGATCCAGCAGCGCCTCACGGACGGAGGGACGGAGACGCTCGCGGTGGCCACCAGCGGGAGCATCCGGCTGACGACCGCTACGACGGACCAGCTCGTTGGAAGCTTTGATGTCCAGGTCCAGGACAAATCCGACGGAATGAAGACGGGCTTGTCGGGAACCTTCGACGCCCCCTTCTGCGCGAACCGGAAGTGATGCCCCCGAGCGCAGCCGCCTGAAAGCCCAAGGATTCCAGCACCTTAGCGCTTTGGCTCACCTGCCCCGCGCGTGTAATCCTGGAAAGCCAGCTCCCAAGCAACTCGCGCGCTCCGCGTCCGATAATCCGTTCAAGCTCCACCCCTTTTCCGAATCTACGAGGCCCACCATGGGTTTCCCCGACATCAAGCGCACCTTCAACGCCGTCCGCACCAACGTCCAGCAGACCTTCGAGGCCAACAAGCAGCTCGTGAAGGGCGGGATCGCGGTCGCGACCCAGGCTTCCAAGGCGATCAACTTCAGCAAGGACGCCTTCCAGCAGATCAAGAACATCAAGGACGGCGCCCAGGGCATCCTGGGGAAGACGAACCTGGACTTCGTCCGCAACCCGACCTTCTCCCAGGGCTTCAAGGGGCTGACCAAGTTCGGCGCGCAGATGGGCGCCGCCATGCGCTACGCGGGCATCCCCGGCGCGGTGGCCGCGGGCGCCACGGCCTTCAAGGACGTCCGCCAGGCCATCCGCTCCGGCAGCAAGGACGACATCATCACCGCCACGCGCTCCTCCCTGGACGCGGCCAAGTCCACCATCTCCGCCGCGACGGGCGGCATCGTCGGCAGCAAGGTGATGGGCGGCGTGCTGGGCGGCAGCATCTTCAAGGGCAAGCTGGACGCCGGCAAGGCGGCCTTCGACACCTTCAAGAAGGCGCTCCCCAACGCCAGCGACGACGTGCTCAAGGCCGTCAAGGGCGCCGCCACCAAGGGCATCATGGAGGGCGCGACGCTCAAGAACGTGGGCCGCGCCGTCACCACCGCCGCGGGCGACGCCGCGAAGGCGGGCAGCACGCTGGCCAAGGGCATCCTGGGCAGCGGGACGCGCTCCGCCGCCAAGGCCGCGCTGGCCACGGTGGGCCGCGAGGCCGGTGAGGCCGCCCTCAAGCAGGGCGCGAAGGCCGCCGCGGGCACCGCCGCCAAGGCGCTGGGCCGGTTCGCCCCGGGCGTCAACGTGGCCATCGCCGCGGTGGACGTGGCCAACGCGGGCGCGACGCTGATGGACAAGAACGCGGGCGTCGGCAAGAAGGTGACCTCGGTCATCACCGCCGTCGGCTCCATCGCCGCGGCCACCAACATCCCCATCGTCAGCCAGGTGGGCGCCGCGGTCTCCACGGTGTCCAGCATCGTGGGCGCCTTCTTCAAGTAGGCGTTCAAGAACCTCCCGGTTTGTCAGAGCGGCTCGGCTGGACTAGATCTCAGTCCATGCCGAGCCGTCGCTTTGTTCCCCATTGGCGCGGACGCGGACTCGTCGTCTATCTCCCGGGAGCATTCGTGACCCCCCCTCAAGGGAATGCAGGATCGGGCCGTGGCGTCGAGCGGCTGCTGAAGATGAGCCCGGTGGTGAGCAGCGTCTCCGCCGAAGCCCTCAAGCTCCCCAGCGTGCAGGCCCCCTCCCTGGAGGGGCTCGCCGTGCGCGTCCCCACCCCGGACGACCTCACGGAAGAGGACCTGCTGCGCGCCTTCCACGAGAAGCGCCGCGCCCTGGCCACCACGCGCGAGCGTCAGAAGGGCGAAGCGCTGGAGCCGGGCGACGACGTCCAGCTCAACATCGTGGGCTATTGCGACGGCAAGCTCATCCCCTTCTCCGCGCGCTTCGGCATGACGACGGAGCTGGCGCCCATCGAGGCGCTGCCCGGGTTCTGCGAGGCCCTGGCCGAAGGCGGCAAGGTGGGCGAGTCCATGCAGATCGCCCTGGAGCTCCCGGCGGACTACCCGGTCGAAGGCCTCCAGGGGAAGCCCGCCCGCTTCCTCGTGGACATCATCGGCGCCCACCAGGTGACGATGCTTCCGGACAGCTCCCCGGAGTTCCTCCAGAAGCTGGGGATGGGCAGCACGCTGGAAGAGGTGTTCAGCAACATCCGCGAGGAGCTGGAGGACGAGGTCGCGGGGCAGCTGTGGGCCCGGGCCCAGGACATGGTCCTGGACGAGGTGGCCCGGCGCGCGCCGGTGGAGCTGCCCCGGGTGCTGGTGGAGGAGGAGCTCCGCCGCCGCTGGGTCCAGGCCGAGGGCCAGGCCATGGTCGCCTACAACTTCGACGTGGACGAGCAGCAGGAAGCGCTCCAGGGCTGGCTCACGGACCCCACCACGCGCGCGGACACCGAGCGCCGGCTGCACATCGGCATCGCGCTCAAGGCCGTCACGGAGGCGGAGAAGCTGCAGCTCACGCCGGAGAAGCTGGAGCAGCTGATCCGCGACTACGTGGAGCCCTTCGGGCTGACCGCGGAGGACGCCCACGCCGCCCTGCGCGAGTCGCCCGAGACGACCCGCCGCCTGACCGAGATGGGCTGGTACCTGCTCGCCGTGGAGCACGTGATGAACAAGGCGAAGGTCACCTTCGAGGGCGCGGAGCAGGGCTGAGGCAGCCCCGCTTCGGGCGTCAGCCCTCGCTGAACCACAGGCCCAGGCCGCCCAGCAGGCCCAGGCCCAGGAACATCACCGCCATTCCCCACGTCTGGCGGCGCGACCACCGAAGCCCTTCGCCGTACCGGTGGCCACACCACAGGATGAGGACGGCGAACCCCAGGCAGATGGACACGGGCCCGGCGGCGATCAGCATCCGGCGGGCCGTGCCGCTCACGTCCGCGACCGCCAGCACCGCTAGCGGCCCGAAGCCGACGACGAGCACGGCCAGCACCAGCCAGAAGGCCCCCCGCCCCTCCCAGGTGTCCAGCTCCAGGTACTGCACGACGCGCCGCCACCAGGCGCGGGGCGGTTCCGGGGGCGGCGACTCAGGGCTGCGCTGGGGGGTGTCGGGGAACACGGGCAGCGGTTCTAGCACGAGGGCCCTTGCCGGACGCGATGCGCCAATCCCTGAATCCAGCTCAAAATAATATTCCAGATTTACGGCGAATCCGTTTGTAACTGGTAAAGCTATCAATTGTAGCTTTGCTGGTTACAATCCTTGACAGCCGCGCGTCCCCCCGTCCGCGTCCCTCCTCTGAGCGGCTCCTCCGTCCTCGCGTGGCACCGTGAGTGCAACGGAGGGATTGCCACCCACGCATCGGAGGTTCCGTGAAACGTCTTGCATGGCCTTTCGTGCTGCTCACCGCGTTCTCGACCGCGGCCCTGGGCAGCACGAATCCGAAAGGCAGTCCTCCCAATCTCATCCAATCCGCCACCCGGACGGCTGTCTTCACCCCCGTGGATGACCGGGGGCAGCCCATCGACGTGCTGCCCGTGGGTGACTCGCTCACCGTCGGCGCCCAGGGGCTGGAGCCCAACACCGTCTACGAGCTGCGCTTCGCGCTGGACGCGGAGCGGATCCCCACGCTGAACGAGGCCGTCGGCTTCGCCCGCGCGACGACGGACGCCAAGGGCGTGCTCGCGCCGCACATCCTCTGGTTCCAGTCCGGTGTCGTGGGCTGCCCGGAGCGCGCGGCCCCGCCTGAGTCGCCGTACCGCTTCCCCAGCTTCGAGCGCGCCCGGGAGGCGCTCGACGGCCGCACGCTGCTCGTCACCGCGCAGGCCGTGGCGGCGGACAAGAGCGGGGAGATTCCGCCCATGAAGCTCCCCGTGGGCGAGCCGGTCGCCGCGTTCAACCTCCCCATCAAGGTGGGCGCCTCCCCGCGCGTCTACCCGTCCACCGCCGACGGCTGTCTGCTCAACGCCCATGAGACGGGCCGGGGCGACCTGTACGTGACGGGCTCCGGCTTCCGGGGCAACGAGACCGTGGAGGTCTCCATCGTCCCCAACCAGCGCGCCTGGCGCGAGGGCGACGCCTTCGCGGACGTGACGGGTGACGGCTTCGCCTCCGCGCCCAAGAAGGTCGTCACCGACGCCTCCGGCCGCTTCACGATTCCCGCGTGGAGCGAAACCCTCCAGCGCCGTGGCGTCTACGACATCATCGCGCGCCGTCCCCTGTTCAACCCGCCGGTGGGCACGCTGAGCGCCAGCGACGTCGTGTCCTACGGCATCGACACGGGCGTGGTGCTCTACCTGCTCTACCCGGTGGGCGGCCCCACGATGGACATCGCCGGCCGGCCCCTGAACAGCTTCCCCTACTTCGAGTTCGCCGACTCGTTCGCGGACACCTCCGACCCGGTGTGGGGCGCGGTGGATCCCACCTACGTGCCCGCCGGCCACCCCGGCGGCACCTGGGCGGCCTACTACGTGGTGAACCACCGCAGCGTGCTGGGCTGGGCCCTGAACAACAACCTGGTGGACGTGTCGGGAGGCATTGAAATCCAGCAGGTGAAGGCGGGGTGCGTGAACGGCACCGACGTCGTCATCTGGCAGCCGCCGCTCGTGAAGGGCTCTTACGACGTCGTCGTGGACTTCGGCTCCACCGTGGCCACCTCGCCCGGCTCCTACGCCACCGACGGCCACTACAACGACACCGTCGACTTCCTGGACGGCTCCAACCAGATTGGCTTCCAGGTGGCGAAGGACCCGTACGCGCTGGGCACCTATCCCATCGGCCAGGACAGCTACTCCGTCGACGACTACTTCCCCACCATGGGCGGCGCCTCCAACGTCGACCTGCGCGCCGTCGTGCGCTACCCGGCCGTCGCCCCGGGCGTGGGCACCGCTGTCGCCGCGGGCACCTTCCCGCTCTTCGTCATCCAGCACGGCAACCACCGCATCTGCTACAACTCACAGAACCACGCCGCCTGCACCAACCGCGTGCCCAATCACCAGGGCTACATGCGGCTGCTCGACACGCTGGCGAGCAACGGCATCATCGCGGTCTCCATCGACGCGTATGACCTGTCCGGGCCCGTGCCGCAGTGGATCCCCGAGCGCGGCCAGCTCATCCTGAAGCACCTGGAGCAGTGGTCGCACCTCAACAACGCCGCCACCTATCCCAGCTACCCGAACTTCTTCGCCGGGCGCTTCAACGGCAAGGTGGACATGTCGAAGATCTCCGTGTCGGGGCACTCGCGCGGCGGTGAAGCGTCGGTGTCCGCGTACATGCAGAACACTGCGTTCAACATCGTCTCCGTGTCCTCCATCGCGCCGGTGGACGGCCAGCTCTACACGCTGCCCGCGGGCGTGCCCTACTTCGTCATCCTGCCCGCGGCGGACGGCGACGTGACGTCGCTCTCCGGGGCGAAGATCTACGACCGGGCGCTGGGGACCAAGAGCTCCATCGACGTGTATGGCGCCAGCCACAACCTCTTCAACACGGTCTGGGCGGCGGACGGTGATGACTCACCCAACACGCGCAACGACTACATCACCGCGCCCAACCAGCAGCGCATCGGCGAGTCCTACCTGTCTGCCTTCACCCGCATCTACCTGAAGAACGAGACGGTCTACGCGGACATGATGCGCGGCCAGCTCACGTTCCCGTCCACCGCGGGCTTCAAGATCTACGCGACGCAC
The DNA here is from genome assembly GCF_036245865.1 of Corallococcus caeni. NCBI lineage: Bacteria > Pseudomonadati > Myxococcota > Myxococcia > Myxococcales > Myxococcaceae > Corallococcus > Corallococcus caeni. The sequence goes on along the minus strand of NZ_BTTW01000007.1, from coordinate 149,582 downwards.
CACGAGAACTCGCACACGCGGCTCAACAGCGGCTCCTCCGCCGGCTTCACCCCGGCGGGGCCCATCACGCTGGCCACCACGAGCAACCCCGCGCCGCACAGCACCAGCGTGATGCGCGCCACCTGGACGGGCAACACCGCCACCGCGACGTTCACCGTCCCGCTGGCCCAGCGCGACACCACCGGTTACGAGGTGCTGTCCTTCCGCGTGGCCCAGACGACGTCCGCGTCCAACCCCGCCAGCGGCACCCAGGACTTCCGGGTGGAGCTGGCCACCGGAGCGACCGTCAAGGCCACCTCCTCCTCGCTGTTCGACGTCATCCCCAAGCCGTACGTCCGGCCGGGCAACATCGTCCTGCACACGGTGCTCACCACCGTGCGCATCCCCCTGCATACCTTCATCATGAACGGCAACGGGGTGACGCTGACCAACATCGACACCGTGCGCCTGCGCTTCAACAGCCCTTCCACTGGAGACATCTATGTCGACGACGTCGAATTCTCCCGCTAGCCGTCTCTTCCTCGTGGCAGCGGCCTGCCTGGCGCTGACGGGCTGCGCGGAGGAGCCCAAGGGCGCCGCCGAGCCCCCCGCCACGCCTCCGACCACCCAGGCCCCCGCGCCCATCCGCGCGGAGCCCACGTCGCCGGACGCGGCCCGTCCGGTGGAGGTGCTCCGGGTGTCCGCGCGCAAGGTGCGCGGGGACGCCGAGCTGACCCGGATGGCCGGGCCGGCCCTGCTCGCCCGCGCGACGGATCCGATCGCCATCGAGGTGCAGACCCAGCAGCCCCTGGGCTCGCTGGAGCGCTCGTCCTCGCCGGAGATCTACCTCAACGGCGAGCGCGTGGGAGACACCTGGGCGGTGCCGCCCGACCGCCTCTTCGTCTTCCTGCCGGACGCCGCGTCGCTCAAGGATGCGAACGAGGTGACCGTGGCCTGGCTGGGCAACGAGGCCCAGACGCGCTCCACCCGTCCGGCCACGCTGACCCGTCAGATGCTGCCCTGAGCCTGATGCAGTGCTGACTCCGGGCGCGGGCGCTCTCCTCACGGGGAGGGTCCGCGCCCTTTTCACGCCCGGCCTCCAACGCCCTACTCCGTCACGGCGCGGTCCAGATGCAGGCAACAGTTGCCAAGGACGCGGTGCGCTGGGAACCGGCCAGCGTGTTCCCGGCTCATCCTATTTCGGACCCAGCGTCATGAGCACCTCGGCAACTCCGTCCGCGTGCTGCGGGTCCTCCTGGGCCACCGTGCGGAAACCACACTTCTCGAGGACGCGGATCGACCCGACGTTGTGGACAGCGACCCACGCATGGAGCGGACGAATCGGCTCATGCACGAGGAACTCCGAGAGCGCCTGTGTCGCGATGCCCTTGCCCCAGTGCTCGCGCCCCATCCAATAGGCGACGAAGCGCTTGCCCTCCTGTTCCCAGCTGCCGATGTACCCAGCGACCCCGCCGCCAACGACGATGGTGCGGGTCACGTTCTCGGGGCGGAGAACGTTCGTGCGCCAGTGGGTCAGGAAGGCATCGCGTTCCCGCGACGGGAATGCGGCCATGCGCAGCGCGACTGCGTCCCGCTGGTGCTCGAAGAAGATGGGGAGGTCTTCATCTGTAACGTTGCGCAGGATCACCAAGAGAGCCGGTCTCCTCGAGCCGAGTGACGAGCCGACTCTAGCCCGCGTCCCACACCGGGGTCGATGCTGCCGTGCCCCGCACCACCGCTCCCGTCCTTCGCGACACCCTCTTCCGCAGGTTGGCTGCGGACCGATGCTCCACAGGAGGCCCAGAACTTCTGGCGTGCTCGTCCGTTGAGTGACGCCATGGCCTTCCACGTCCCGCTTCCCCTGCGCGCACTCCTGCCCCTGGGGTTCACCGCCCTCCTCGTGATGTTGTCGCCCCGGGTCCTCGCGGCCCGGGCCACCACGCGCTCCCTGGGCGGCGCGAACCGCTACCTGACCCATGTCACCACCGACAAGCCGCTCTACCGCCCCGGAGAGCAGGTGCTGGTGCGGGGCCTGGTGCTGGAGGCCCTGAGCCGCAAGCCGTACGCGGGCTCACTCCAGGCGCAGGTGGAGGTGCGGGGGCCCAAGGGGGACGTCGTCACCACCAGCACGGCCTCCACGGCGGACGCCGTCTGGGGCTACGCCTGGCCCATCCCCGCCGGCCAGCCCGGCGGCGAGTACACCCTGCGCGTCACCTACCCGTGGACGGGCGCGGCCCCCGCGGAGCGGAAGTTCGACGTGCGCGCCTACCGGGCCCCCCGCCTCAAGTCCCAGATTGAATTCCTCCGCGATGGCTACGGACCGGGCGACACCGTCACCGCCACGCTGGACGTGAAGCGCGCGGAGGGCGGCGTGCCGGAGGGCGCCAAGGTGACGGCCAACGCGCTCGTGGATGGCGCCACCGTGGCGCAGGTGCCGTGCACGGTGGACGCGAAGGGGCGCTGCACGGTGCGCTTCCCGCTGCCCGCGGCGATGGAGCGCGGCGAGGGCACGCTGGCCTTCACCATCCAGGACGGGGGCGTGGTGGAGTCCGCGGCGAAGACGATCCCCATCCTCCTCCAGACGCTGGACCTGGCCCTGTACCCGGAGGGCGGCGACCTGGTGGCGGGGCTCGCCTCGCGCGTCTACTTCGAGGCGCGCACCCCCTCGCGCAAGCCGGCGGACCTGGTGGGCCGGGTGGTGGAGGTGGACAGCGGCCGGGTGGTCGCCCGCGTTCGCTCGGAGCACGAGGGCCGTGGCCGCTTCGAGCTGACCCCGCAGGCAGGGGTACGGTACGCGCTGCGCATCGACTCGCCGTCGGGCATCCAGAAGCGCTTCCCGCTGCCGGAGGTGAAGCCGACGGGTGCCGTCATCCGCGTGCGCGAGGACGTGGTGCCCGCGGACCGGCTCGTACAGCTCTCCGTGGGCCTGACCGGCGTCGGCCGCTCGACGGTGACGCTGAGCCAGCGCGAGGTGCGCGTCGCCTCGGCGGTGATTGGCGACGTGAAGGGCGGGCCGGTGACGCTGGATCCAGGCGAGGCGGACGGCGTGCTCGTCGCCACGGTGTGGGACCACGACGGGCGGCCCCTCGCGGAGCGGCTGGTGTTCCGCCAGCCCTCGAAGGAGCTGACGGTGGAGCTGAAGGCGGACCGCGAGCGCTACGTGCCCGGGGGCCCTGTCCAGCTCACGGCCAGGACGACGCGCGGCGGCCAGCCAGTCTCCGCGCTGGTGATGCTCACCGTGACGGATGACGCGGTGCTGGAGCTTCTGGAGAAGCGCGACCAGGCGCCGCAGCTCCCGGTCATGGTGCTGCTGGAGCCCGAGGTGAAGGAGCTGGCCGACGCGCAGCTCTACCTCGACGCGAAGAATCCGAAGTCGAAGCTGGCGGTGGACCTGCTGCTGGGGACGCAGGGCTGGCGGCGCTTCGCGCTGACCGACACGCAGGGCTTCCTCGCCCGGCATGGTGACGCGGCGATGCGCGTGCTCGCGGTGCGCTGGCCGCAGGAGCCCGTCCGCAAGCCCCGGCCGTCCGTCAGCAGGTCCGGGCGCGGCGGCGCTGTCGCGAGCCTGGGAGGCGCGCAGCCCCTGATGGACCGGGACGTCGTGGTCGATGAGGACGCCTTCGCCGGCCAGGCCGAGGAAGCGGGCATCCCCGCCTTGGCCCCTGTCGCCGCGGCGGCTCCGGCTCCCATGCCGCCGGCGGAAGCGGCCCCGGCCCCCGTGCTCCAGGTGGCGAAGGAGGAAGAGGCTCCGATGATGGCGGAGAAGGCCTTCCGCGCGAAGAAGGACATGCGCTTCGACGACAAGCAGGTCCTCCAGGGGCAGCTGCTCTACCTGCGAGAGTTCGCGCACACCGCGCGGCCGAACCGCAAGGCGGGAGACCGGCTCGACTTCGCGGAGACGCTCTACTGGAACGCCGGGGTGCGCACGGATGCCCGCACCGGCGAGGCGCGGGTGTCCTTCGCGATGAGCGACTCGGTGACGACGTTCAAGGCCTTCGCGGGGGCGGTGGGCGGTGACGGCGCGCTCGGCTCGGCGGTGGCGGAGCTGGAGTCCGTGCAGCCGTTCTACGCGGAGCCCAAGCTGCCGCTCGAGGTGACGTCGGGAGACGTGGTGCGGCTGCCGGTGGCGCTGGTGAACGGGACGCAGGCGCGGCTTTCGGGCGCGGGGGTGAAGGTGGAACTGAAGGGCGACGTGAAGGTCTCCGGCGGCCCCGCGCTGGACCTGGCCTCACAGGCGCGGGGCCGGCAGCTCTTCTCCCTGGAGATTGGCCAGGAGGCGCGGCCGGTGGACGTGAAGCTCACCGCGAGCGCGGGCGAGTACACGGACGTCGTCACCCGCACGCTGTCCATCAAGCCCCGGGGCTTCCCGGGCCGCGTGTCCTTCGGCGGCTTGCTGTCCGCGAAGGCAGCGGCGGAGCACCGCGTGGTGCTGCCCAAGAGCCTGGTGCCCGGCAGCGTGCGGACGTCCATCGCGGTGTACCCGGGCCCGCTGGCCAACATGACGGAGTCGCTGGCCCGCCTCATCCAGGAGCCCTCCGGCTGCTTCGAGCAGACCAGCTCGACGACGTACCCCATGACGATGGCGCAGCAGTACTTCCAGACGCACACCGGCGTGAACCCGGAGCTGGTGGCGAGCGCGCGCGAGAAGCTGGAGCGCGGCTACCAGCGGCTGGTGGGCTACGAGACGTCCGAGAAGGGCTACGAGTGGTTCGGGCAGAACCCGGGCCACGAGGCGCTGACCGCGTTCGGCCTGCTGCACTTCACGGACATGCGCCAGGTGCGCGAGGTGGACACCGCGATGCTGGAGCGCACGCGCGAGTGGCTGCTCCAGCAGCGGGATGGCCAGGGCGGCTTCAATCGCAAGCGCCGCGCGCTGCACGTGTGGGTGGAGGACGCGGACACGTCAAATGCCTACATCCTCTGGACGCTGCTGGAGAGCGCGGGGCAGCCGGCCTCGCAGGCGAAGGAGCTGTCGCGCGAGGTGGCCTCGCTGAAGGCCGCCGCGGCGAAGAGCACCAACAGCTACGTGGTTGCCCTGGCGGCCAACGCGCTCGCGCTCGCGGGTGACACCGCCGACGCCCGGACGCTGATGGGCCGGCTCGCCTCCTCACAGGGGAAGGACGGCGTGGTGGGCGGAGCGACGCAGTCCATCGTGGGCAGCTCCGGAGAGACGCTGAACATCGAGACCACCGCGCTGGCGGCGCTGGCGTGGATGCGTGATCCCGCCTACGTGGGCAACGTGGAGCGCGCGATGAAGTTCCTCGCGGAGTCCAGCGACGGTGGCCGCTACGGCGCGACGCAGAGCACGGTGCTCGCGCTGCGCGCCATCATCGCCTACGACAAGGCGCGCGCGTCGAAGCTCACCCCGGGCCTGGTGCGCGTCTACGTGGACGGCCAGCCGGTGGGCGAGCCGGTGCGCTTCGATGGCTCCTCCCAGGAGGCCCTCAAGCTGCCCGACGTGAGCGCGCTGCTGGTCACGGGTGAGCGCCGCTTGGAGCTGCGGATGGAGGGGGGCGCGGAGCTGCCGTACTCGGTGGAGGTCACCTACAACAGCGTGACGCCGGACAGCTCGAAGGACACGGCGGTGACGCTGGAGGTGGCGCTGGCGAAGACGGCCCTCACCGAGGGCGAGCCCACGGAGGCGCGGGTGGTGGTGGCCAACCGCACGGGCCAGCGGCTGCCGACGGCGGTGGCCATCTTCGGCGTGCCCGGCGGCCTGGAGGTGCGGCACGACCAGCTCAAGGAGTTGGTGAAGCGGCAGGTGGTGGATGCGTACGAGGTGCTCGGGCGCGACGTCGTCCTGTACTGGCGGGGCATGGAGCCCCACAAGCGCATCGACGTGCCGCTGTCCCTGGTGGCCGCGGTGCCCGGCACGTACACGGGCCCGTCCAGCCGCGCATACCTGTACTACGCGGACGAGCACAAGACGTGGAGCGAAGGCGTGAAGGTCACCATCGCCCCGAAGCCGTAGCCGCGTGGAGAGCATTGGACAGACGGTGGACCGTACGTGGGGACTGCCCCCAGGCATCGGGGCGGTCCTCACGTTAGGCTTGTCTCCATGGCAAACCGGCACCGCGTCTATCTGGTCCCCGGCTTCTTTGGCTTTACGCAGATGGGTGACAAGGAAACGGAGCGCATCGCCTACTTCCAGAACGTCCCCCGTCTGCTCGAGCAGCGGTTCAAGGAGCGCGGCATCGACGCGCGGGTGCATGCCGTGGCCTCCGCCCCCACCTCCGGGCTGGAGGCGCGTGCCCGCGACGTGTTCCGGGAGATGGCTCGCACCGCGAACGAGGACGACGCGCAGCTCCACCTCGTCGGACACTCCACGGGCGGGCTGGATGCGCGGAGCGTCGTCTCACCGCGCATGGCCGGGGAGGCTCCGGCCTTCGTGAAGCGCGTGCGCTCGGTCGTGACCCTCTCCACCCCGCACTACGGCACCCCGCTGGCCAGCTTCTTCCACCAGGGCGACGTGGGGAAGACGCTGCTGCGCTACCTGTGGCTCTTCACCTTCCTCACCCTGCACCGCAAGGCCATGCCTCTCCGGACCGCGGCGCTCCAGGCTTGCTACTGGCTCGTGCTGAGGAGCGAAGACGCGAAGCTCCCACCCAACCTCTTCAATCAGATCGTCCGGCTGACGGCGGACCTCTCCGAGAACGAGCGCGAAGACCTCATCCGGTTCTTCAGCCAGGTGGGCGAGAACCAGACGCTGATCCAGGACCTCATGCCGGCCAGCCTGCGGGCCTTCAACGCGGACACGGCGGACCGGGAGGGCGTGCGCTACGGCTGCGTCATCACGGGCGCGCCGCCGCCCACGCTGGCCCTGCGCCTGCTGCTCACCCCGGACGCGCTCCTCTACGGCATCTTCTCCTTCCTGTATGGGAGGAGCGCGCCGCTGTCCCGGGACCTCCAGGTTCCCGAGCGCACGGAGGCCCAGTCCCAGGCCCTCCAGGATGCCTTCGGCAGGAAGTTCGAGTCCTGGAGCGACGGCATCGTCCCGAGCCGCTCCCAGGTCTGGGGACGGGTCCTCCACGTCGCGAAGGCGGACCACATGGACGTCGTGGGCCACTTCGATCAGCCCCCGGAGTACATCAGCTGGCTGAAGTCGGGCTCCCACTTCCAGGAACCCCAATTCCAGGCGGTGTGGGAACGCATCATCGACTTCACGGTGGGCGGCGGCGCGACTGTTCACCCAGGTAACTGAGGCGGCGCTGCGTGCCCACTGGCGGGTGACGTCCGGCCCGTCCCGACGGAGAGTCACCCCATGCGCCATGGACTCGTGACCCCGTTCCTCGCCTCCCTCCTGCTGAGCGCCGTCCCCGAAGCGGAGGCCCAGACGCCCCGGCCCCCGACGCGCCAGGAGGGCAACCTCGCCCCGGGACGCGGGGGTGACAGTCAGCAGTCCGTGCCGCGACAGGGCGACATCCCCGCGGGCGCGCCCGTGGAGACCGCGCCCCCCAACGTCCCGGAGTTCAAGCCCGCGTTCCCGCAGCAGACGCGCGCCCCGGCGGTGAAGACGCGCACGCCCATCGTCGTGACGGAGGTCGCCTCGGGCTTCAACAAGCCGTGGGCCATCGCCTTCCTGCCGGATGGCCGCTTCCTCGTCACGGAGAAGCCCACGGGCTCGCTCTACATCGTCACCGCCGCGGGCAAGAAGTCGCCGCCGGTGGCGGGGCTCCCCAAGGTCGACGGCCGCGGACAGGGCGGGCTGCTCGACGTGGAGGTCGGGCCCGACTACGCGAAGAGCGGGCTCATCTACTGGACCTATTACGAGCCGCGCGAGGGCGGCAACGGACTCGCGGTGGCGCGCGCGCGGCTGGTGGACGGCCCGAAGCCGCGCATCGAGGGCCTCCAGGTCATCTTCCGCATGCAGCCCACGCTCGAGTCCACGCTGCACGCGGGCGGACGGCTCGTCTTCACGCCGGACGGCAAGCTCTTCGTCACGCTCGGCGAGCGCTCCATCCTCCCGGGCCGCGTCCAGGCGCAGGACCTCAAGAGCGACTTCGGCAAGGTGGTCCGCATCCTCCCGGACGGCTCCATCCCCCAGGACAATCCCTTCGTGGGCAGGAAGGACGCCCGGCCGGAGATCTGGTCCTCCGGACACCGCAACGTCCTCGCCGCGGCCCTGGACGCCCGGCAGCGGCTCTGGATCGTGGAGATGGGACCGCGCGGAGGCGATGAGCTCAACCGCCCGGAAGCCGGCAAGGACTACGGCTGGCCCACGATTGGCTATGGCGAGGAATACTCGGGCGAGCCCATCCACAAGACGACGCAGGCCGCCGGCATGGAGCAGCCTGTCTATTATTGGGATCCGGTCATCTCGCCCTCGGGGCTCACCATCTACTCGGGGTCGCTCTTTCCTGAGTGGAAGGGGAACTTCTTCATCGGCGGCCTGTCCAGCCAGGCGCTGGTGCGGCTCGTCCTGAAGGACGACCGCGTGGTGGGAGAGGAGCGCCTGCTCACGGAGCGCAACGCGCGGATCCGCGAGGTGGTCCAGGGGCCCGAGGGTGCGCTCTACCTGCTCACGGACGATTCGAACGGCCGCCTGTGGAAGCTCACCCCGGGGGCCACCCCGCCGGGCCGCGCGCCCTGAGCAAGACGTGAAGCGCCTCGTCCGGTCCGATACACTGCCCGTCCGAGGGGAACGGGCGACGCGGACCTCGAGCGAGGGAACAACCGATGCCGAAAGCAGTGTGTGGGGGCTGTGGCGAACTCGCGATCCTGAGCAACAACCTGTGCCGGGCCTGTCGGGACCGTCAGCCCAACGCGGTCCCCAAGAAGGAAGAGGAACGCCCTGGCTTCGCCCAGCAGGAGCGCCATGCGCAAAGCTGGGGAGATGACCTGGAGACGTCGCTGGAATTCACGAAGGCGAGCAAGATGCCGGCGATGTACATCTCCACCATGAGCCCGGCCAACCGGGGGTTTGGCACGGTGCGCCCGGAAGACATGGCGTGGGCCAACGTCGTGGCCGAGGTGTTCGCCAACAACTTCCTCCACGCGAACCCGCTGGATTTCGTGTTCAGGGGCCTGGTGCTCTTCGGTTCGGACGAAATGATCTTCTCTCCGCCCGGGCAGAGCAGCTTCGGCGCCAAGGTGCCCTCCCCCAGCATCTCTGTCATCCCCTTCCACCTGTTTCAGAAGAAGATTGAAAACGCCAGCCTGGCTGACTGGGTTTGTGTGATGTGCCATGAAATCATCCACTACCTGCACTGGAGATGGCGGCTCCTCCCCTGTCTGGAGAAGGAGCGGAATGCGTACGAAGACGCGGTGACAGGGACCGTGAAGCTCGCGACCTGTGGCATTCCACTCGCCACGGAGAAGGAAGCCGCCGGCAAGCGGGAGTTGGTCGCACCTCCCGCTGACTTCACCGAGAACGGATTCCGGGCCAGGTATGGGCTGGCGCCACGCAAGGTCTACGGCGACTGCACGAACTTCGGGGGCCCGGGCGGAGCCCAGATGGACAAACACCCTCTCCTGCGGAAGATGTACCCACCGCCGAAGGGCAAGGAGTGAACCGCCAGCCGCGCGGCCGAGGAACCCGAAGCGCAGCCGACCCTCGGGAAAGGCCAGCGGGCTCAGAGCCCTGACAGCTTGCGGTCCCTCACCTTCAGCCACGCCTGCTTCCGGAACAGGTAGGTGGCGCAGATGCGCCGCCAGGTCCATACGTCGCTGCGGTTCCACCAGTCGCCGAGCGGCTTGTCACCCAGCAGGTCGACGCCCAGGTCCCGCAGGTTGCCGAGGTTGCGGAAGCCCACCCCGTTGAGCCCTTCGTAGGCATTGGACTCCAAGAGCAGCACCTTGTCCGTCTCCACGTGGTGGTCCACGACGAGGAAGGTGTGGCCGGAGTCCCACTGCCTGCGCCAGCCTTGGATGAGCGTCCACGGATGGGGAGGAGAGCCCTCGGAGGGCGGGAGGATCGCCATGCCGCTCTCGATGGCGGCGGTCACCGGGGAGAAGTAGTCCTCCGTGGAGGCGACCATCATCTGCCGGTGCCTGCGCGCGTCCCAGACGAACTCCGCGCCGTGCGCGTCGGAGAAGGCCTTCACGGTCAGCGCCTCCACGAAGGTGCAGCAGTTGTTCCGCTGCGGAGGCGCCAGCGGGACTTGGATACCGGGGAGCGGCCACGGGTAATACGCCCGGTCCAGGTCATAGCGATACGCGGTGAAGTCCTTCAGGAGCCCGATGAGCGTCTCCTCGGACACGGCGAGGGGCTCGTCGTCGTACGTCTGGCGTTGCACCGGCGGGGGCTTTGGCGCGAGGAAGACCTTCGCGTAGGACTGCGACCTCCAGCGCGTGCAGATCCACGTGTCGAGCGCGCCCAGCGTCGGCACCTCCAACCGTGCGTAGTCGGTGTCCTTCGTCGGGTATCCCTTTCTGTGCTCGAGCACGAAGTACGTGCCGGGCTCGACGTAGCCCTCGAACTGCGCATCCGTGTCTGGCAATACGTAGCCACGCAGCCGGATGGTGAGCTTCGCGACAAGTTCGGTTTCCGCCATGGTGCGTCTCCCGAGTGAGCTGAAGCTGAAGCACACCCAGCGTACCGCACCGGCGTCCTCGGAAACCCGACACCCCCATCGGGTTGCCGGGTGAGAGAACGCCGGTGTGAACGCCCTACATGGAGGTCCGGCGACTACGGCACCGCGCTCACGTCCACGTCGATGACGCGCGGCTCCTCGGTGCTCGTCGTGCCGGTGACCGGGGGCATCACGGCGGCCACCTGGAGCGTCAGCGCCCATTCACCCGTGCTCAGCTGGGTGGGCACGTACTTCCAGGAGAGGTGCACGGCCCCCGTGGTCTCCCCTTCGGCCCACAGCGCCTCGCGCGCCCGCTGCTCGATCTCCGCCGTCGTCAGCCGCGTCCGGAGCAGGTGGCCGGACCGGGCCAGGGCCGGCCAGCTGATGAGCGCGCGCTGGAAGCTGCCATCCGGGCCGTGGGACACCACCGCGCGGTGGCCCTCCACGCGGATGCCGTTGATGGCGCGCATCACGAACGTCTTGTGGCGGTGGAGCGTAGGCGCTTCGACGACCCCGTTCGTCTCGCTCTGGCTGAAGGACTTCACCTGCCGCACCGCCCCCAGCTCCGCCGTGGGGATGCCCCAGCGCTGCAGGCGCGCCAGCGCGGCCCGCTGCAACAGGGCGGGATCCTGCGGCGTCTCCGGGCCGCTCCCCACCTTGTTCAGCACCAGCACCTGGCCTTCGGACGGGTCGCGCTCGATCGTCCAGGTCTGGGACTCCATGTCGAAGCGGGTGCCCACCGGCACCTCCGCCTGGGAGAAGGACTCGGTCGTTCCCACCAGCGAACGCTGCAGCACGGCGGCATCGAACGCCGAGCCGGGAAGCAGCGTGGTGGGGATGCCTCCGGTGGGAGGAGTGGCGAGCGCCGTGGAATCGAAGATGAAGCCGAGGGTCGCGCGGGCCACCTGGGTGGTGGGGGCGGCGTCGGGCTCCATGAGGGCACCGCTGTCGCAGCCAGACGCGGCGGCGAGCGGCAGGACGGTCAGGAATCGGAAGAGCAGATGGGTCTTCATGGCGGTTCGTTCTTTCTGGTCGAAGGTGGGGGCGGCAGCGGTCACTCGGGCAGCTTCTGCCCGCTGGAGGGGTCGCAGCCCCCGACGTAGAAGTAGGAGGAGGCGACCTTGCTGCCGGTGTTCTTGCGGTCCCGCCAGCCGCCAAACTCGAACATCGCCACGCGTGCGGCCTTGGTTTCACCGAAGACGATGGACACCGGGCAGTCGTCGTTGTTCTTGCCGATGTCCCAGTCGTAGGCCTCGTCAATCCAGTTCTCGCCCACGCCATCGCTCCGCGAGCCCGACACGTAGCGCTTCACGTAGCGCTTCACGAAGTTGCCGCACGACGAGTCCCCGTGAAAGGCATTCCAGACGCTGAAGCCGCTGGAGGGCGTCACGAGCGCCTGGCGGTACCCGCCCTGCTTCCAGACCTGGTAGTCGCCAGACTGGCAGGCCTTCACGACGGCGATGTTCAGCTTGCCGTTGCCCAGGTTCATGTGGATGTCCGTGATGGCTTCACACGAATCCACGTTGGTGCCCATCACGAGCCAGCTGCGCAGGAACGACTCATTGTGGCCGCCATGGGTGTGCACGAAGAGGACGTCCGCGTCGTCCACGCCGGCATTGGCCTGGGTGTCCTTCGCGTCGGCCGCCGCGCCCTTGGACGCGTCCGTCCAGAGGTCCGTGCGCGCGCTCGAGTTGTTGAGGGTGCGCACGTCCGACCAGAGGCCGCTGCTCACGAGCGAGTTGAAATAGCCCGCGAACTCCGCCGCCGTCTTCGTATGCACGGAGTGCGAGTCGGCGTTGCACTGCCCCGCGCCGCCGAAGTTGGCGATGCCGTAGACATGGGTCTCGTTCGCCAGCGCCGCCGCGGGCAGGAGCAGGGCCCCCGCCAGCGCCGCGCTCCGCCACGGCTGTGTCTGCTTCCGGAATTGCATGGTCCGAGTCTCCGCCCCGTCAGGGGTGTGTGGATGGCCTGCTGCGGCCGGAGGCGCGCGGCGTTCGCCGTGCCTTCTTCCGGCCCTGGCCCCTCAACGAAACCCGGAGGAATTTCCCCTCACCCCCCTCTCAAAATAATGGTGGGGGGCTTGAGACCTGCCGGAACCCGGGGCCCGTCCACGGCGTGGGGAACACGCTGGAGGTCCGCTGGAAGGCCACCAGCCGCCGCACGTGCTCCAGCACGGCGCAGAGCACGTCCGCCTGCGCGAACCTCTCCAGCGGGTCTTCCGCGAGGCAGCACGTGATGACGGCCGCGAAGCCCGGGTCGATTCCAGGCAGCCGCTCGGTCAGCAGCGCCGCGCATGCGCCACGCCGCGCCGGAGGCAGCCGTCCCGTGCACAGCTCGAACAGCAGCAACCCCAGCGCGTGGAGGTCGCTCCTCGGGGTCGCGGACTCGCCCATGCGGACCTCCGGCGCCATGTAGCGCGGAGTCCCCACCACCTCCCTCACCCCACGCGGCGCCGTGCCTCCGCCCCCCACGAACGTGGCGAGCCCGAAATCGATCAGCTTCACCGTGCCGTCGGGGCTCAGGATGGCGTTGCCGGGCTTGAGGTCGCGGTGCAGCACCCCACCCTGGTGCGCGGCGCGCAGCCCCGCGGCGAGCCCCACCGCGATGTCGAGCACCCGCTGCCACGGCAGCGGCGGCCGCAGCTCCGCCAGGCTCTTGCCGTCCACGTACTCGTAGACGAGGTAGGGACGCCCGTCGATCTCCCCCGCGCGGTACATGGTCACCACGTTCGGGTGCTGGATCCGTGAGATGGCACGCGCCTCCGTCGCGAAGCTCGCGAGCGTTCCCGCATCCGGCTGAAGCGCGACACACACCTTCAATGCCACCCGGCGATCCACCGACGCGTCCCGTGCGAGGTAGACGGCCCCCATGCCGCCTCGCCCCAGCAACCGCTCCAACCGGAACCCGTCCAGCACCTCCGGCGGCGTCCAGGTTGCGCCCGGCACGGACGACCGGCGCGAACAGCGCCGTCTTCCCTCCAATGGCGCCAGGGCCCCGGGCGCCAGCTCCGACGGCAGCGCGTCTCCGTGCGCCAGCGTCACCAGCAGCGTCCGGCACGCGGCACAGCGGGCGGCGTGATGATGCGCCAGCACGTTCGCTGTCACCGGCAGCCGGCGCTCGAACAGGGCCACCACGTCCTCATCGCGCAAGCAATTGGATGGCAATCGCGTCCCCCCCTTGGAACCGCCAGCAACAGCCTCGCATGAAACGCCCACGTTCCGGATTCCTTGAGCCGTCAGCGGATCCACGGCCATGAACATACGGCTAGCTTCAAAACATGAACTCAAGGCATAATCCGAGCGCCGTAAGAAGGGGGGGAAGCATGGAACTCGCACCAACGTTCCTGGCGCGCGCGGGCTGGCACGTCGCGGAGGCCGTGGAGCTCGAAGCCCTGGAGGCGTTGCTGGGGCAGGTCTGGGCGGAGGGACGCCGGCCCTGGCCGGACATTCTCCTCTCGCCGGAGGCCTTCCTCACCTTCCTGGCCAGACATACTCCCAGTCCGTCTGTCGGAGCCGGCATCCCAGGGCTCTTCGCGCAGCTCACCCCCGGCGACCTCTACCTGGCCTGTGCCTGCGCGGAGGGCATCCCCGCGGCGCTCGCCGCGTTCGAGCGGCGCTACATCGCCGGCATCCCCGCGACGCTGGCGCACATGAAGCTGAGCGAGGCCATGCTCGACGACGTGCGGCAGCGGGTGCGCGAGCGCCTGCTGGTGCGCACCGACAGGCCGCCGCGGATCGCGGAGTACTCCGGCCGCAGCCCGCTCGCCAACTGGATGCGCGTCGTGTCCGTGCGCACCGCCCTCAGCCTGCTGCGCACCGTGCGCGAGGAGGACGCGATGGGAGACGAGGCCATCCTCGAGTTCCTCCCCGCCTCCATCGGCAATCCCGAGACGGAGGCCATCCAGCGGCGCTACCAGGGCGAGTTCCGCCAGGCCATGGAGGACGCCTTCGCCGCCCTGCCCAGCAAGCCCCGCTACCTCTTGCGCCTCCACTTCGTGGACCGCCTCTCCACCACCAAGATTGGCGCCCTCTTCAACGTCAACCAGTCCACCGCCTCCCGGTGGCTCCAGAGCGCCCAGCAGGACGTCCATGACGAGACCCGGCGCCTGCTGAAGGAACGGCTGGACCTCTCCTCCCAGGAGTTCACCAGCGTCCTGCGCTCCGTGGAGAGCGAGCTCGACCTCAGCCTCAGCCGCATCCTCACCGAAGCCTGATGCGGTTTTCCACGATGCGGCGCCGCACAGCCATGCAACAACAGTTCACACCCAGTGAACTCTGAGAAAGTTTGCATAGCTTGATTCGGGGGCGCGTCCTTAAGACGCGAACACCCCGTGTGTGCCGGACCGCACACCGCATTGCCCTGGTGGAGCAAGGCACCCGGCCTTGCCCCACCGCTCCCAGCACCGCCGTTTCCGCCCGAGCGCGTTCGGCCCCACGGCCACGACGCCACAGGCACGTCCACGTGGGGCCCGCGTCAAGCGCGTGGCCCCCTCACCTGCAGCACAGGAGGCCCCATGCCTACAAACCAGACATGTCACAGCCGCGTCACGGCGAAGCGAAACCGATTCCTGCCTTGGATGGGCATGCTCACGCTGGCGCTGGGCGGATGCAGCGACGCGGTCTCCCAGGACGTCCGCACGCCGCCGGAGCAGCTGGTGAGCCGCATGGCGCCCCTGAACGCGGCGCCCGCGGGCCTGGCCATCTCCGGTGAGTACATCGTGGTGTTCAACTCGGAGGTGGGCACCTCCGCCATCGACACAGCGGTGGCGGGCGTCCTCCAGGCCGGCGGCGCCAACGCGCTGATGCACCAGTACTCCATCGTGCCCGGGTTCTCCGCGAAGCTGGACGCGACGGAGCTCGGCAAGCTGCGCGCCAACCCGGCCGTCGCCTATGTCGAAGAGAACGCGGCCGTCAGCATCAACACCGCGTTCCCCAGCCCCGCGGACGGCACCGACCGCGTGGATCAGCGGCTGGGCCGCAACGGCACCTACAACGACTACGGCCGCACCGGCTTCGGCGTGCACCTGTACGTCGTCGACACCGGCATCAACTCGACCCACACGGAGTTCATCGGCCGCATCGGCAACGGCTTCACCGCCATCACCGACGGGCGCGGCGTCGAGGACTGCCACGGCCACGGCACGCACGTGAGCAGCACGGCCGCGGGCACCCAGTACGGCATGGCCAAGCAGGCCCGCATCCACCCCGTGCGCGTGCTGAACTGTGGCGGCAGCGGGACGTGGGAGGGCGTCATCGCCGGCGTGGACTTCGTCCGCGCCAACTGCGCCAGCCAGAACGGCCCCTGCGTCGCCAACATGAGCCTGGGCGGTGGGCTCTCCCCCACCCTCAACACCGCCGTCACCAACGCGGTCAACGCGGGCGTGACGTTCGTCGTCGCCGCGGGCAACGAGTCCACGGACGCCTGCACCCGCTCTCCGGCGAGCACGCCCGGGGCCATCACCGTGGCCGCCACGGACGACAACGACCGGCGCGCGTGGTTCTCCAACTACGGCAACTGCGTGGACATCTTCGCCCCGGGCGTGACCATCCTCGGCGCCTGGATTGGCGGCACCACCGCCACCAACACCATCGACGGCACGTCCATGGCCAGCCCCCACGTCGCGGGCGCCGCAGTGCAGTACCTGACGGACCACCTCAACGCCCGCCCCACCCAGGTGGAGGCCAACCTCAAGGGCTCCGCGAGCCTGGAGTGCGTCACGGATACGCGCGGCTCCCCCAACGCCTTCCTCTTCAACGACCTGAACCAGGGCAACTACACCTGCAGCAACACGGTCGCCAGCTGCAGGGGCCTGTGCGGTGGCCCCGGCTACGGCTGCTTCTGCGAGGAGAGCTGCATCCAGTACGGCGACTGCTGCCCGGACTACGCCGACGCCTGCCAGTGAGCGGAAGCCGTCCCTTTGTCTTCCGCGTCCCTACCCCACCGTCTGAAACAAGGAGGATGCAACATGATGCGCATGCGTCGTTATCTGGTGCTCGCGGGCACCGGCCTGAGCCTGCTGTCCGGCTGCACGTCGAATCCCCAGGAGTCCATGCCGGAGTTCCACGGCCGCAACCAGCAGGGCGTGGGTGAGCCGGGCCGGCTGAGCCGGGCCGAGTGGGCCACCTACCTCTCCGACCAGAAGTACCTGCACTCCATCGCGAAGCCGGACGTGCGGATCCGCCTGAACCTGGCGGACCCGGCGCAGCACCGCTTCGCCCTGTCCCGCCTCAAGCTCGCGGGCAAGACGCCGGAGAACTCGCCCTACCTGTTCAAGGCCCTGGAGCAGCGGCGCCAGGACCAGGTGGCCCGGGGCTACGCGCCCGGCCTGCTGCCCCCGGAGGCCAACAGCCTGGTGGGGACCGCGGACAAGCAGGAGATGCACGTCATCGAGGAGGCCAGCACGGGTGAGACGACAGCGGTGGCCAACGACGGCCTGGGCACCGCCACCTCCACCTTCCCGGGCGGCGCCATCTACACCTACGTCGACACCAGCTACACGGACTCCAGCGGCAACGCGCTGGGCGACCTGACGTGGCGCGAGGAGTTCGACGGTGGCTACAACGTCACCACCAACGCCACGGGCAACCTGGCGCTGACGACCCTCAAGCGCTACCGCGTCTCCTCCTACAAGGTCGAGGAGTCCGCCGCGCAGGGCGTCACGGACTCGTACATCTTCACGGAGATGGGCATCGAGAGCGGCCCCGTCGTCAACGAGGCGCCCCGCCTGGGCAACCTCACGGTGGACGCGCCGCTCGACGTCGCGTTCAACGACAACCTCATCTCCGTGTGCCTCAACCGCACCTGGACCCAGGACTGCGACTACGACCTGACGGGCAACCTGAACTCCGTCAAGCTGCCGCTCAAGGGCTCCATCTCCGTCACCAGCAGCCACACCTTCGACGACACCGCCATCAACCAGCTCAAGATGGACCTGAACTCGGGTGTGGCCCGCCCGGACGCCGGCCACCTGAAGCTCATCCTCACCAACACGGGCGGCGGCTGCGACGTCACCGACGGCAACACGCTCGTGGGCAAGATGAATCAGTTCTGGAACCGCGTCACCCTGAGCACCGACAAGAAGACCTTCTCCTGGGACCTCACGGGCACCAACGCCGCCTTCTTCGATGACGGCTGCCGCCAGATGCAGGACTCCGCGAAGCTGACCGCGCTCATCTCCCTGCCGCTCGTCTCCGCGGGCACCAAGTACCGCTCCTCCATCACCCTGAGCAACGACCCGGCCGCCGTCCGCCCGGACTACGTCTTCAAGAAGATCACCGTCACCAACAGCTGCCTGGCCGAGGGCACGCAGATCGCCCTGGCCGAGGGCAAGCCGGCCGCCATCGAGTCCCTGAAGGCGGGCGACCACGTCACCAACCCCTACAACCCGTCCCTCACCATCATGGACACGGCCGTCGGCATCGAGACGACGCCCATGGTGCGCATCCGCGACGCGGCGGGCCGCAGCCTGCTGATGACGGAGATGCACCCCATCCAGGCCGTGGCGCGCGGCATGGTGCAGGCCCGCGACCTGCGCACCGGGGACCTGGTGATGACGCGCACCGGCCCCAGCAAGCTCACCGAAGTGACCCGCGAGGCGTTCACCGGCAAGGTCTACAACGTCAAGGTCGGCTCCCAGGCGGAGAAGGCCCTCCTCGGCGAGGACCAGACGGCGGTGTACGCCAACGGCTTCCTGGTGGGCGACGGGCAGATCCAGAAGAAGTACGAGGCCATCGCCCAGCAGCCGAAGACGGGCGACATGCTGGCCCGGCTCCCCAGCCGCTGGCACCGCGACTACCAGCTGTCGCTCCAGCGCAAGTAGCCCCCTGTCCCCACGGCATGGCTGAGCGGCCACCCCACGGCTCACGAGCGTGGGGTGGCCGTGCCGTTGCCGCCGTGGGGGCGCGCCTTCCTTCGCGAAGCACCCACGCGGTCAACGCCACGGAGTGAACCCGATGCAGCCGTTCAAGACCTTCCTGTTCCCGCTCTTCGCCGCCCTGGGGATGGCGTGCGGGGATCCTCCCGAGCCGTCGTCCACCGAGAAGCCCCCGCGGGTCTTGAGCGCCGAGGCCCTGGCCGAGCGCCAGCGCATCGCGAGCCAGCACCTGGCGAAGCCCGGGGCCGTGAAGGCTTCGCTCGTCACCACCGCGGAGGTCGCGTCCGCGCTGGACCTCCCGGCGGGGGCGGTGGCGACCGCGTCGCTCACCAGCCCCAACCCCCAGGCGGCCATGGTGGCGCCCTCCTACGGCGACATCCTGCCGCGCAAGGGCAGCTCGCTGTTCATCATGAGCACGGGCAACATCAACGTCGCCAACCTGCCGGAGCCGGGGACGGACTATCCGCCCTCGGGCGTCGAGGGTGACAAGGTCGTCTACCGCGTCACGCTCAACGTGCCGGCCGGCAGCAACCGGATGGCCTTCGACTTCCGGTTCCTCAGCGCCGAGTCCCCCGAGTACGTCGGGACGGCGTTCAACGACACGTTCACGGCGCGCGTCATCGACGGGCTGGGCACGCGCACCGTGGCGGATTCGTCGGTGAACAGCGCCACGTTCTTCGACGTCTCCTCCACGCGCGCGGCGGGCACCGGCTACGACACGCTGTTCTCCGACGACCCGTCCGGGGTGGACTTCTTCCCCGCCACCTACCCGCCCGACATCCTGCTGTTCCCCGATGCCGGCATCACGGACTTCCGCACCGTCAACTTCGAGGTCCTGCGCGGCACCCAGGTCACCATCGAGTTCGAGATCAGCGACCTGGGTGACGGCGTCCTGGACTCCGCGGTGGTCATCGACAACATCACCTTCGCCAACATGGAGGTGGTCAACCCGAACCCGACCCTCATCCACCCGTATACGGGCGCCGTGGTGGCGGACCCCATGCAGCTGTCGGCGCCGTCGTCCGAGGCGATCCCGTCGGTCCAGGGCGTGGCCGCGGACGGCGTGACGCAGGTCCTGCTGCGCTCCAAGCTGCCCTCCGCCGGGACCATGACCTTCTCGCTCAGCGGGACGAGCCCGGCCAACGGCGGCCTGGGCGCGGTGGGGACCTCCACCCGGGCGGCCTCCGTCACCGTGCCCACCGTCCCCGTGGGCGGTGTGCACTACGCGTTCGCGCTCTACACGAGCCCCCCGGACTTCAACACCGGGGGCTTCGAGAACGCCACCACCCGGCCCGTGACCCTCTCCGGCACCTACACGCCGACGTCGGGAACGGGCTACACGTCGACGGTCGAGCTCGCCATCGTCCGGCCGCCGCTGGTGCTCGTCCACGACGTCTGGTCCTCGTGCTCCGCCTGGCAGGGGACGGAGGGCATCGCCACGAGCAGCCTCTTCCGCACGACGTGCGCGGACTACTCCGCGACGAGCTCGGAAAGCCTGACCCAGGCGGACAACGAGCTCGCGGTTCCCAACGCCATCTACGAGGCGCTGCTCGAGCTGCGGCAGGGGCAGATCGCCGTCACCCAGGTGGACGTCGTCGCCCACGGTGCGGGCGGACTGCTGACCCGCAGGTACATCGACTCGGCCAACTACCGGAGCGTCGCGACCTTCAAGGAGGGCGACATCAACCGGCTCATCAGCCTGAACGCGCCCCACGGGGGGACGCGCATGGCCACCGAGCTCGTCCGCATGCGCGACGACCTCAAGGCCACGCTCCCCGCCACCTGGACGGTGGTGAAGGACGTCCTCGCGACGCCTCCGTTCAACATCTCGCTCGATGCCCCTGGAGGCGCGGCCATTGACGACCTCCAGGTGGGCAGCGCGCTCGTCAGCAACCTCCGGCAGACGGATGTCCCCACGCACTTCCTCGTCGGCCAGGGAGCACAGCCGCTGCCACGGACCCCGACGTGGGGCCTGCTTCCGGACGGCCTCAAGGTCCTCTACCAGCAGATGGAGACCCACCACCCGTATTCCCGCAGCCTGTCCACGCTGGAGCGGCAGAAGCTCATCCTGGGCTCCAACAGCAGGCTGTTCTGCAACGACTCGCACGACGTCTTCGCCGGGACCGCGGAACAGCAGGGCGGCACCGCGACGGGCAGCTCCGCCATCACCCCGTTCACCGTGGCGCTGACGAACCGGAACTCGGAGCACTTCAAGGTGCAGATCAACGCGGCCCACCGGGACCGGATCCGCCAGCTGCTCAACAGCCCTGTCGGCGGGCCGGACTTCGTCGCCTCCATTCCCAGGCCCAGCACCGTTCCCCCGGTGAACAGCTGCGCGGGGTTCACCGCGCTGCCGGCCCCGGAGCGCGTCCGTGAGGCCCGCGCCACCGCCGTCGCGGGCTCCGTGGTCATCACGTCCCCCCAACCCGGCACCGTGGTATCGCCGGGGGGCACGGTGACGGTGAGCGTCGCCGGTGCGGGAGGCTTCCAGCCAGAGACCGTCCTCATCCTGGGGGAGGGCACGGCCTCCATCCTCGAGTCGGGGCCGTTCACGACCTCGTTCCAGGTCCCCGCGCAGGCCCTTGGCTCGATGGAGCTCGTCGCCTACGGCATCGACAGCCAGGGCCGGATGCTGCGCTCCGCCACCATCCCCCTGACCGTCAGCTCCTCCGCCCAGCTGAGCACCATCCAGGTCCTCAACGGGGACGCCACCCTGCGAGGCCCCGGCACGAAGCGGAAGCTGGTGGTGAATGGCCGTTACACGGACGGCGTGACGCGGGACATCTCCTCGCCCGCGCGGGGCACGCTGTACTCGGTCTCCAACACGGGCATCGCCACCATCACCCCTGACGGGACGCTGACGGGTGTCTCCAAGGGCATGGCCACCGTCGCGGTCCGCAACGGCACGGTGCTCACCAGCATCACCGTCACGGTGGGCGACGAGAGCTCCGCGACCTGCATCCCGGTCCGGCTGGGCGAGTACAACCTCTTCGTGCTGGAGGACTACCTGCAGGGCAACGAGGTCCAGGGCAAGCTGGCCGCGGGCCGAAACATCTCCCTCCAGAACTTCTCCGTGGGCGGGATGCTGCCCGCGAGCGACACGGCCAACGTCCTGGTCGCGGGCGGCAACCTCTCCCTGTCCAATGGCTATGTCTGGGGCGACGCCCGCTACGGCGGGACGCTCACCCAGCAATCCAACGTCTTCTACCCCCGTGGGAACGTGGCCAGGGCCACGCCCATCAACTTCACCAACCAGGGCAGCGCCCTGCGCGCACTCTCCGCGGAGCTGGGGGCCCTGCCCACCAACGGCACCGCCACGCGCGAGTCCTGGGGGGGCGTCACGCTCACCGGCAAGGATCCGAAGGTGAATGTCTTCGACGTCAAGGCCTCGTACTTCACCGGCGCCGTGCTGCTGTCCATCAACGCCCCCGCCAACAGCCTGGCGGTCATCAACGTCCGGGGCACGTCCGCGACCTTCACCAACTTCGGCCACACCTTCAGCGGCGGCATCGACGAGCACGGCATCCTCTTCAACTTCCCGGAGGCCACCAGCCTCACCGCCTTTGACTATGGCTTCTACGGCACGGTTCTTGCCCCGAATGCCAACGTCTCGTTCTCCGACGGGAGCTGGGTGGGTGGAATCTACGCACGCTCACTGAAAGGCAATGCCGTCGGAATGCTCAGCCGGCTGCGGGACACGGATATCTGCAATTGATGGCAGGATTCACGCGTCCGCGAGAAACCGCGACAGTGGGGGCCCAAGGTGCTCAAAAATCTGAGGAGCCGCACAGCCACGGGAGGACTGATGCTCGCCCTCTGGATGGGCTGCGCGGCGGAAGCCCCCGCTGACAACGCCCCCGGCCTGGGAACGCAGGCCGGGGACGTCACGGACGCATCACCGTCCCTCACCGTCGTCGCCAGGGACGCGGAGCGCGGCGTCCCCACGCTGGCGTGGGCCCCGCCGGGGCGGCCAGCCTCCCTCGGGGTGCAGAAAACGCCTGAGGCCGCGGCGCGGCGGTACCTGGAAGAGCACGCGGCCCTGTACCGGCTGTCCCCCGCCGCGCTGCGGGCCGCCTTCGTGCACCGGATCCACGACACGGGCCGCGGCGGCATCATCGTGGCCTTCCGCCAGCGCGTGGGCGGCATCGACGTGGTCCACAACGAGCTGAAGGTGCTGATGACGCGCGACCTGTCGCTCGTCGGCATCACCGGCAGCCTGCATGACGGCGTGGAGGGGGCACGGGCGACCGCCCGGAGCGCCTTCCGCACGTCCGCGTCCCAGGCGGTGGCCGCCTCGCTGGGAGACCTCTACGGCATCACGCTGGACGACAAGGCCGTGGTGGCCCAGGCGGGGGCCACGTCCACGGGCCGCCAGCGGTTCGACCTCGCTCCTGGCCGGGGCGCGAAGCGCGCGGGTGTGTCATTGGTCGTCCCCTCCGAGGTCCGGCAGGTGTACTTCCCCCAGGCGGACCGGCTCGTGCCCGCCTGGGCCGTGGACGTGCTCGCGGAGCGCACCGGACAGGAAGGCCGGCGCGGCTACGAATACCTGGTGGATGCCGACCAGGGCGGCACGCTCCAGCGCGGCAATCGCATCTTCCATGACAGCTATTCCTACCGCGTCTGGGCGGACGCGGACGGGACGCCCCGGGATGGGCCCCTGCGGGACTTCACGCCGCATCCCACGGGCATCCCCGACACGACGTTCGAGCCGGCCTTCGAGTCCCCGCGCGACATCTCCGTGGACGGACGCGCCCATGCGGGGGGAGTGGATTCCTGGTTGCCTCCGGGCGCGACCACCAGCTCCGGCAACAACGTGGCTGCCTATGCGGACCACTTCAACCCGGATGGGTATACCGAGGGCTCCGACACCTGGGCCTTCGTAAATCCCGCCACCCGTGACTTCCATTACGACTACGAGCCCACGCTGGAGCCCCTGGCCCGTCCGTCGCAGACACAGGCCGCCATCACCAGCCTCTTCTACACGACCAACTGGCTGCACGATTACTTCTACGCCTCCGGCTTCACGGAGGCCGCGGGCAACGCCCAACTGAAGAACTACGGCCGGGGCGGCGTGGAAGGCGACGCGCTGCTCGCCGAAGCCCAGAACCAGGCGCCCAACCCCCAGTCCCGCAACAACGTCGCCATCTACGTGCCGGACGACGGCCAGGCCCCCCGCCTGGAGATGTTCCTCTTCGAGATGCCAGCGACCCGGTCCTTCCAGGTCGAGGGGACGGAGTACGCCACGGGCGAGGCCCACTTCGGCGCACGCACCTTCCACCTGGACTCGCTCCGGCTCGTCGTGGCCCAGAGCGGTTCCCCGTCGGTGACCACCGCCTGCCAGGCGCTGACCAACGACGTCTCGGGCGCCATCGTCCTGGCCGACCGGGGCGGCAACTGCTCCTACGAGATCAAGGCGGTGAACGCCCAGGCCGCGGGCGCGGCCGGCCTCATCGTCCTCAACCACACCGCGGGCGCCGCGCCACCCGACATGTTCGAGTCGGATCCGCTGCTCGACCCCACCCTTCCGCTGCTGTCCGTTTCGTATGAGACGGGGCAGACCTTGAAGACCCTGCTCGCCAACGGCGCGGTGACGGGAACGATGATCCGCGCGTCCGCCCCCGAGCGGGACGGGGCGATTGACACCACCCTGGTGTCGCACGAGTGGGGGCACCTGCTCCACCAGCGGCTGGTGGATTGCAACCTGCCCGTGTGCTTCGCGCAGAGCGAGGGCTGGGGGGACTTCATCGCGCTCCACCTGATGGTCCGGGAGGATGACGGCTTCGGCTACAACGGCACGTATGGGATTGGCGGCTATGCCGCGTATGTCTTTGGCGACAGCCCGTATTACGGCGTCCGCCGGGTCCCCTACTCCCGCGACCCCACGAAGAACGCGCTCCGCCTCCGCCACCTCAGCGACGACGAGCCCCTGCCCGTGGAGCACCCGCTGCGCGACAACGGCGGGTTCAACTCGGAATGGCACAACGCGGGCGAGGTCTGGGCCTCGATGCTCTTCGATGGCTACCTGGCGCTGCTCGACGAGGCCCGGAAGCCGGGCTCGCGCTTCGCGTCCTTCGCGGAGGTGAAGCGGCGCATGGCGGACTACGTCGTCGCCGGGATGACGCTGGCACCCGTGGACCCCACCCTCACAGAGCAGCGCGACGCCCTGCTCATGGCGGCGGGCAGCTGGAATCCCCAGGACCCGCGCGACATGCTCCTCCTGGCCGAGGCCTTCGCGCGGCGCGGCGCGGGCACCTGCGCCCGATCCCCTCCGCGCAGGTCCCTGAACTTCACGGAGGTCCAAGAGGCCTACACGGTCCAGGCGGACCTGCGCTTCGAATTCGTGAGCGTGGATGATGCCCGCCGCGCGTGCGACGCGGTGCCCGATGGCGTCCTCGATGCCGGGGAGGCGGGTTCCCTGCACCTCAAGGTCACCAACCTGGGGCCTGTCGCCTCCGCGGGCATCACCGTGGCCGTCACCAGCAGCCGGCCGGGCGAGGTGTCCCTCCCCACGGGGGAGCTGTCCGTGCCGCCGGTGCCGCCCTTCGGGTCCATCTCCATGGCCATCCCCATCGAGCTGGCCGTCTCACCGGCGCAGCCGCGAGATCTGGAGCTGACGTTCACGCCGAGCGGCTCCGCTTTCTGCCAGGCCCCCGTCCCGCTCCGGCACAGCCTCAAGCTGGATCACGACGAGGAGGCCTCCACGACGGACACCCTGGAGCTCCCCGCGACGACCTGGAGCACGGTGGTGCTGACGGGGGCCCCGGATCAGGCGTGGCGACGGGTGCTGGCCCCGGACGCCACGGCGGACGCGGCCAACCACGTCTGGTTCATCGCGGATGACCTTGACGTCGCGGACACGGCGCTGGTGTCGCCCCGCCTCACGGTGTCGGACTCGGCGCCCTTCGTGGTGACGTTCGACCACCGGTATCGCTTCGCCTTCGACGTGGACTCCTGGACGGGCCGGAAGACCTTCTGGACGGGCGGCGTCATCGAGCTCACCCAGGACGGCGGGCAGACCTGGGAGGACGTGAGCCTGTATGTCGCCCCGGGGTACGGCGGGAAGATCGACTCGACCACGAGCAACACCCTGGGCGGTCGTCAGGCGTTCGTCGCGCAGAGCAGCGCCTGGCCGCGGATGAACGTGGGCACGCGGCTGGACTTCGGCTCGCGGTTCGCCGGGAAGACGGTGCAGCTGCGGTTCCGCTTCGGCTCCCCCTGGTACGTGGAAGCCCATGGCTGGGAGCTCGACAACGTCGTCCTGTCCGGCGTGGTCGGGAAGCCCTTCCGGGCCGCGATCCCCAACGCGGGCACATGCCAGCCGGGCGCCAACGCCGGTGAGGATCAGCTCGTCGCCAGTGGCGCCGCGGTCACGCTCCAGGGCTCGGGGCACTCGACCGCCACGGGGAGCGTGCTGACGTACACGTGGCGGCAGCTCGATGGTCCTCCCGTGGCGCTGTCGGGTGGCGATACGGCGAGCGCGTTCTTCCTCGCGCCCATCGTCTCGAGCGAGACCCCGCTGCACTTCGAGCTGCGCGTGAGCGTCGGACCGTTCTCCGCCACGGACACGCTGGAGATCCGGGTCAAGGCCGACGACCCGACGGATCCCGACCCGCCTCCCGATCCGGATGTAGGGGGCGGAGGCTGCGCCAGTGCCGCCCCTACACAGGAGCCTTCCACCGCCTGGGTGGGGTGGCTGGCGGGTGTGCTGGGGGCACGGCTCCTGGCGCTGCGCGCTCGTAGGAAGCGATTGGAGTAAGAGCGTCCCCCTGCCGTTGTCCCGACACCCAGGGGGAATCATGGGAATCACGATGTCACCGCAGGAGTACGCCACGGCGTTCCGCCTGCTTGCGGCGTCCGCGAGGCATCCGCAAAACATCCACCAGATCGTCACGGAGCGGCTGCTGCCGAAGCTTCCCGTGCGCCCCACCCTGCTGGACGTCGGCGCGGGGGCAGGCACGGTGGCGGAGCGGCTCGCGCCGTATTTCGATTCGCTCACCCTGCTCGAACCCAATCCCGAGCAGAGCGCCCGCTTTCATCACGAGAAGGCGAAGGTCCTCCCGGTCTCCCTGGAGCGGTACGAATCACAGGAGCGGTATGACCTGATCATCTGCTCACACGTCATGTACCACGTGCCTGTCTCCGAATGGAGCGGCTTCATTGACAGACTGCTCGGCTTCGTGCGCCCGGGAGGGACCTGTCTGATGGTGATGGCCGCCGCCCGGGGGCCGACGCATGCGATGTGCCGTGAGTTCTCCGACACCCTGTACTTCAGCGAGCATGTCGTCGCCGAAGTGCAACGGAAGCAGCTGCCCCAGGAGACGCTCGCGACGATGAGCGGGTTCGCCGCGAACACCGCTGAGGAGATGGAGACGCTCTGCCGCTTCCTCGTGCTGGAAGGATGCTTCACGGCCGAGCAGCTGGCGGATATGAGCCCGGACGCGTGGAGCAAGCTCGATGCGCGAATCCGCGCGCATGCCGAGCGTTGCCGGCAGCCTGACGGAACGTACCGGCTGGAGCAGGACGAGGACGTGATCCTCATCCCCCGGTAGAGGCCCCGCCGTCACTTGCCGAACAGGTCCTCAAGCAGCTCCTTGAAGAGATACAGCAGGGTCGCCTTGGGAGTGAAGGCCAGCTCACGGACGCCCTGGGCCGCTTCACCACGGGCCTGGCGCCACTGGCGGCAGGACGATGTCTCGCGTCCGCCAGGCCCGGTACTTCTCCGAATCATCCCCACTTGAACGGAGACGAACCCGTGCGTGCTGCCTTGCTCCTTGTGATTCTTCCTCGCTGGTTCGCCGTGTGCCTGGGCCTCTTCGGCGCCCAGGCCCTGGCGGGATACACGTCCGTGCCGGACGGCTACGTCCTGCTCGGCATCGAAACCTCGAACCGCTACCTGGTGGCGGGGGGCGCCAGGTTCTACATCCCTCCCGCGCAGCACTCCCTGTACTCCGGCGCAACCCTCGTGGCGCTGCCCCAGGCCACCATCGACTCCTACACTCAGATTCCCCAAGAGGGCACGCTGATCCGCCAGAAGGGCACCGCGGCGATCTACGTCGTGGTGGGGCAGGCGTACTGGTGGATCCCGTCGCCCACGGAGCTGGACTACTGGGATGACTGGCGGATGGTCAATGACATCCCGAACAGCGACTGGCGGGCTCCCTTCTTCAACTACTCCTACAATGTCCTGGTCCAGGAGCGCTCGACGAGCCAGATCTATCTCTGGGTTGCTGGCGCCAAGTACCCCGTCACCACCTCGGCGGACCTCGACTATTTCGGAGGGCTGTCCAACGTGAAGGTGGTTCCGCTGGGGACGCTGGCCAGCACCACGTACGAGCCGTGGTGCGGCGCGAACCTCCGGGAGCGTTCAAGCAGCACCGTGTACAGCCTGGGGTGGGTCAACAGCAGCTCCACCTACATGCGGAAGTCCATCACGGCCAGCCCCGCGCACAGCGCTGTTCCGGATGGTGCGCTGAGCTCCATACCGCTGTTCTCCGGCGAGCTCGCCTGCATCTGGTAGCTCCTTCCCTGTCCATGAATTCAAAAGCCTGACGGGGAAACGAAGCAGCAGTCATCACAACACAACGACAAAGGTAGACACATGTCTCGACTGGGAATGCTTCTGATGGGTGCCCTGGCCCTGGGTCTGACCGCGTGCGGAGGTCCCGAGCTGGTGGAGGACGGCGCCGAGCCCATGATGGCTTCGGCGCAGCAGGAACTGACGCAGTACTGTGGGCTGAACTGCCCGAGCGGCCAGCACCCGACGGCCTACCTGTGCAGCAGCTCGTGCGGCAGCTTCTGCACCAACACCAACAACGCGGTCCAGTGCGACAACAACACGGGCTCGTCGTTCACCTCGTGCGGCACGACCTGCCCGTCGCCGTACCGGGTCACCAGCACGTACGGCTCCTACAACTGCAGCAAGTTCATTCCGTACCTGACCGGCAACAACACCGTCATCTGCACCCTGTGAGCGGCCGCGCCTGAGGCGGTGGACTGGCGGCTCGCGAGCGCCGCCAGTCCACATCCCGTATGCTCCGCCGCCCCATGTCCCCGAACCTGAAAGCCCGAAGCGCGCTCGCCGCGGCCTCGCTCCTGCTGGCTTCTCCGGTGCTCGCGCAGGCACCGCAGGCTGCTGACGCGCCGACCGCCGAGGCGGCCGCGCAGGCCCAGCCCGTGATGACGAAGCCTCCGGCGCTGCTGCAGCAGGTGGAGGCCCCCTACCCGCCCGAAGCGCTCGCGCAGGGGCTCACCGCTTCCGTGCGCCTCATCATCACCATCGCCGCGGACGGCACCGTGGCGGACGTGCTGCCCACGGAGCCGGTGGGCCACGGCTTCGACGAGGCGGCCATCGCGGCGGTGCGCCAGTTCCGCTTCTCCCCCGCGGAGGTGGACGGCGTGCCCGCGCCCGTGCAGGTGGAGTACGTCTACCACTTCACCCTGGCCGCTCCGCCGGAAGAGGCCCCCGGGCCGGAGCAGGTCCAGGCGGCGCCGAAGGCCACGCTCACCGGCCAGCTCATCTCTCGCGGCAGCCGCTCGCGCGTGGCCGGCGCCACCGTGCGCTGCGGTGACGACCCGGAGGCCCCCGAGGCCCTCTCCGACGCGGACGGCCGCTTCACGCTCGAGGTGCCGCCCGGCGAGTGCGCGGTGCGCGTGGTGGCGTCCGGCTTCCAGCTCTACCAGACGAAGGAGCAGCTCCAGGCGAACGAGACGACGGAGGTGAACTTCTTCCTCGCCCCCACCGCGGGCGCGCTGGAGACGGTGGTGCGCTCCGAGCGGCCGAAGAAGGAGGTCGTGCGCCGGACCATCACGCGCCAGGAGGCGCAGAAGACGCCGGGCACCTTCGGCGACCCTATCCGCGTCATCCAGACCCTGCCGGGCGTGGCGCGCGCGCCCTTCATCTCCGGCCAGCTGCTGGTGCGCGGCTCCAACCCCGGCCAGACGGCGACGCTGATGGACGGGGTCAGCATCCCCCTCCTCTTCCACCTCCTCGGCGGCCCCTCGGTGGTGAACGCCGAGTTCATCGACCAGCTCGACTTCTTCCCGGGCGGCTACGGCAGCCAGTACGGCCGCGCGGTGGGCGGCATCGTGGAGGTCGGCACGCGCAAGGGCGCCGCGGACACGTTCCACGGCTCGGTGAAGGTGGACCTGCTGGACGCGGGCTTCTTCCTGGAGGCGCCCGTGACGGACGGCATCAGCGTGGCCGCCGCCGCGCGGCGCTCGTACGTCGACACGCTCCTGCCGCTCGTCCTCCCCAAGGACGAGGGCAGCACGCTGTCCGTGGTGCCGCGCTACTGGGACTACCAGGTGCGCGTGGACTTCGGCGCGAAGCGGGATGCCCGCTCGGAGGCCGAGGCCCAGGCCCAGGCGGGAGGCGCGCGCAGCACCGGCTACGTCATGGCCTTCGGCAGTGACGACCAGCTGCGCCTGGTGTCCTCCGGCCCCAAGACGGAGCGCGACCTGTCGGTGGACACGCACACCCTCTTCCACCGCATCAAGGGCGACTGGACGTACCGCAAGGGCGCGCTCACGTCCGTCTTCACGCCGTACGTGGGCTACGACGGCACCAGCTTCAAGTTCGGCGCCGCGAAGCAGGACGGCGTGGGCTACACGGTGGGCGCGCGCGAGGTGCTGGGCCTGGAGCTGTCCTCCGCGCTCACCGTCCGCACCGGCCTGGACCTCGTGTACGAGCACCAGGCCTTCGACGTGGAGTTCCCCGCCCCGGAGAACTTCGAGTACGTGGCCTTCCCCGGCGCCGAGTCCGTGGGCGAGCTGCTGGTGGAGAAGATCGGCCTGGGCTCCTTCGACGGCGCGCTCTTCGTGGAGGCGGACCTGAAGGTGGGGAGGTTCACCTTCACCCCCGGCGTGCGCGGCAACTTCCAGCGCGCGGGAGACGCCCGGAACGTGGCGCTGGATCCCCGGCTGTGGGTGCGCTTCGAGGCCACCGAGCGCACCCAGCTCAAGGGCTCGCTCGGCCTCTACAGCCAGCCGGCGGAGACGTTCCGCTTCATCACCCTGCCGTACGGCAACCCGGAGCTCGCCTACCAGCGCGCGTTCCAGAGCAGCCTCGGCGTGGAGCACCGGCTGACGGACGTGCTCAACGTGGACGTGACGGGCTTCTTCAACCGCCGCTACGACAACATCGCGGCGCCCGGGCAGCTCCGCTCGCTTCCGGGAGGCGGCGTCATCCAGGTGCCGTACTCCAACCAGGGCATCGGCCGCGCCCTGGGCCTGGAGGTGATGGTGAAGAAGCAGCGCGCGTCCGCGTCGGACCGGTGGTCCGGCTGGCTGTCCTACACCTTCAGCCAGTCCCTGGACGGACGCACGGGCCCCGCCCCGGAACAGAACGGCAGTGACTTCGGCGGAGGCTTTGGCGGCAACGGCGACGACACGTATGGCCTCAGCCCCTTCGACCAGACGCACATCCTCACGCTGGTGAGCAACTACGTGCTGGGCAACGGCTGGGAGCTGGGCGGGCGCTTCCGCTACACCACCGGCCGTCCGACGACGCCCATCAACCACACGTTCGACCTGTACCAGGTGGACCGCAACCGCTTCAACGGCACGTACGGCCCCTATGCCTCGTCGCGCACGTCCGGCTTCCACCAGCTGGACATGCGGCTGGACAAGAGCTGGCAGTTCCAGAGCTGGACCCTGGGGGTCTACCTGGACGTGCAGAACCTCTACAACGCGGAGAACGTCGAGTTCACCTTCAATGACTACCGGCAGCGCCGCGAGTACGAGGTGCCCGGCATCCCCATCCTTCCCGTGGTGGGCGTGAAAGGAAGCTTCTGACATGAAAGCCCTGCTCCACACCGGAGGCCTGCTGCTGCTGGCGCTGGCTTCCTTCGCCTGCGTCGAACCGGAGGACAAGCCCTCCAACGTGCACGACCTGCGGGTGCTCGGCGTCTCCACGGAGAAGCCCGAGCTGATCGCCTCCACCTGCGAACAGACGCCGGAGGCCTTTGACGAGCTCGCGGCGGAGGTGACGTACCGCGCGCTGCTGGTGGACCCCGCCGGCGAGGGGCGCCCCATCCAGTACACGCTGTGGGCCTGCGCGGATCCGGCGGACCGCACGTGCGCGAAGGAAGCGGACCGCGCGCTGCTCGCGGAGGGCACCACGACCGCGGGTGAGCTGACGCTGTCCGTCCGCCCCGGCGCGGCCCGGGTGGCGGAGGACCGGCTCCTCCTGGAGCGCGTGCTGGAGGAGGACGCCTACCAGGGGCTGGGCGGCATCCGCATGCCGCTGGTCCTCCGGGTGGTGGCGGGCGACGAGGAGGTGTACGCGCAGAAGCTGATGGTCTTCTGGTGCCCGGTGGTGGAGGGCATGACGGCCAACGTGCAGCCGGTGCTCCCGGGCCTGCGCGTGGACGACGTGCCCTGGCCGGAGAGCGAGCCGCTGGAGCTGCGCGGCCCCGGCCCCTTCGTGGTGACGGCGGACGACGTGTCGGGCCTGGAGGAGAGCTACGTGGTGCCGGGGCTGCGGCTGCAGGCCGTCAACCTCAAGGAGGCCTGGGAGATTGCCTGGTACAGCACGCTGGGCGAGTTCAGCCTGTCGGAGACGGGCGGCGCGGACTTTGGCGGCCAGGAGGGACGGCACCGCGTGGAGTGGGAGCCGGCCGACGGCGCGGGGGCCCAGGAGGTGACGTTCTGGGCCGTGGTGCGGGACGGGCGCGGCGGCAGCTCCTGGCTGGTGCGCCGCGCGCGCTGGAGCCCCTGAGCCCTTCGCACCCGGGCGTCATCGCCGGGTGGCGCGTCCCCAGCGGAGCGTCAGCCCGAGGTTGCCGGTTGGCTGACGGCGGCCGTCCTTGAGGTCGAGCGGAAACTCGAGGCCGGCCTCCGCGCGAAGCTCCAGGGATGGATTCAACCGGTACGCGACGCCCAGCGAGCCGCCCGGTGAGACCAGCAGGTGCGAGCCATTGAACCGGCCCTGAAACACGGTGAGCGGGCCCGCGAAGCCTCCCATCAGCGAGGCGCCCCCCGTCAGGGTCCACGTCCGGTTGAGCCGATAGTCGACCAGCGTCTGCGCCCCGAGCCGCAGGTTGACGGGCTCCGTGGAGTTGTTGGTGACGGGGACGTACCAGACGCCCGCGCTCGGGGCGACCGACAGGGTCCAGGGTGAACGGTCGACCAGCCGATGCCGGGTCCCGAGCTCGAGGCCCAGCAAGGTGAGGCGGCCGCCCCAATCCCAGTTCTCGCCAGCCCCCTTGCGGAAGGTGAGCTCGGGGTTGGGCAGATAGGCCCGCTCCCGGCCGCGCTCGAAGGCCAGCGTGTTCACGGAGACGCCGACCTCGGTCGTCCCCACGGGGGTCGTCGCCGCGCCCAGGTTCCGCGCGCCGCTCAGACAGCCAGGAGCAAGGAGGAGGAGCGCCCCCATCCACAGGGGCCGCAGGTGATGCCGTTGCGTCGTCACGGCCATGCGAAGCGCACCCAGACCGGCTGGTGGTCGCTCCCGGCGGGGAGCGGGTCCACGCCGCGCTCCACCGGCGAGAGCCCCCGCACGAAGACGGAGTCGAGCGGCAGGCCGCCGATGATGGAGTCCACGGTGTCCCCCACTCCTTCGGAGGCCCACTGGAAGCCCGCGTCCGTGAACAGCTTCACGGTCTGCGTGAGGCTTCCCGGGTCGGAGGTGTTGAAGTCACCGGCGATGACCTGCAAGGGCGCCGCTCCTTCGACCGCGTGGAGGACGGTCTCCGCCTGCTCCAGCCGGGCGCCGAGCCCGACGATGGGGGTCGCGCCGTGCACGGAGACCACCTGGAGGGGCGTCCCCTGGATGTCCAGCGTCGCGGCGACGGCGATGCGGTGTTGCTGGTGATACGGGTCGTCGTGGGGAAGGTTGATCTTCGCGTCCGCGGTGATGGGCCACCGGCTCAACACCGCGTTCCCGAAGTCGTCGCCGTCCTTCGCCACGGAGGCGGGATAGTAGACGTAGGCCAGCCCCAGCTCCCTCGCGATCCTCTCCACGGAGGGCGCGTCCATCTCCTGCATCGTGATGACATCCGCCTGCGCGAGCGGGGGGCGCGACAGGGCCGTGATCGCCTCGGTGACGTGCTCGGCGAAGGCGAGGTTGAACGTCACGACGGTGACCGAGGAGGGAGCCGCCACCGCGACGGGGGCGACAGGGCGATGGTCTCCGCTGTACCGAGGTCCGGCCGCGTCGGGGTAGCTCTCCATGGGGGCGCATCCGCTCAGGAGCCCGAGCAGGAGCGCGAACAGCGGTACGACGGGCGATCCCTTCTTCGGAGAGAACGCCCTGTTCCGCTGGGCGACCCGGCGTACGGTGTTGCACGGCAAGGACTGACTCATCCCGGACATGAACGGTACGGGATGCCAAAGATTCCACCGTCGCGGCCAGGCCGGAGCGGGTGAAGGCAACGGCTGTCTGCCTGGCTCCCCGCACCGTCCATCCTGGATGGAGGCTCGCGCCTGCCCTCCCGCGAGCACGACCGGAAGTGTCTGCGCCAACCACCGCACGAGACCCGGGCCCTGTATTCGCCTGGGACCAGGAGCCTTATCCATTCACTCGCGCGGAGGGCCGGAACCTTCCGCGCCTGTCGTTCTACCCGCAGCACCCAAGAGGCATCTGAATGAACCAGGACCCTTACTCCATGCAGGGGCAGCAGATGTATGGCGAAGCCCTCAAGGCTCGCATCGTGGACGCCGTGCGCGAGCGCGTCGTGTCCGGTCTGGAGGAGCGAATCGGCTCGGAAATCCGTGAGCGCGTCGGCGACGCGGTTCGCGGTGCGCTGAGTGAGCGCATGATGAACATGCAGCAGGGGGAGGGGGGCGGGCAGCACTTCGACACGGAGCGGATCGCCGAGGCCGTCCACCACCGCGTCGCCGACGCCATCCACGAGCGCGTGCTGAGCGGCGTGCACGAGCGCGCCCGCGAAGTGCTCCGGGAGCGGCTCGGTGAGGCGCTGCGCGCCGGGCTGGCCGAGCACTGGATGAGCATGCAGCAGGGGCACGGGCAGTTCGATCCCCAGCGCCTGGCCGAGCGCGTGCGCATCAAGCTGGAGGACGCCCTGCGCGACAGGGTCGGCTCCGTCGTGCGCGAGCGCGTCCGCGACGCGCTGCGCGAGCGGCTGGGCGACGCGCTTCGCTCCGCGATGATGGAGCGGAGGATGGGCATGGAGGGCTTCGGGCAGGTGGACCCCGAGCGCATCGCCGACGCCCTCCGCACCCGGATCGCCGACGGCGTGTCCGAGCGGATCCACGCCGTCGTGCGCGAGCGCATCCGCGAGGCGCTGAAGGAGCGCCTGACGGACATGCTGCGCACCGCGCTGACCGAGCGCCGGATGCAGATGGGCCAGATCGATCCGGAGCGCCTCGCGGACACCCTGCGCGAGCGCCTCGCGGACACCCTGCGCGAGCGCATCCAGAGCGGCCTGCGTGAGCGCGTGCGCGACGCCCTGCGCGAGCGACTGGCCGACCAGCTGCGCGCCCGGCTGAGCGAGCGCACCCAGGGGGGCTTCATGGGCTTCCAGCAGCAGGGCTTCGGGCAGGTGGACCCCGAGCGCATCGCCGAGGCGCTCCGCGGGCGCCTCGTCGACGCCCTCCACGAGCGGCTGTCCAACAACCTCCGCGAGCACCTGCACGACGCGCTGCGTGAGCGGCTGGGTGACGCCATCCGCGAGTCGATGGGCGCCATGGGGCCGATGGGCCACATGATGGGCGGGGTCGGAGAGCAGCGGATGGGCGGCTTCCAGACGCAGGGCGCCGGCCAGATCGACACCGAGGGCATCGTGGACGCCATCCGCGAGCGCGTGGGCGAGGAGCTCCGCGAGCGGATGTCGGACGTCGTCCGTGAGCGCGTCACCGAGGCCGTGCGCAAGGAGCTGCGCAACGGCACCGGCAACCAGCCCCAGGCCTGACGCGCACCGCGCCCGGGCCCCCTCCTCCATCCGTTCATGAGATGGAGGAGGGTTGTCCGGCCTTTCACGCGCGCGGCTTGAGCTTCTCGAGCCGCGCCCCGTAGAGCCTGCGCTCCTCGGAGAAGGCCTTCGCGACGCTGGGCCGCTCCTGCAGGCGCGCGAGGTAGGCGCTGATCGCGGGCCACTTCTTCAGGTCGATGGGAGTCGCCACGCTCCAGCCCAGCACCGTCACCAGGTACGCATCCGCGACGCTGAAGCGCTCCAGCAGGAACTCGCGTCCGGTGAGGTGTTGCTCCAGGTACGCGAGCCGGGCAGTCGCCTTCCCCAGGGCATAGCCCTTCGCGCCTTCGGGCGCCTCCGCGTCGAGGAGCGGGGAGAAGGTCGCCTTGTGCAGCTCCGTCCCGACGAAGGACAGCCACTGCTGGAGCCGCACTCGCCCCCGGCTGTCGTCGGGCGCGAGGCCCGCGTGGGGCAGCGCCCCGGCCAGGTATTGCAGGATGGAGGCGTTCTCCGTGAGCAGGTCGCCGTCGTCGGTGCGCAACGTGGGGACGAGCCCCAGCGGATTCACCTCCAGGTAGTCGCGGCCGTCGGGCGTGCGCTTCGTCTTCCTGTCGACCTCGGTGAACACCGCCTCCGCGCCCGCCTCGTACAGGCAGATGCGCGTCGCGGCCGAGCAGGACAGCGGGGAGAAGTAGAGCTGCATGGGATGTCCTCCAGGACGTCGGATGTGGAGCCTTCGCGAGACAGGCGGCACTCTCCGCTTCCGGCAGGGATGCGTCCAACGCATCGTTGGCATAGGCTGGATGCATGGATGACATTGCTCCGCCCCCTGCCCCCCGCCTCGACGTGCGCGACCTGCGCGTGGTGCTGGCCCTGGCCTCCGCCGGGACCACGGCCCGTGCCTCGGCGGTCCTGCACCTCACACAGCCGGCGGTGAGCCGCGCGCTGCTCGCGGCGGAGGAGCGGCTGGGCACGCGCCTCTTCGACCGGACAGCTCGCGGGCTGGTGCCCACGCCCGCGGGACAGGAGCTCGTCGCGGGCGCCACGCGGCTGCTGGTGGAGCTGGGCGACCTGGAGCACCGCGTGCGCGCGCCGGCGGCGCCGTCCATCCGCCTGCGGCTCGTCTGCGAGTGCTACACGGCCTATCACTGGCTGCCCTCCGCGCTGGTGACGCTGCGCAAGAGCCTGCCGGGCCTCCACCTCTCCCTGGCGGTGGAGCACACCCAGGACCCGGTCCCGGCCCTGATGGCGGGCGAGCTCGACGTGGCACTCCTCACGACGGCGTCCGTCCCCCGCACCGGGATCGAGACGCGGCCGCTCTTCTCCGATGAGATCATCTTCGTGGTGGCCGCGTCGCACCCGCTGGCGTCCCGGCGGGTGCTCACCCGGGAGGACCTCCGCGAGAACACGCTGCTGACGGGGCAGACGCCCGCGGCGGAATCCCAGTGGTTCATGACGCAGGTCTTCGGCCGCGAGCGGCCCCGGCTCCGCGTGGAGCGGTTGCCGCTCACCGAGGCCATCCTCGACGTGGCCCGCGCGGGGCTTGGAGTCGCGGTGCTCTCCGAGTGGATCACCACCCCGCACCTGGGCAGGGGCGACCTCGTCGTGAAGCGGCTGGCGTCAGGCCCCCTGCGCCGGCCCTGGCGGATGGCATGGCGGAAGGAGGTCGGCGACGCCGCGCTCCGCCTCCTCGCCGCGCTCGAGTCCACGGTGCCCCGGGGGCTCGCCGTGGGCTGAACCGGACCGGGACACCCTGACGCCGCGCCTGCCCGTGCCTACGTTCCGGGTGTGCGCCAGGGACCTTCCATTCCTGCTCAGGGGCAATGCCGGATCGGCTGCGCCGGCTGGAGCCTGTCGAGCGCGGTGGGCGAGCACTTCCCCACGACGGGCACCCACCTGGAGCGCTATGCGCGCGTCCTGCCCGCGGTGGAGATCAACTCCTCCTTCTACCGGCCGCACCGGCCCGCCACCTACGCCCGCTGGAGGGACAGCGTCCCGGAGACGTTCCGCTTCGCGGTGAAGGTCCCCAAGGTCATCACCCACGAGCTGCGCTTGCGCGACGTGCACGAGCCGCTCGATCGCTTCCTGGGCGAGGCGGGCCACCTGGAGGCGAAGCTGGGGGGCCTGCTGGTGCAGTTGCCGCCCAGCCTCCAGCACGAGCCCGGGACGGCCCGCGCCTTCTTCCAGGCCCTGCGGGAACGGACCGCGGTCGACGTCGTCTGCGAGCCCAGGCACCGGACCTGGTTCACGGACGAGGCCCGGCGCGTGCTGGAGGACGCACGCATCCGCTACGTCAAAGCGGATCCGCTCGCGGTGAGCGCACCCGAGCCACCGGACGCGGAGGTCGTCTACTACCGGCTGCACGGCTCGCCGAAGATGTATTACTCTGCGTACTCCCAGGCGTTCCTGGAGGCGCTGGCCAAGGAGATCTCCGGCCACGAGCAGGCCGGCCGGCGCGTGTGGTGCATCTTCGACAACACGGCGGAGGGCGCCGCCCTCCCGAACGCGCTGTCCTTGCTGCGCCTCGACGGGCAGCCGGTGACACGCTGAAATCATGACCGTGGACCTTCGAATCGCCTCGTACAACATCCTGGCGGACGCCTACGTCAAACCCGAGTGGTTCCCGCACACACCCGCGGACCTGCTCCGGCCGCGAAGCCGCCACGCGTTGCTGGCACGCCGCATCGTGGGGCTGGACGCGGACATCGTCTGCCTTCAGGAGGTGGAACCCGACAGCTTCGCCGCGCTCCAGGAGGCGCTGGCGCCGCGCGGGTACGCGGGGGTGATGGCCCAGAAGCAGCAAGGCCGCCCCGATGGCTGCGCGGTGTTCCACCGCCTGGAGCGAAGT
This sequence comes from Corallococcus caeni, assembly GCF_036245865.1. Lineage (NCBI taxonomy): Bacteria > Pseudomonadati > Myxococcota > Myxococcia > Myxococcales > Myxococcaceae > Corallococcus > Corallococcus caeni. The sequence goes on along the minus strand of NZ_BTTW01000007.1, from coordinate 111,500 downwards.
CCCGGCCACCGGGTCCATTACTTCAGCGACCGGCTGGAGGACGGGCGCATCTCCGGGCATCTGGCGCTGGTCGTGGACTTCGACGTCGGTGGTGAGCGGCTGCGCGTGGCCTGCACGCACCTGCGCTGGGATCGGCCCGACAGGCCCGTGGAACAACACCAGGGCATGCAGCAGGCCACCGAACTCATCGACGCGTTGCTCCGGAAGGATCCGGAGGCCCTGTGGGTCGTGTGCGGCGACTTCAATGCCCGGCCAGGGGAGCCGCTGGTCCAGGCCTTCGAAGCGGCGGGGCTGCTCGATGCCTACGCGGAGCGGCACCAGCCGACCTGCAACGTGAACGGCGCGCCCAAGGCCATCGACTTCCTCTTCCATTCCAGCGCGCTGCGAGCCTCGCCAGACCGGCTGCCAGCGCTGGACGCGCGGACGCCGATGCCCTCGGAGCAGGAGCCCTCCGACCACCTGCCGATCTCCGCGCGACTGCTGCGCTAGAGGGCGCCGCCGGGACTACTGCGCCGGCCGGGCCTCGGGGCCCTGCAGGGACTCCCGCGCCCGCTGCCGCTCCTCGCGCTGCTTCGCGACCAGCGCTTGCGCCTTCCCCTTCTGCGTCTCGTCCAGGAGCGCCTCGACGTCGCGGTAGGCCGCCGTGTCGTTCTCCTCTATCGCCTGGAGCAGGGCCTGCTGCCGCTTCAGGTCCTCTTCGCTCAGGGGTCCGAGAGGTTGGGCGGGAGGCCTGTACTGGGGCCGACCTCCCAGCCCCACGGGGGCGTTCCGGTTCCCCATCCCAGGCCCGCGCGGACGCCCCTCCCCTGGCGCCGGTTCGGGGTGCCAGACCTGCCGGAGCTGCTCACGCAAGGGCCGGTTGGTGACCTCGAGGGCCTCCTCCTTCTGGCCCACCTGGATCAGCTGGTCGGTGGTGAGCGCCAGCTCTTCATGGTGCTCGAGCAGCAGCGCGAGCGGCGACTGGAAGAGGATCCTCGGGGGCGGCGGACGCCCGGGGCGCTCCTCCGGCGAGGACGAAGCGCAGGCGGTAACGAGACCCACCAGCAACAACCACGGCATGAGTTGGCGCGGCGACATCGGTCCTCCCAGGGGCGTGTGCCTTCGCTCTCTATCCGCACGCCGGTCCGGGCGCCAGACGCAGTGGAGCCGCCGCGCGGCATCTGCTCAAGTGACGCCAGCTCACTTTCCCGGGAGGGAACGGATGGACGGCACGTACAAGTCGTTGCGCATCGAGAAGGCCGAAGGCATCGCCGAGGTGGTGCTCACCGGGCCGGGCAAGGGCAACGCCATGGGCCCCGACTTCTGGCGGGAGATGCCCGAGGTGCTCCGCGCGCTGGACGCCGACGACGCCGTGCGCGTGGTGCTGGTGCGCGGCGAGGGCAGCCACTTCACCTACGGCCTGGACCTGATGGGGATGATGGAGTCGCTCGGGCCGCTGCTCACCGCGGAGAGCAACCTGGCGAGGGAGCGCAGCCAGTTGCTCAAGCTGATTGGTGAGATGCAGCAGGCCACGGAAGGGGTGGCCCGGTGCAGGAAGCCCGTCATCGCCGCGGTGCACGGCTGGTGCATCGGCGGGGGCATGGACCTCATCGCCGCGTGTGACTTCCGCTACTGCTCGCAGGACGCGAAGTTCTCCCTGCGCGAGGTGAAGGTCGGCATCGTCGCGGACCTGGGCGCACTCCAGCGGCTGCCGCGCATCATCGGCGAGGGGAACACCCGCGAACTGGCCTACACCGGCGGCGACGTGGACGCGGCGCGAGCGCTGCGCATGGGCCTGGTCAACGAGGTCTTCCCCTCCCCCGAGGCCCTCCTCACGGAGGCGCGGGCGACGGCGCGGCGCATCGCGGACAACCCGCCGCTTGTCATCCAGGGCGCCAAGCAGGTGATGGAGTACTGCGCGGACAAGTCCATCGCGGACGGCCTGCGCTACGTGGCGGTGTGGAACTCGGCCTTCCTCCAGTCGCATGACCTGACGGAGGCCTTCTCCGCCTTCGCCGAGCGCCGTCCCCCCCGCTTCGAGGGGCGCTGACGCAGGATAGGATTGGAGTCCTGCCATGAAGAACACGCCCGACGCGAATCCCTCTCCCACGCAGCAACTCCACGCAGCCATCACCAGTTACTGGCGCACCCAGGTCATTGGCACCGTGGCCCGGCTGGGCATCGCGGACCTGCTCGCGGGAGGCCCCCGCGACAGTGATTCACTGGCGGCCGAGTTGAGCGTCCACCCGGGCGCCCTGTTCCGGCTGATGCGCGGCGGCCTCACCGTCGGAATCTTCGAGTCCGTCTCCGAGCGGACCTTCGCGCTGACTCCAATGGGCGAAGGGCTGCGCTCGAACGTCCCTGGCTCGCTGAGGGAGATGGCCATCACCCAGAGCGCCCCGGCGCACTGGTTGCCCTGGGGCCTGCTCCCCGAGGCGGTCCGCACTGGCAAGTCCCCGGTGCAGGCCGCCCTCGGCTCGGACGTCTGGGGACACTTCGCCCGGAACCCCGAGGAGGCGGGTTACTTCGCCCAGGCCATGGGCAACCTGTCCGCCCTGGTGGCCAGCGAGGTGACGCACCACATCGACTTCGCCCCCTTCGCCCGCGTGGCGGACATCGGAGGAAGCCACGGCGATCTGCTCGCGCACGTGCTGGCCACCCATCCCTCCTGCCGGGGCATCCTCTTCGACCTGGCCCAGGTCGCCGAGGGCGCGAAGACGGCGCTGGAGTCCCGAGGCCTCGCCCACCGGGTGGACGTGGTGGCCGGGAGCTTCTTCGAGCCCGGCATTCCCCCCGCCGAAGCCTACCTGCTCAAACACATCCTCCATGACTGGGAGGATGACGCCTCCCTCACCCTCCTGCGCCGGCTCCACGAAGCGGCTCCCTCCGGGGCCCGGCTCTTCGTGCTGGAGCTGGTGATCCCAGACAACCGGACGCCGGACCCGACCCACCTCATCGACCTCAACATGCTGGTGGTCGCCGACGGGCGCGAGCGCACCACGGATGAGTTCCGCGCGCTGCTCGCCGCGACCTCCTGGAAGGTGGAGCGCATCACCCCCACCCGGAGCGGGGTCAGCATCATCGAGGCAGTGAAGGCCTGAGCCGCGGCTCGACGACCACCGACTCCTGCCTGATTTACTATTCAACCTGGATCCTGACAGCATTCTCCCAGGGGCTCGTGAAATTCTTCGCGAGCCCCATGGGGGAGTTCATGAACAACACGTCACGAATGAATGCGATGTCACGGTGGATGGGTATGCGCGGGACGGCGCTCGCGGCCGCGGTGCTTGCGATTGGCTGTGGAGGCGCCCCCGAGGAGCAACCGGTGGAGCCGGTCCCCGCGACCCAGGAGGCGCCGCTCACCGTCTCTGGCGACTTCGACGGTGATGGCACCACCGACCAGCTCACCACCAGCCTGACGGGCATCTCCATCTTCCACCCGTCGAAGGGGACGACGAAGTTCTACAGCTTCACCGGCAGCTTCGCCGTCAACAACGCCACCATGGACCTGGACGGGACGGTAGGCCTGGAGGTGGTGGTCGTCACCAGCGGCGGCATCAGCGTCATCACCGACAAGAAGGGGACGTCGCAGTTCTATTCCTTCTCCGGCAGCTTCTCGATCGTGAGCGTGAGCGACACGGACGGGGTGGCGGGCGCGGAGGTCGTCACGGCCTCGCAGGGCGGCGTCAGCGTCATCCGGCACCGGAGCGCCAGCAGCGACTTCTATCCGTTCTCCGGGACGTATCAGGTCAACACGGTGGTCGACACGAACGGCGTCGCGGGCGCGGACATCGTCGTGGTGGCGAAGAACAGCTCCAGCCAGGGCATCTCCATCATCCACGACTCGAACCGCACCTCGCAGTACTACGCCTTCAACACCAACTTCACCATCACCGCGGCGTGTGACTCGGACGGGGTCGTGGGCGCGGAGCTCTTCATCACCACGTCCACGAACAAGTACATCCTCAAGGACCGGACCGGGGTGACGACGACCACGACCCAGACGGGCTGCTGAAGGCCGCCGCGCCGCGTCTCCCCTGCCCTGGAGACGCGGCCCTTCGTGGAGATTTAACTCGGCTTAACTCATCCGGAACGCGGCCGGGCTCGATACTGGCTTCATCAGGGCCGAGGGAGCCCAGAGGGGGAAGTCCATGTCGCGCATCCAGAGCCAGCCGTTTTCGTTCTTCACGCCGTCGTCCGCCATGGGCGCCACGCGGAGCACGCCCGCGCAGTGCCCGCCGGGGGCCCAGGTGGGGCCGCAGCCGGCGCCCCCGCGCAACGTCGTTCGCGACGCCTTCGAGAGCGCGGTGAACGGCGAGGCGATGCGGCGGCTGCAGGGGCTGGCGAAGCCGGTGACCGTGGCCGCGCAGGGCCCGCTCCCCACGCCCCAGCCGACGGGCGGCCCGCCGTCACTGACCGACGCCACGGGCGTGGGCGACATCGTCTCCAACCAGTCCGACAAGGGCCAGGAGGGCCCCGTCACGCGCCTGCAGAAGTTCCTCGAGGGCGCGGGCTACCTGGACATGGGAAACGCCGCCTACGGCACCTTCGGGAACAAGTCCCAGGCGGCCGTGAAGGACTTCCAGACGGCGGAGGGCATCACTCCCGCGGATGGCAAGCTGAGCCCGGCCACGGTGGCCGCCATGCAGCGCCCGCAGCACCCGGCCACGGACTCCACGATGCGCGTCCTGGCGGACGCCTACGCGCCGCAGCTCGGGCGGCCCATGAGCCCGCTGGAGCCGGGCAAGGATGGCGCCATGGTGCAGCGGTTCGAGCGCGGCACCCTGACCCGCATGCCGGGCGGCGAGGTGCGGGTGCAGGACCTGTCCGGCAAGAACCTGGTGCCGCCCACGCCCCCGAGCACCGTCTCGACGCTGGAGGAGGCGAAGGCCCTCCACGTCGCCCAGTGGGGGGAGGCCGGCTACAAGGACTTCAACGACGCCAGCGAGTACTACGGCGGCAACGACTGCGGGCCGACCTCGGTGGTCATCGCGGCGGCGGCCGTGGGCGCGATGGAGCATCCGGACGCGGCCGGGGCGGGAGAGGCCATCGACGGCGTGCGTGACAACATCCTCGACTACGACTCCAACACGTCCGTCACGATGACCGTGGACCAGGTCGCCGAGGGCGTGACGGAGGCGGGCGCCGTGGCCACGCTCGTGCGCAAGAACAAGGTCGACGTGGCGGCCGTGGACGATGCGCTCTCGCGCGGGCACCCCGTCATCCTCGGAGGCAATCCCTTCGGCAACGACCCCAAGCACCAGGCCTGGGGGCCCACGGCGAGCGCCGCGGACAACTACCTGATGGACCACAACTTCGGGGGGCACTGGGTGACGGTGACGGGCAAGACGGAGTCCGGCAACTACCTCGTCAATGATCCGCTCTGCCCCAAGGGCCCCATCGAGGTGACGCCGGAGCAGATGGCCGAGTACGTGGACGGCAACCTCGGCATGGTGGAGGTGAGTCCCAAGCCCGTGCCCGTGTCGTGAGGGAATGACGGGCCGGCGCTGTTCGCCAGAACGGACAGCGCTTCAGCCCTTCTGGTCCTTCGGGCGGCTCACAGTGAACGTGACGATGTTGTGATCCGAGCCGCCGGTCGGGCCCGCCTTGACGTGCGAGACCTTGCACCCGGCGGACAGCTCATAGTCGATCTTGCCGTGGCCATGGGTCTCCACGCCGCCATGGGTGGTCATGCCCGCCTGCTGCGCGATCCAGCCGGGGGACCACTTCCCCTTCGTCGACGCCGGCTCGTTCCAGTCGCCGCCGATGAGCAGCGCCTGATCAGGGTTCTTCTCAAGCTGCCGCTTCGCGAAGGCGAGCAGCTTCTCGGAGAGCGACTTGTAGGTACTCACCCGGTTCGGCGGCCCGACGGGTTGCCCGTTCTTCCAGTCGACGGAAGGCGGCTGATGGGCCGAGACCACCTTCAGCCAGCCCGCGAGCTGGACCGCGGTGGCCGCCCGCGGAGGGGCGTGGCCGTTGCGTACGGTGGTCCAGCCGCCGCCCTCGCCCTGGATGGACATGGCCTGCTTCTGGAGCAGGCTGTCCTTGACGAGGATGCCCGTCTCGCCATGGTCCTTGGCTCCGGGGAAGGTCACCAGGTGGTAGCCGGGGATCTTCTCCAGGGCCTTGTGGTAGCCGTTGATCTCCTGGAGCTGGACGAAGTCGAGCTTGTTGTTCTTGGCGAACTTGCTCAGGAACTTCTGCACGTCCTTGGGGTCGCGGTCGCGCTCGACGTTGTAGGTCGCGCCCTTGAGCGTCGACGGGGTCTTGCCCTTGCCGCCGCTGCCGCCAAGCTGGCTGGTCTCGGCGGTCGTGCCGCTGCCGCCGGTGGTGCCGGTGTTGGCGCCGGTGCCCTTCAGCGATTGAGCCATCCGCTCGCCGACAACCCCCTTCGGCTTCCCCTCCCAACCGTGGTCGCGCTTGTAGGCGACCACCGCCTTGGCGGTGCCAGCGTCGAAGCGGTCGTCAGCGGCACCCTTGAGGTAGCCCTCCGATTTCAGGCGCTCCTCGAGCTTCTGAACGCGGTTGCCGGTGGAGCCGACGTGGAGAGGGGGGCGGTGGGCGGAATGGGTTCGCATGATTTTCTCGATTCTCGCCACCTGAGAGAAAGAGTTGCTTCGGTTTGTTTTGATGCGGCCGAGACTGTCGCGCCGCGTCATGGCGGCGCAAGCCCCCCTTCGTCTGCACCCCAAAGGGGGCTCACCGCTCGCAGCGCAGCGCGACCGCGTGCGGGTTGTCCAGGTAGTCCTGCCAGAACTCCTGGCCGTAGCGGGCGAGGCCCTCGGCGGAGCACTCCGGGCGCATCCATTCGAGGTCGCGGAAGCCGGCCTCGCGCAGCGCGTGCTCGTACGTGTCCTGACTCCAGTGGGAGAAGTGGATGGTGAAGGGCGTCTTCGTGTGCAGCTCCGCGGAGATGGCCTGCCCTTCCAGGGGGGACTCCGGAAAGTCCAACATCGTGATGCCATAGCGGGTGCTGTTGGGCCCCTTCGCGCTGAACCCGGGGTTGAACGTGTAGGTGACGAAGCGGCCCCCGGGCTTCAGATGGGCATGGATGTTCCGGCACATGCGCAGCAGGTGTTCGGGCGAGTGCGCGTAATGCAAGAGATAGACGGCCGTCACGCAATCAAAGACACCCAGCGGGGCCATGTCGGCCACGTCCGACACGTGGTACTCGATTCCCAGTGACTGAGCTGCCTCGGTCTCCCGGGCAACGCGAATCATCTCCTCCGAGATGTCCACTCCGACCACACGGTTCGCGCCTCGTGCCTGGAGCTGCCGCGTGTACAACCCGTCGCCACACGCCAGATCCAGGACGGCCTGTCCCTTCACGGAGCCAAGCGCTTTGAAGTAGGTATGACCTTCGATGTACTCCGAGCGGACTGGCAGGACATCCCAGTCCGCGACCTTCACGCCAATCTGATCGTATTGCGCTGACATCTCACACGACCTTTCCAGGCAGCCACCGTCTGCCGAGGATTCTATCCATGCGTCCGCGTTTTCTTCACATCCCGTATCTGATGGCCGGGAGCGTCCTGCTCTCCATGGCCCTGCCAGGGCCGGCCAGCGCCGCTCTGCCGCTCAGTTGTTACGACACCGACCTGGAGGCCGACTACGAGCCGCCCTTCTCGGCCGAGTCCTTCCAGTTCCTCGAACAGATGGCGCTCACGCCACAGCAGACGCTTGTCGCCAACCCGCACCTGGCGCTCACGTCCGCGGAATACATCGTGCTTCCCGTGTCCCAGCGGGTGACCGCCACGTACGTGCATGACGCCTCTGGCACGAGCCCCTCGCTGGGGTACCTCTACGTGGATGACCTCAAGTCACGGGGCTACCTCGACGTGAATGGCAACCTGCTGGATCTCAACGGCAATGGCATCACGGACCTGCACGAGGATCTCTACAACCTGGCCCCGCCCACGGGCTCCCAGGCGCGTCCCTACGTGGGGACGACCCGGCGCTGTAGCCGCACCTTCACCTCGGGAGGCTTCACGTACAGCCAGCCCGAGCTGGCACTTAACGAGTCCTGCACCAGCGCCTTCGCGTCAGGCGTGCTCCTGCAGGATGCCCGCCCTGGCAGCCACCCCAACGTGAGAATCGACGTGGTGGGGAGCAACACGCCCGCGCTCCCTCGCACCGGCTACTCGGACAACGGGCTCTTCGCGCGCATCCCCAACCTGTTGGAGCCCGCCCACGCCGCCAACAACAACCGGGGCCTGGGCCATCCGGTCTTCTTCCTGGCCGATGATGGCCAGACGGCGGACCTGGGAACCCTCCCGGGTGGACGGGAGCTGGTCTTCTTCCTGATCGTCGCGAACGATTCCATCCACCTCCCCTACGAGGGCCGGGTGTATCCGTGCCTGCGCAAGGCGGCCAACGGCCAGTGCACCCTGCACCTGAAGACCTCCACCTCCGTGTTCTTCTCCAAGTCGAAGTGGAACCTGGACCAGGATCCCGTGGGCCAGATGCCTGTCGCGACCCGCAACATCGGGTGCGCGTCCTCGGAGTACTGCGACCCCTGGGCCCCCCACCCGCTCGACGGGGCTTGCGCGGTCGCCTCCACGGGACAGAACCTGTGCGGATGGCTGGAGGACGAGGCCCTGGCCCGCCTCGGCACGGCGCCCTACGGAAACACCTCGCTCCCCATGGAAGCCTCCACGGTCGCTGTCTCGGGCAACGGCAACATGCCGCACGTCAGCCTGGGAGCTCCGAGTAGCACGCCGCAGAACTGGCTCCTGGCCTTCGAGGAGCTCACCGGCGGCGGTGACCGGGACTTCAACGACGCCGTCTTCCAGTTCCGGGGCGAAGCGAGCAGCGAGGTGAGGTCGCGCGTGCTGTTCCCCTCCCCCATCTCCCCAGACCCGGCTTGCGCCATCAGCCACATGCGCTTGCGCAAGGACGACGTGCTGGGCGCCGGTTGCGATTCCAGCGCCGCCATCTCCTATGCGGTGGCCACGGACTGCCACGTGTGCACCAGCGGCTCATGCAGCATCAACTTCACGCCCACCTGGCATCCGGTGACGTTCGCCGCGGGAGCCCAGGAGGCCATCATCGATGTCTCCAGCACGCCGGGCAGCAAGCCCTGCTGGATGGCTCGCATGTCCGGGATAAGCCAGGCCTGTCTGCCTTCCATCTCCAACGTGGACGTGGGCTACGTCTTCGTCCCCGTGTCCCCCTGATTCCCGCCTGACTGGCAGGTCGGGCGCCTCGGGCTTCGAGGCGGGCGGCGCCAGCGACGCCGCCCGCCGTCATCCGTGAGAGGGATTACAGGCGGACCTGGAGTTCGTAGCGGCGGTTCTGCGCGCGCTTCGCCTCGGTGTTGTCCGGCTTCACCAGGGGGCGCTCGGAGCCGTAGCCCACGGCGGTGATCTCCCCGCGAGGGATGCCGCGCGCGACGAGTTCCTTGACGATGGTCTCCGCGCGCTGCTCGCTGAGCGACTTGTTCTTCGCGGCGTCACCCGTCGAGTCGGTGTGGCCGGAGACCTCGAACTTGTAGCTCTTGACCCCGGCGGCGACGAGCTGCTTCTTCGCGTCGACGAGGGCGTTGGTGAGCTTCTTGAGCTTCGCGTCGCAGCCGGGGGCCAGCTCGGCGGTGCCCGTCTTGAAGCTGCACTGGTTCTTGCGGCCCTCGTCCGTCAGCTTCGTGTTGACGCGCTTCTCGACGGTGGACTTGCTGGCGTCGCCCGCGGCCTTCTTCAGGGAATCAAAGGGGCTTTGCGCGGCGGCCACGCCGGGGACGGCCAACAGCGACACGGCGATGCAGAACGCCTTGAGCTTCATCCGTAGGACTCCTTGGGCTCCAGGGGGAAGGGAGCCCGGTTGAAGGCTGCCGAGGGCGGACTGTCGCGTCCAGTGCGAAGACAGGGGCATTGGCGGCCGCCCGGTGCGGAACCAGCGGAGCGCTCGCTGAATCTGTTAGGGTGGATGTCACCTGACCGGCCGGGGGCAGGAGTTCCGAGGTCACGGATGTCGACATTTCGACGGAGTTTTCTGGCCCTGTTCCTGGGCGTGAGCGTGGGCGCTGTCCTGGCGGTGGCGTGCAATTCCCCGACAGGGTGCGAGGGCTGCGTCAACGAACGGGGCGTCTGCCTCCGAGGCACCCAGGATTCGGCCTGTGGCTCCTTCGGCGAGGCGTGTGTCGCGTGTGGCGACGGCACCGTGTGCATGGAGGGCGCCTGCGCACAGGAGGTACCCGACGCGGGCGCGGAGGTCGACGCGGGCACGGACGCGGGCACCGACTTGGACGCGGGCACCGACTTGGACGCGGGCTCGGCCCCTGACGCGGGCACCGACGTGGACGCGGGCACGACGACCGGGTTCCGGCTCGTGCCGAGCACCACCACGGCGACCCTGCGGGACGTGGCCGTCGTGTCACCCACGGAGGCGTACGCCGTGGGCTTCCGTGGCACCGTGCTGCGGTGGAATGGCAGCCAGTGGAGCGCCGCCGGCTCGCCGACGTCCGAGGATCTCTACTCGGTGACGCTCGCCGAGGGCGGAGGCTGGGCGGTGGGCGCGGGCGGCACCTTCCTGTCCCTGACGAACGGCACCTGGTCCGTTTACGGCAGCTCCCCGACGGCGGCCCTGCTCACGGGTGTCTCCGCGGTGTCCGCGCGGAGCGCCATGGCGGTCGGCAAGGAGGGGGACCAGCGCCAGGCGCTCGTCTGGGACGGCTCGCAGTGGACGAAGTTCGCCACGGGCGCTTCCCATCCGTACACCACGGTGTCGGATGTCTTCATGCTCGCGGACGGCACGGCCTTCGCCGCCCAGGACAGCATGATCATGCGGTGGAAGGACACCGACTGGGAGCAGCTGACCACTCCCACGACGACGATCCTCCAGGGGGTCTGGGCTTCTTCCGCCAAAGAGGCCTTCGCCGTGGGCTCTTCGGGCGTGCTCATGCGGTGGACGTCCACGTCCGGCCGGGTCATGGAGCAGCGGGCGCCCTTCCCCTTCCTCCACGGCGTCTGGGGAAGCAGCCCGAGCGACGTCTGGGCCGTGGGTTCAAGTGGAGTGATCATGCACTGGAACGGCGACGGCTGGACGCAGGTGGCCTCGCCGACGACCCAGGAGCTGTTTGGTGTTTCGGGCACGGGACCGGACGACGTCTGGATCGTCGGAGCCGGGGGCACCCTCCTCCACGGCCCCTGACAGCCCCACGGAGACGAGCGGGGCCGGCTTCTCAGTCGCCCCGCTTCTTCTTGCCCCGGGCCACCTCGGTGGCCAGGGCATCCAGCTTCGGCGTCCAGAACGCCCGGAAGCGGTTCAGCCAGGCATCCACCTCCGCCAGGGGCGCGGCGTCCACCGCGTAGAGGCGCCGGGCGCCATCCACCCGCACCGTCGCGAAGCCGTTGTCCCGCAGGACCTTCAGGTGCTGCGAGACGGCCGACTGGGTGATGCCGAACTCGCGCTGCACCACGGCCACGACCTCGCCCGAGGCGTGCTCGCCCTCCGCCAGCAGCTCCAGGATGCGGCGGCGTACCGGATCGCCGAGGACGTCGAAGGCGTGCATCAGCCTCCTGTATAGAACGCGGCCGTGCGCTCGGCCATCCCTCGGGCCACGTCCGGGGCCTCACCGGCCGCCACGTGGGCGTCTGCCCAGGACCTGGCGCTTGAGCGCATGAAGGCCTTCGCTTCGTCGGAGGCGACCCAGCTGGCCGCGGCCTCCGCGGCCACGTCCCGGCCCGTCTCCAGGTACTGGCCCAGCCCCAGGAAGCCCAGGTCCCAGCCCACGCCCGTGGCGCCCGGGCCGAACTGGCTCCAGAACTGCTCCACGTCCGCGGCGTGCACGATGTGCTCGAGCGTCAGCCGCGTGCCCTTGCCTTCCGGTGCCAGGCGGACGGTCACCCAGCTCATGCCGCCGTTCATCTCCCAGGTGAGATCAAACGCCGTGGGCCGATCGCAGCGGGTGATGGTCCCTCCCGCGTTCCCCTTGAGCTGGTAGCGCCCGCCCTGCTGCAGCTGCCCCTCGATGGGCATGAACCAGCGCGGGATGCGCTCGGGGTTGGTGACCGCGTCCCACAGGTCTTCCACGTCGGTGGGATAGACGCGCTGGGCGACGACCACGTGGGCCGGCTTGCCTTCGTGGTCGCGCTCGACGCATGCGCGGAACTCGGCGCCAATGAGCTTGTGAAGCATGTGCGGTCCTCCTGCGTTCACAGGGTCATTACAGGCCGCACTCATATTAGTCAATTCTTATATGAATCGACTTCAGTCGCGCTCCAGCAGGACGTACTCGAGGACATAGGCGCGCAGCCGCTGGCGCACGTCATCGCTCATCGTCAACGTGGCTTGTGGATGGACGCGCGACGCGAGTTCGAAGAGCACGAGCATGTCGGCCATCCCGGCCTCGGCGATCTGCCCGAGGCGCTCCAGGCCCTTGTCTGGAGTCGTCGTGTCCGCGTCCTTCTGTTGCTTCGCGACCTCGTAGCCCGTGAGCGTGGCGTTCAGGCATTCAAGCTCCTCGGTGGAGGTGAATTGGGTGTCGCTGTCACTGCCCGTCATCTCCTTGCGATGCGAGGGCTCCCCCAGCCACAGCGCCTTGCACGAAGCGAACGCGAGCCACGCTGTGCCGTAGTGGCCGTCGTAGTACACCGCCACGCCGGTCTCCGTTCGCTCGGCCATGCCACGCGGCACCACCACGTCTGGCGTGATGACGAGCCCGAACCGGGGAGTCGATGCGAGCAGCTTGCGCAGCGTGGTCAGGCGCGGGTTGAGGACCAGCGCGGAGGCGAAGGCCTCGCGGGCCTCGGCACGCCGCCCCAGTCGCGCCAGCGTGTGTCCCAGGAAGAAGTGCCCGCGGTAGTCGTCGGGGTTGAGCTCGGCGGCCTTGCGGTAGTGGCCGAGCGCCTCCTCGGGCTTGCCGGCGAAGAGCGCCGCGTCGCCTCGGAAGATCCAGGCGTTCACGCACTTCGGGCAGGCCTCGGTGGCGCGCGCGTACAACTTCGCGGCCTCGTCGAAGCGGTTGGCCTGGAAGTGCGGCTCGGCCTCCGCGATCAGGCGCTCTGACTCGGGGTCATCGTAGGGCGGCGCGAGCATGGCCGAGTCCCCCTCCCTCACGACTCGTGCATACGGCAGCGGCTCGACCCGCTGCGGCCAGAGCGTGTCCGCCCATCCGTCCGGCGGGGAGTCCTTCTCGCCCAGCTGGTACTTCACGGACGAGGCCTCCATGCGTTGGAGGATCTCCTTCAGCGACAGAAGGCGCCCATGCTCCGCCGGAGCCGCTTGAGCGGTATGCGAGGGCGATGCACTCCGGGTGCCCGCTGTCGTCGAGGCACAGCCGAGCGTGAGCGACAGGAACAGGGACAGGAGGATGCGGTGCATGGTCCGCCTTTCAGGATCGCGAGCATCGTACGCGGGCCTCGCTCGCGCCGGTTCACGGAACCCTCACGCCTTGTTCATCCTTCGGGCATGGGCTGCCTCCAGCCTCGGCTCTGCCCATGGACTCCAGCCCGGCGCATGCCAGCCGGAAGGGCCTTCAATGACTCACGGGTTCACTCCTCGCCCGCGAAGGAGCCGATCAGATTCTCGATGATGGCCCGGCCGGCTTCGTCCTTCGCATCGGCGGTCGCCCACACGAGCAGGTCGCCATTGACCGTTCCATCGCCTTGCATTCCTTCGGGCACGTGTGCCTTCAGCCAGTCCTCCGCCGTACACGCTTCCTGGTAGTTATTGAAAAGGTAGACCGACGCCCGGACCGAGCTCGACTTCCAGGCCCGGCCGAAGCCCGCCTGGGCGCCGAGGTCCTGGGCAGAGGGAGCCGGATCAACCGGCGAGAGTTCATCGCGACCCGCGCCATGGCGCACCAGCGCCTCGCCTCGGCGGAGGGATGGATTGGTGGGGTTCACGGAACTCCTTTGCGGCGGGCCGCCTGCACACGCGCACAGCAGCAGCAGCGAAAAGAGCAGCGCGGTGCGGGCGGACAGCGTGAGTGGGATTCGCATGGGGCTGGAGGACACCTCTGGACGGCGGCTCATGGCGCGCGCACCTCGCCCCCCAGCGCCATCGCCGAGCCGACGAAGGCCGTGACGCTCCGGTAGCCCGCGGGCGGCGGCTGCAGCGGGGCGGTGCTGCCTGTTCCCAGCTGGGTGATGCCCCGGGGCAGGCTGCGCCCCAGGTTCCACGTCCGGCCCCGGAAGTGGAAGTCCTCGCTGGAGCACAGCACCGCGGAGAAGAGGTTGCTGGAGAGCGGGCCCACCGCGGTCCCTACCACCGTGGAGAGGCGCTGGAGCGTCGCGATGGGCTGGCCCACCGCGAAGCTCTCCGGCGCGGAGAAGTCTCCGCACGGCTCCGGGTTGAAATACAGGGTGAAGCGGCCCACCGGGTCCAGCGACACCGTGAGGTCCCCGTTGCTCAGGCGCTGGGGCGTGAAGGGCTCCGCGCGGAAGGTGAAGAAGGCGTGGGCCTCGCCCGGTGGACCGTTGAAGAGCGGCCCCTCCAGGTCCCCCAGGTGCGCGAAATAGCCCACGTCCTGCACCTTGCCGTCGACCGCTTCATAGAAGCGCCCGATGGCGTACCAGACGACTCCTGCGATGGGTTGCATGGCTCACCTCGGCCTTCAGGTTGGTGAGCAGCATACCCCTGTCAGAAGGCCAGCCAGCGCGCGGAGGACACCTTGTCGCCGAAGCTCCAGCTGTTCAGGTTGACCTCGTGGAGCAGGCCGTCGCCCACGAGGTCCTTGTAGCTGCCCTTGTAGTTCGAGTCGCCGTAGAGCCGCACCCGCTGGCCCGGGGGAATGCACCAGCGGACCGCGGAGGCCTTGTCGTTGAATGCGTCGACGTCGTCGAAGCGCGCCCAGTTCTTCAGCCCCTGGTCCTCGGAGTCGAAGATGAAGCCCCGGTCGCTGAAGTCGGAGTCGTCGTAGAAGTCGACGTAGGCGCGCTGGAGGTCCGTGCGGCAGAGCGGGTCCGCCCAGATGCCGCGGAACTCCATCAGCTTCACCGTCGATGAGGGGCCGTCATCCGCGTGCTCGGTGGCGTAGAGGATGAGGCTACGGTCGGGGCCCACGAACACGCCGGCGGCCGCGTCCAGGTTGCACTGCCGCGAGCCATCATTGCTGCAGTACAGGTGCTTGGAGGCGACGTGCTCCAGGCGCATGTGGCCATCCAGGTGCACGCGGTACAGGTGGGCGTAGTCGTCGCTCACCGCGCCCCAGCGCAGGCCCCCCAGCCGCGTGCCCACCAGGTAGAGTTGTGAGTCATTGCAGTCCGTCACGAGGTTGAGGTTCTGGAAGGCGCCCCACTCCCCCTGCGGCAGCTCCGACGCCTCCCACAGGTCCACGCGCTGCCACTGGTTGGCCGCGGAGCGGATGTCGGACTCCGTGGAGCGGAAGACCTCCAGCGCCTTCGCGTCGAAGTGCCCGAGCAGGAGCAGGGAGTGTCCGTCCGACAGCTTCGCGAGCGAGGCCGTGCCCGCGTTCGACGTGAGGCCCTGGACATAGGCGAACGGGCTCGGCGTGAGGGACGCGTTGTAGTCATACAAGGCGATGCGCCCCGGGCCCGGCCCCTCCTCCATGGGCAGCGCCAGGAGGTTGCCCGCCGCCTGCATGCCGCCGCCGTGGCGGTAGCCGTCGAGCACCGGCAGCGCCGCCACCGCGACGTCTCCGCCCGGTGGCAGGGTGTCCTCGGGCTGCCGGATGGTGGGGCTCAGCCGGTTGGAGCGGAAGCGCCGTCCCTCCCCGTTGCGGGTGGACATGTGCACCAGGTGCCCCACGTTGCCCCCGGGGGCGTCATCCCGCTTGGACACGACGAGGTAGCGGCCCGAGCCCATCGCCAGACGCTGGAGGCCCTGCCAGTGATTGCCGCCCGGGTAGGCCACGTTGAGATTGAACGGCCCGGGATGGAAGCCCAGCACCTCGCCGTGGTCCCGCAGCTGCTGGAAGCGAAGCGGCACGTCGGGGATGCACAGGTTGCAGTCCGGGCTCCCCCAGACACAGGAGGTGTCTCCGCCAGTCCCAAGAGCCAGCGCGGACGCCACGCCGCCGGTGGATTCGCGAGGAGCCGCGGCGGGCTCGCGGGCTTCCGGCCCGCAGCCAGCGAGTGACAGCAGGCCCGCCAGCGACAGGGCCATGGCGGACGCACAACGACGAGGGATGCGGTGCATGGGGCTTGCTCGCAGGTCGGGCAGCGGGTTTCTCCGGACGCCCGCGAGGACAGGCCTCGCGGGCGTCAAGGCATCCTTCGATGGGCTCGAAGGACGGGGCGTCAGTCCCAGCGGCTGGTCAGCTTCAGCTTCCACTCACGCAGCTTGCCGTTGCCCACGCCCGACGGGTTCACGACGTGCAGCTTCCACAGGCCGTTGACGGAGCCGTCACGCGGGA
Organism: Corallococcus caeni; assembly: GCF_036245865.1. NCBI lineage: Bacteria > Pseudomonadati > Myxococcota > Myxococcia > Myxococcales > Myxococcaceae > Corallococcus > Corallococcus caeni. Next base: position 95,209 of record NZ_BTTW01000007.1, on the reverse strand, counting down.
TGCCGCGCGTCACCGGGATGCGCTTGGGGGGCGTGCCCTCGTTGGGGCCGTCCCACAGGAGCGCCGTCTCCCCACCCGGATCCTCCAGCGTCAGCACCAGCCGGGACGGGTTGTTGTGCGCCAGGTCCAGCTCCACCGTGATGTCCTCCGGCACCGTCGCCAGCCCCACCACCGGCTGCGTCGACGTCTGCGGCGTCGTGTTCCCCTGCAGCGTCAGGTCCGCGTACGCGGTGAACTCGCCGGACATCCACGCCGGCCGGCACCAGCCCTCCGTCGCGCCCGAGTCCAGGCCGTGGCACGCCAGCCCGTCCTGACACGGCACGAAGCGCGAGCACGACGCGCCGTCCCCCGGGGTGCTCACCGCCGTCACACAGCGGCCGTAGGGGCTGGAGTTGTCGTACGGGATGCCCTCGCACTCCAGCGCGGGCCCGCACGTCGCGGCGCCCGTGCACGGGTCGCCCTCCGCGCCCTGCTGGGTGGCCGTCTTGAGGTTCTGGAGCGCCGTCGCGTCCACGCCCGGCAGCCGGCCCAGCTTCAGGATGTCGTAGAACGGCCGCGCCGCCACCATCGCGTTCGCCGCCGCCGCGGGCACGTTGTACGTCGCCTGCAACGCCGCCGCGGACTGCGTGTTCACTACCGCCAGCGCCCGCCGCGCCTCCGCGACGTTGAAGGACACGCCGTGGAACGTGCCCACCCAGCCGTCCACCGGCAGCTCCACCCGGCCCGTGCCCCGGGCGTACGTCTCCAGCGCGCTCAGCGCCGCGGGCCCCACGTACAGGAGGTCATCCACCTGCTCGATGGAGACGAAGCGCCGGTCGTCCCCCGTGTGCGCGAGGCCGTCCGGCCCGTTGCGCCAGGTGATGATGCTCTGCGCCGCCTGCGCGTTGAGCGGCACCTGCGTGTCCAGCACGGCGTACGTGGTGGTCCAGTCATTGAGGAACAGCACCACCCCGTTGCCCGCGGGCGTGCCCGAGGCCAGCTCCTGCGTCTGCACGGCCAGCGCCGCGGCCGGCGTGTCCGACACCGCGGCAGCGCCGCAGCTCAGGAGGAGGGGAACCGAGGAAAACGACAGAAAACGACGGAGTCTGGAGTTCATGGCCTCCATGTACTCCATGACGGGCCGCGTGTCGGTGACCGTTCAGGTCCTGTCTTGATACAGCGCGATGACGCCGTGGACCTGGGTGGTGACCTGCTGGAGGCGGTCCGCCGCCGTGTGGGTGGCCTCCACGCGGGCCACCGAGGCCTGCATCAGCGCCGTCAGGTCCGACACGGCGGTGAAGATCTGCGACACGCCCGCGGACTGCTGGCTCACCGACGCCGAAATCTGGCGGACGGCGTCCGCGTTGCCCTTCACCAGCCCGGACAGCATGCCCAGCCGTTCGCCGGAGGCGCGGATGGTCTCGATGCCCCGGCCCATCCGTTCGCCGCCCTGGCGGGTGAGGTCCACCACCCCCTGGATGCGCGAGCGCGTTTCATCCAGCACCGCGCGCACCTGCTGCGTGGCCGCCACGGACTGGGACGCGAGGCCGCGAATCTCCCGCGCCACCACCGCGAAGCCCCGGCCCACGTCCCCTGCCCTCGCCGCCTCGATGGCCGCGTTGATGGCGAGCACATTGGACTGGTCCGCCAGGTCCTGCACCGTCCGGGTGATGCCCGCGATGCGCTCCGTGTAGGCCGCGAGCCCCTGGATGCGCTCGGAGAGGTCCGTCGTCTGCGCGCGCAGGTCCGCCAGCCCCTCCACGCTCCGGGTGATGGCCTCCTCCACCGCCGCGCCCACGTCCCCGGCCTGCTGCGTGGCCTCCAGCACCCGCGCGGCCTGCGCGGAGGCGACGAGCGACGTCTGGCGGATCTGCTCCGCCGTCACCCGCGTCTCATCCAGCGCCCGGGCCTGCCGGGCTATCTCCTGGCGCTGCTCGCCGGTGGACTCCGTCAGGGTCCGCACGGAGTCGCGCAGCGCGTCCGTGGACCCCATCAGCGGCCGGACGACCTGCTCCTCCACCGCGCTCCGGGACAGCTCCAGCTGCGCCTCGCGCTCCGCCGCCGCCCGCAGGTCGCGCTCGCCCTGCACGCAGGAGGCGATGAGGAAGATGTCCTCGAACACCACCCACGCCGTGTGCTCCATCCACCGCCAGGACTCCTGGGCGTGCATGCCGAAGATGGACTCCGGCCAGAACATGCCGCGAAGGAAGTGGTCCAACGCCACCACGCCGCTGAAGGTGAGCAGCACCTTCCAGTCCCGGTAGATGGAGAGCAGCGCCAGCGAGCCGAAGATGTGGAAGTGCGTCTCGATGCGCCCGCCCATCAGGTGGATGAGCAGCGCGGACATCAACGCCTGCCCCACCGCGATGACATGCCGCGTGGACTCACGCCCGGGCCGCGTGAGCGCGAGCACCACCGGCAGGCTGCCCAGCAAGAACCCCAACCCCACCGCGGCGACCACGTGGGAGTGGACCGTGCTCTGCAATCCCTCCCAGGCCCGCGGTGACAGGTACACCGCCGCCACGATGCCCCCCAGCCACTGCAACGCCATCAGGACCACGAAGGTCCGGTCCGTCCGCCGGCCCAATGCCAGACACTGCGCGGCGAACAGCTGTTGCGAGCGCGCGGACACGGCTGCTTCGGACAGCTGGATTCTCATCACGGGTTCTCACCGGAGGACGCCGCGGAGGGCGTCTGGAGGGCACAGCCGAAAACAGGCGCGGTGGCGACGCGGGAGGCATCCGCGCGAAGGAGGTCGCGAATGGCGCCTGCCCCCGCGCTGTCTCCTTCGTGGCCCCGCGCGGGGGTGATGCCCCCGCTGAAGCGCTCCACGCCGTCCGGCGAATAGAGGACCACCTGGCCCGAGGTGCTCACGCCCAGCTCGCGCGCCACCGCGCCGTCCACGTCCGCCACCACCTGCGCGCCGGGCAGGGCCAGGGCGCGCGTCCACAGCTCCGAGCGCTCGAAGCCCGGCGGCGCCTGGCGGGGGGCCCAGACGAACACGCGCGTGGCGAGCCGCGCGCCTTCGCGGTCCAGGAGCTTCGCCAGCTCCGCGAGCGTCGCGCGGGAACACGGGCACTGGGGGTGGAGCAGGACGAACAGCGTCCACGTGCCCGGCGTCCGGGGGAACCGCTCCGGCAACCGTGACGGCGGCGTGGCCCCAAGCCCCGCGGCGCTCGCGTGGGACCACACGAGCCCAAGCCCCAGCACGCTCGCCACGAGCCACCCGCCCATCAACCACGGCAGGGCCCGGCGCGGGAGCGCACTGTGTTTCAGACCCGCTTCAAGGGATGCCCGGGCCGGGGCATCCACGGGGCCATGCGATACAACCGGGGCGGCCATGCACGGTCATGCTGAAGAGTTCCCGTGTCATTGGCAATGCATATTCAAGCAGGCAAGGCTATACAATCCTTAACCATGTAAAACAATTAAACCAGGACGACGGGCGCTTCCCGGAGAGAGGAGCGCACGCCTTGCGGGCGAGCCCGGCCGTCAGCCCCTGAATTCTTGTTATCACCGTTCCCAGAGCCGGATTCCGGTGCCTGCGCGGCGGACGAGCAGTGGGCTGGAGGCGCCGTCCACGGGTTCGATGCGGCCTGGAAGTGTCGCGGACTGGACGCACCGCCAGCCACGGCCGGCGAGCGCGGCGTGCAGCTGGTCGCCGAAGCCGCCGCCGTAGGACGTGAGCAGGTGGGACGCGCGCAGCCGGTCCAGGAGGTCGCGGCTGGCGTCGTCGGACAGGTAGTAGAGCACCTCCGCCAGCAGCACCAGGTCCGCCTCCAGCGCCACGTCCTCCGCGCTGGCCTCCACGATGCGCACGCGCGCGTGGCCGCCCAGCCGCTCGCGCAGGCGCGTGACGAAGCGGGGCTCGGACTCCACGGCCTGGATGTTCGCGTCGGGGAAGAGCGCCAGCAGGTGCTCGGTCATCATCCCCTCGCACGCGCCCACGTCCACCACGCGCCGGGGCGGGACGGCGTGGCGCAGCGTCCCCAGCACCTTCGCGGTGAGGGCGAAGCGCTCGACCTCGTAGGCGGAGCGGGCGAAGCCCCAGGGGTCCGCGAGCTCGGAGAAGATCTCCGGCTTCGTGAGGGACAGGGCGCGCACCACGTCCGCGGCCCGCGCCTCCGTGAAGGCCTCGATGCCGGGCCCGTCGCGCACGGGGTCCGTGCAGGCGCCCGAGCTGGCCCCGTCTGGACGCTCCCGGTAGAGCGTGTTGAGCAGGCCCAGCTTGCGCTGGAAGGCCGCGTCGTCCAGCACCGTCCAGGCCGTGGGCCTGGCGCCCGTGGCGGGCACCCACAGCCGGTCGAAGACGCGGCTGACCCGGAGCGCCACCTCGCGGTGCAGGGGGGCGTCCTCCTGCGGGCTGTGGGTGAAGACGCGGACGTCGCCCCGGGAGCGCTGCTCGCGGCACCACGGCCCCACCTCCGAGGGCGACAGCAGCAGGTGCGTGCTCCGCGCGCCCAGGGCCCGGCCCACCGCCTCCAGCTCCCGGCCCGCGCCTCCGTCCTCCGTCACCACCGCCAGGTCCGCCCCCGGCGCCACCGTGCTGAACAGGCGGACGACGTCCTCCGGGTGGGCCACGACGATGAGCGCCGGGGCCGGGTTGTTCTCTGCCATGTGCCGCACTCCTGTTTGAAAGTGATTGCGTGACGGCCTTCAGCCGTGGGCCGCGCTCCAGTCGGACACGGCCTCCGCCTCCTGCTTCGGGAAGCGGAGCAGCGGCAGCAACTGCTCGCGGATGAGCGGCTCCCAGCCAAGCCGCTCCGACAGCGCCCAGCCCGTCGCCAGCAGCAGGCGGCCCTCGTGCGCGTCGCGCGGAAGCCGGCGCACCACCTCCTCCGCCACGCGCTCCGCGGTGCGCAGCTCCTGCTCCCTCAGCACGGCCGCGGGCAGCGCCTTCCAGGCCTCCACCGTGTGCGCCAGCCCCGCCTCCCGGGCGTCCGCCGCCGCGTCGGAGACGACGAGGTTCGGGTGCGCGGCCTCCGACAGGCCCTGCCGCAGGCACACCTCGCGCAGGGCCCGCCTGGCGCCGCTCACGCCGGAGATGACGCAGATGGCGCCGCAGCCCAGGGCCTCCAGCTGCGCCAGTCCGTAGGACTCATACAGCGACTGCCCCAGGGACACGTCCGTGGCACGGTGCAGGTCGTCCCGCGTGAAGTCCAGGCCCGCGGGCCACGTGGGCTGGTTCACCAGCGCGATGTGCAGGCCCGTGTCCTTCACGTTGAACGCGTCCACCCGCGCCTTCAGGGCGCGCAGGTTGTCGGACGGCTCCGCCTCGTTCCACTCCGTCACCATCACCAGCAGCGCGGGCTTCCGCTCCGGCGGCAGCAGCGTGGCCAGGTGCTCGCACACGTCCACGTCGCGCCAGAGCCCCTTGCAGACCTCGTCCCGCGCGATGTGCGTGAGCAGCAGCCGGAAGCCCTTCCCCCACTGCTTGCGCGCATGGGCCAGCACCCGCGCCCGCGCCGCCTCCTTCGCGTCCCAGCCCGTCTCGATGGGCCGGTGGCCGTGCGGCACCACCGTCACCGGGTGGAGCGCGTAGCGCGCGTCCAGGAACCGCAGCTCGTCCGCCACGGAGGCGCTCACCGCGCCCACGCGGTCGCACAGGTGGCCGTTGCGCAGGATTTGAAAGTTGGGCCAGGTGCCGACGGGGTACACCTCGTCGAGCGTCCGCCCCTGTTCCAGCCCCAGGCGCTGGATGTTGTAGAAGCGCGCGTCGGACGCGCCCTGCCCTGCCTCGCCGTACTCCACCAGCACGCGGGGCGTGCGCACCTCGCCCGCGTAGTACACGGTGCGGCACCAGCCGCGCCCGTCGAGCAGCGCCTTGTACGCGAGCGGCAGCGACAGGTGCTCCTGCGCCAGGATGACCGTCCCCGCCCCCTCCTTCGTCGGGCGCAGCCGCTCCAGCGCGTCGAAGACGGGCTCCGCGAGGACGATGGCCAGCATCGCGTCGTGGTCCAGCGCGGGCGCGTCCATCAGGCCGTGCCGCACCGCCTTGCGGAACAGGCGGTTGACCCAGGGCGCCGCGCCCAGCCGCGTGCCGAAGCGCTGGCGCCACACGCGCGACAACCCCCGCCACGCCGCCGGACGCGCGCCCCGGCAGTCGAACGGGAGGTCCACGCCCAGCAGCGTGTGCAGCCGCGCGAGGAACCGGGGCAGCGTCCCCATCCGCACCCGGTAGCCCCGGAGCACGTCGGTGAGGTCCACGAGCAGCACCTCCACCGGGCCGCCCGGGGCGTCGCGCCGCCCGTAGACGAACGACACGTCGTGCTTCTCCTCCACCGGCCGGAAGACGCGCGTCCACCGCTCCGGGTTGTCCGGGCGCAGGCCGCTGTAGAACACCTCGCCGTGCGCCTCCAGGTCGCGCGCCAGCGACTCCTCCGGCGCGTAGCTCCCCAGCCCGCACGGCCGCACCGTGGGGCTCACCAGCAGCGTGCGCGGGAAGTCCCGCCGGTACTCGGGGGAGGACAGCAGGTGCTCCAGCACCACGCCCATCCCGCCCAGCGTGCGCGTCGCTTCGTAGGAGAGGTGCACCAGCAGGTCCCCCTCCTGCGTCCCGAGCCAGCGGGGCTCCCGCGCGCTCATGGCGCCACCGTCCAGACGCGCTCGCACAGCCCCCGGCCCGCGCCCAGCCTGCGCGCGTGCGCCTCCACCGCGGGCAGCGTCCGGGGCTCGAGCTGGCTTGCGTAGAAGGACAGCCCGCGCAGCTTCGCGGGCCACAGCGCCGTCATGTCCACGCACCGGGGCGACAGCCCGAGCGCCCACGCGTAGTCGACGATCTCGTCCTCCGGGTGGTGCGCGGAGTACGGCAGGTCCTCGTAGTAGACGACGCCCCGCTCGCCGCGCAGCGCCCGCACGGCGTCACGCACCAGCAGGTGGTCCGCGTGGCTGGAGATGCCCAGCGGCACGTAGCAGACCGCGTCCTCGGACACGCTCGCCAGCACCTCGTCCAGCGCCAGCAGCACGCGTGAGGCCAGCGCCGCCCGGGCCTCCTCCGGCTCCGCGGGGCCCCCCGGCGGCGAGCGCAGGCTGGTGTCGCGGAAGCCCAGGTGCACCAGGTCCGCGCCGTGCGCCCGGGCGAAGCGTCGGTCCTCGCCCATCCGCAGCGACGTCACGGCCATGGCCCGCGACGGGTCCACCGGCAGCACGAACTCCCAGCAGCTCTGCGAGAAGACCGTGACGAGCGTGGGCACGATGCCCCGGGGCACGCCCAGCAGGCTCGCGTACGCCCCCAGCGCCACGTCGTCCGGATGCGGGGAGAAGAAGACGTGCTCCGGCCCCTCGTTCCCTCGGCTGCGCGCGCGCTCAGCCACGGGCGCCTCCCGCGGCGAGCCGCGGCGCGGGCCACGCGTCCAGCGGCAGGTCGTGCAGGTCGCCCTCGGGCGTCACGAAGCCCAGGATGACCACGCGCTCGCCGTCGTTGTGCACCGTGTGCCGGAACGCCCGCACCGGCGCGTCCAGCTCGCGCGTCAGCCCTTCGGAGAAGCGGCCGGAGGTGATGAGCCAGTGCCCTTCGTCATTGGGCATGAGGCGCGGCGTGTTCCCGTCCAGCCACACCAGCCCCGGCCGCGACTCCCCCAGGTTGAAGGTGAAGAAGCTCTTGTCCGAGTGCGGCTCCGACGCGTGCGCCACCACCTCCCGCCTGCGCCGCGCCGTGCTGGGCGCGTGGTACTTCACGAACCGCACCGCCCCTTCCGTGCGGCGGCGGAACAGCCGCGTGAGCCCCCCGGGGCGCAGGCCATAGCCCAGCTCCAGCGCCTCCAGCAGCGCGATGCCCACGGCGTGGCAGGCGTCGTACGCGTCCTCCGACGCCTCCAGCAGCTCCCGCACCGGCTCCGGCACCACGCGGCGGCGGAAGCCCGTCCACGTCGCGGGCTTGGCCATGAACGCCTCGATGGGTTGCCGCACCACCGCCGACTCCGGGTACCAGGTGGCGTTGTAGCCCGTCTGGAACACCGTGGCCGCGGGCAGCAGCGCGTGCAGGTACGGGTGCGCCAGCAGGGCGTGCTGGAAGGTCGCCTCGTAGCGCTCGAACAGCCCCGCCAGGGTGTGCCGCTCCAGGAAGGCGGCGGGACGCTCCAGGTAGAAGAAGCCGCGCTCCGACAGGTGGGTGATCAGCCGCCGCGCGAAGGACTCCCGCTGGCGCGGCGTCCCGGACACGAAGTCCTCCAGCCGCAGCGGCCGGATGTCCGTGAAGCGCTGGGGCTGTCTGCGCACGAGTCCATCCCGCGCGGAGGTGAAGGGTCTGGGAGGCAGGGACGGGGCCGGTGTCCGGGGCGCGGTGGCGGGCATGGGATGTCGGGTCGTCATGGGTGGGATTCAGGCTGGAACGTGTCGCAGGTTACGGGTGGCGTCTGACATGCGTGGATCCGCGCGGACCCGCCCCGGGTCCAATTCCTCTCAAACCCAGTCACCTCCCAGGTCACCCGGCACGCACGCGCCGTCCCTCACGCCCACGGGCGCCAGGAGCCGCGGACGCGGGCCATCCGTCCACCCGGGAACACCCACTTTTCACTCGGAAGAACGACCTGCGCGGGTGGGTCTGGAAAGCACCTCCGGGAGCGCTGTTTTCGCCGGGTTGTACGGGTGGGAACAGCCATTGCGACGCGGGGGCCGGTGCCTTGACGGGGGCCCCCGCGCTCGCGCTCCAATCCCTGTCATGCCTCCGAATGCGAGACGTCTGCTCATCGCCGCCCTGATGGCTGGCACCTGCGCCTGTGCGCGCCACCCGGTCGCGCGGGACGGCGATGCCCTGGCGCTCCTGCGGGTGGAGGCCGTGCGCCCGGCGATGCCGGTGGGGCGCGCGGCGCGGGTGGAGGGGGCGGCGGCGACGGGGCTGCGCCTGGACGTGATGCCGGATGGCGCCCGCGTCTTCGTGGACGGCCGCGCGATGGGGCTCGCGCGCCAGCTGGGGGCGCTGCTTCCGCTGGCCCCCGGCGTCCACCAGGTGAGCGTCCGCCTGGAGGGCCACGCCACGTGGCGGGCGGAGGTGATGGTGGGCGACCGGCCCGAGCCCATCCAGGTGACGTTGACCGCTTCGCCGTGAAGCGAAGCGGGCCGCGGACGTGAAGCGCACCGCCATATTCGTGGGGGGAGGACCGGCGTGAAGCTGCCAAAGAGGAAGGGCCGGCTGTTCCGGTTGCCGTTCGCGGACGCGCCGGAGTCCCGCGCGCGGCTGTGGAAGAGCATGACGGAGCACGGCCTGTTCGTTCCGGAGGACACGCCGCAGCCCATCGGGACGGAGTTCCCGCTGCAGGTGGCCTTCCTGGGGGACGGGCCCGCCGTCTCCGGCCGCGTGCGGGTGATGGAGCACGGCGTGTCCGGCTGGGCGCGCGGCTACTTCGTCAAGTTCGTCGCGCTGGACGCGGGCAGCCTTCCGCTCCCCCTGAGCCCGCGCGAGCCGCCCGCGCCCTCGACGGAGGGGACGACCGCCGCGAGCGCGCCCGGCGGCGCCGCCGGGGGGAGCGAGCACGCCTGGCGCGAGGAGCCGACGCCAGTGGGCATCCGGCCCCGCTCCACGGTCAGCGGCACGTCCGCGCTGAATGACTATTCGCACGTGGAGCTGCTGCACGCGCGAGACCCGGAGGCGTGGCAGGGCGGGCTGCGACCGTTCGACGCGTTCGGGCCGTACCAGCTGCTGCAGCGGCTGGGCGCGGGCGGCATGGCGGAGGTCCTCCTCGCGCGGCACACGATGGCGGAGGGCGTGGACAAGCTGGTGGCGCTCAAGCTGGTGTTCCAGGAGTACGCGCGGCACCCGCGCCTGTCGGAGCTGTTCCTCACCGAGGCGCGGCTGAGCGCCACGCTCCAGCACCCCAACGTCATCCAGGTGTTCGACGTGGGCAGCGCCGCGGGCCGGCCCTTCATGGCCATGGAGTACGTGCACGGCCGCAACGGCGCGGACCTGGTGCAGGAGCTGCGGCGACGGGGCCGGCCTCCGCCGGTGGCGCTCGCGGTGACGCTGGCCCTGGAGCTGGGCAAGGCGCTGGAGTACCTGCACGGGCAGCGCGACCTGGATGGACGTCCGCTTCACCTGGTGCACCGGGACGTGAGCCCGGGCAACCTCCTCGTCGGGCTGCACGGCGAGGTGAAGCTGGTGGACATGGGGGTGGCGTCCGCCAGCATCGCCAGCGGGAATGACCTGCTGGTGGTGGGCAAGCGCGCGTACATGGCGCCGGAGCAGGCCGCCGGCGGACGCCCGGAGCCCGCGTGGGACGTCCACGGCATGGGGCTGGTCCTCTACGAGCTGCTCACGCTGCACCGGGCCTCGGAGGTCTCCACCGGCACGGAGGGGCCGCCGGTGCTGAAGCCGTCCCTCTTCAATCCCCAGGTGACGCCGGAGCTGGAGCGGCTGGTGCAGTGGGCCACCGCGCCGGAGCCGTCCGCCCGGGCGCCCAGCGCGAAGGTGCTGCGGCAGGCGCTGGAGCGCGTGCGGAGCACCCTGCCCGCCTTCGACCTGGTGCAGACGATGCGCGAGCTGTTCGGCGAATCGCTGGACCGGTCCCAGCGCGAGACGGAGGCGCTGATGGGGGCCGCGCGGGGTAAGGACCGGCCGCATGCGTTCCCGAGCTACCGCCGGTGGCGCTTCGCCGTGGAGCAGCGCATCCCGGTGGCCGCGAGGCTGGCGGTCGCGCGGCATGGACGGGCCCTGCGGTGGGGCGCGCTGGCGGTCACCGTCCTCTGCGCGACGGGCGCGGCGTTGACGTGGCCGCGGCATGCCGGGGAGGTGGAGGTGGCCGGGCATCTGTCTCGCGCGGATCGGCTCATCGCGGTGGCGAAGCTGACGGGCGCGGGCGAGGACACGGCGCTGGCGCACCTCCAGGCCGCGCGGGCGCTGCGGCCCGAGGACCCGCGCGTGCGCACGCGGCTGGCGGCCCTGGCGGATGCGTTCGAGCGGATGGCGGCGGAGGCCACGCAGCGCGGGGACGCGACGGAGGCGATGGCGCACCTGCGCGCCGCGCTGGAGGCGGCACCGGAGCGGAGCGCGCCGCGCATCCGGCTGCGGTTCCTGGAGGAGGAGCTGCGCAAGGCCCCCTCGGGTTGGAGGGTGCGATGAACACAGCCCGTCCGCGTGGAAGCGCGGTGGCGCGAGCGATCCACCGGGCGTCGGGGTTCCGTAGGGCTGTCATGGGTGAACTCGGGGTTCCGCGCAGGGGCATCGCGGGGTGGGTCGTGCTCCTGCTGGTCGCGGGCTGCGCACGGACCGCGGAGGACGACGGCGCTTCCGAGACCGTGTCGCGGGAGCTGTCCGCCATCGTGGCCACCTGCGCCGTGGCGCGCGGCCCCGTCGAGACGATGCGCACGGCGAATGCGTACTGGGAGCCGTTCGAAGCGGGGGCCACCTTCCGCTCCGGTGACTGGGTGCGCACCGGGCCGGGCGCCTCCACGCGCATCGAGCTTCGCGGCGGCGGACGCATCGAACTGGAGGAGCGCACCGTGGTGATGGTCGATCGCCCCGCGCCTCCCACGGGGGGTGGCTCGGTGGTGGCGCTGGAGTCGGGGACCGCCCGGGGACTGCTACCCGAGGACGCGCTGCCGGATGGCCCGCTCGTGCTGCGCGGTGACAACGGGCGGCAGGTGGCGCTCACGGTGGAGGAGCACGCAGGCCCCACGGAGTTCCGCGTCACCCGCACCGCGCGCGGCATGCACCTCAGCGTCTCCCGGGGACGGCTGCTGTTGTCCGAGGGCGCGCACCGCCGCACGCTCGCGGCCGGATACTGGCTGGATGTCGCGCGCGGCCTGGAGGACGCCGAGCATGACGGCCCGCCCTTCCCCACCAGCCTCTCCCCGGGCGTGGACGCGCGCATCGCGTGGAGCCCGGGGCTGCGCATCCCGCTGAGCTGGGGGCCGCTGGACGGAGCGCGGAGCTACCAGGTGCAGGTGGCGCGCGACCTGGGCTTCACCCGGCGCATCGTGGACACGCAGGTCGAGGGCCTGGACTTCACGTTCCTCCCGCCGGAGCCCGGCATGTTCGTCTGGCGCGTGGCCGCGCTGGACGCGGAGGGACGGCCGGGCGAGTCCGGCTTCGCCCGGCGCATCTTCGTGGAGCGCAAGCCGCCCCGCGGCCTGCTCGTCACGCCGCGGGATGGCTACGAGGCTCCGGACGCCCTCGCCGCCGAGGACCTGGTCTTCGCGTGGCAGTCCATCGGCGGTGAGCCGCGCTACCGGCTGGTGGTCGCGCGCGACCGGGAGCTGCGACAACCGGTGCTCGTGCGGGAGGGCGGCCTGCAACAGGTGGTGCTGCCCGGCCTGGCCCCTGGGGAGTACTACTGGGGCGTGTACGTGGCGGAGGAGCCGCCCGTGCCGCTGTTCCAGAAGGCCAGGAGGCTGGTGGTGACCGGACCGCCCGTGGAACGCTGAGCCCTGAAACTTCCCGCTCGACGCGCTTTCCCAGACGGCTGACGCGTCATGCGCCTCCGCTGACATGTCACAGGGCGACGACGACGACGTGCCGTCACATGTCCAGGTGCGCGTCTCGCCCCGACAGCCCAGGCGCATGACAGCGGCATGTCGATTGCTGTCTCACTCCGCACCTGTTCCAGGAGAATGCATGCGCTTCATGAGCGGAGTCGTCGTCGCGGTCGGTCTTCTCGGGTGCGGTGGTCCGGAGGCCGATCAGCCTTCCTTCGAGACCGTTGGGCACACGGACCAGGAGATCGTGGGAGGCATCGAGGCCCGGCCGAACTCCATCCCCTGGATTGTCAGTCTGCAGCAGTACGGCAGCCATTTCTGCGGGGGCAGCCTGGTGCGAGTGAGCGACAAGGAGGAGAGCGACATCGTCCTCACCGCTGCCCATTGCGTCCATGACGGTTTCTCCAATGTCACGGCGGTCGCCGGGGCGCATGACCTGAACCACCCCACGTCCACGCAAGTGAGCGCCCGGGTGACGGGGGCCGTCCACCACCCCCAGTACAATCCGGTCACGACGCTGAACGACATCGCCGTCCTCAAGCTCGACAAGCCCATCAAGTTCGACACGAGTGTCGCCAGGGCTTGCGGCCAGTCCTCGGGCATGCGCCCCAACCTGGCCCCTCAGCTCGCGGGCGGCAACACGCGCGTCCCTGTCTGCCTCCCAGCCTCCGGGGAGCGCGTTGCTGAAAACACGGTGGCGACGGTCGCGGGCTGGGGTCTGACACGGGAGGGGGGCCCAGACACGTCCAGCATCCTGCTGCAGGTCGGAGTCCCCGTCCTCCGGCATCAGGACGTCGCCAGCAGCTACAGGACACAAGGAATCGTCATCGACGAGAGTGCCATGCTCGGGGCTGGGTATCTTCAGGGGGGCAAGGACGCATGCCAGGGCGACAGCGGCGGGCCGCTCGTCGTCAAAGGCTCCCAAGGCTACGTACTCCAGGGCATCGTGAGCTTCGGGGTGGGCTGTGCGCGGGCAGGGCTGCCCGGCATCTACACGCGGGTCTCCCATTACATCCCGTGGATCCACACGCAGATTCGAAGCCTCAGCGCCGTCAGGTAGGACGCGCAGGGCCTTCCTCATTGACCGCGGACATCAGCGCGCGGCGAGGGCCGCCTTCGCCCACTCGTGGCGGCGGGAGGCTGACCTGGCCTTTATGATGGCCACCGTGTCACGGGCCGTCCGCTACAAGGCGCCTGTCCCCCTCCGTCCCGGGTGAATGCATGTTCGTCGCTCTTGGAGTCCTTGCTGGCGCCGCCGTGCTCGTGCCCACCGCGCGCTGGTGGTTGATGCACCGGGTGGGCACGCCCCGCGCGAGCGAGCCCTTCGACGGACACGTCTACCGGGTGGGCAAGGCCGTCATCGCGGAACGGCGCTGCGAGCAGCCCCGCGCCACGGTCATCGTCATGCACGGCTTCGTGGCCGACATGCGCTACTTCACGCACCACTACCGCGAACCCGACCTCCAGCTCATCCTGCTGACGAGCTGCGACTACCACCTGCCCATCACCGGCCACCGCGAGGAGCCCGCGCCCTGGGCGAAGGTGCCAGCCGAGGAGGAGGGCACCATCGCCCATGATGCCGCCGTGCTGGTGCAGGCCCTGGAGCACCTGCCCCGGACGGACGTCATCCGCGTCCACGGACATTCGCGCGGAGGCGCCGTCGTCCTGGAGGCCGCGAAGTCGCGGCCGGACCTGTTCGAACGGGTGGAGGTGGTGCTGGAGGCGCCCGTGCTCCCGCAGGCCCGTCCCTACCGGAGCCTGACGCCGTCGCAGCTCTGGCTGCTGCCGTTCCTCATCCCGCTGTGGCGGCTCGCGCCGATTGCCCGGCACAACCGGGGCGCGTGGGGGCCGCTGGAGAATGCTCGCAAGCGCGAGCTGATCATGGCCTTCCCGTTCAACCCGAAGCGGGTGGCGACGATGATGGCCAACCTGCGGGACATCGACGCCTGGAGTCAATCGCGCGATGCGTCCTTGTTCGGCAACGTGCGGCGCGGCACGGTGCTCGTGCCGGGGAAGGACCGGGTGCTGGAGTCCGCCTCCATGCGGGAGAGCGCCGTGCGCGCGAAGCCGGGGCTCACCGTGGTGGAGCTGGACGGGTGCAGCCACTTCGTCCTGTGGGACCGTCCCGATGCGCTGCCCGTGCTGGCTCGCGACCCGGAACAGTCCGCTGGCAACGGGTGAGCCCGCGCTACGCGCTCTTGCGCCGCCGCATCATCGCTTCGTACGAACGGCCCACGCCCTGGGAGAGGATGAGCAGCTCGCCCACGTCCGGCGGGGTGAACTGCTCCGCTCCGTTGTCCACGTAGAGCAGGTGCACCACCTTGCCGCGCACCAGCAGCGGCAGGATGACCGCGGTCGTGGGGAATCCGCCGCCGAGCAGCCGGTAGAACATGCCCATCGCCGCGTCGCGCTTCACCGGACCGACGTAGTGGGAGCGCAGGTCGCGCACGAGGCGGAAGGTGCTCTGGTCGCGCAGCGGCACGCCGATGCGGCGGACCCCTTCGTCGTTCACGCCCTGCCCCATGCCGTGCCAGCCAGTGACGAGGTTGCCCTGCACGGACAGCAGCAGGCACCGGCGCCACTTGCCCATCGCGAAGCGGAGCACCGTGCGCGCCACGTCCTCGCGGTCCGAGCTGCGCGCCAGCTCCGCCTGCGCCTCCGGGAACGTGAGCGGCGTCGGAGGAGGAGCCGCTGGCTTCGCTGGCACGGGAGGGCTCGCGACAGCACCTGGCGGCATCGCGCCCGCGACGCTGGCCTGGGTCGCCACCTGCGCGGGCACACCGGCCCCCGCCTGGGCCGCGACGTGCGAGGGCACGCCAGCACCGCCACGCGCCTGCGCGGGGACACCCTGCGCACCGGGCTGTCCCACGAGGTGCGCGGGCACTCCCGCCTGGGCCGCGACGTGCGCGGGCACTCCCTGCGCACCGGGCTGTCCCGCGAGGTGCGCGGGCACTCCCGCCTGGGCCGCGAGATGTGTGGGCACTCCCTGTGCTCCGGGCTGACTCGCGACGTGCGCGGGCGCTCCCGATTGGGCCGCGACGTGCGCGGGCACTCCTTGCGCTCCGGGCTGCGCCGCGACGTGCGCGGGCAGTCCCTGCGCCCCTGCGCCCTGCCCCACGGAGCTCGCGGCGCGGGCCGCCTGCGCGGGCACTCCGGGCGCCGGCACGGGCGGGGCCATGTGCGCGGGGATGTCCACTCGCGGCGCTCCGGGCCTCTGGGCCGCGGGGGGCACGGGCGCTCCGGGACGCGACTGCGCCGGCACCGCGGGACGGACCTGGGGCGGCGCGGCGACGGGCGCCTCCATCACCTCCTCGCCGGTGATGATGAGCTCCCCCTCCAGCACGTCCGCTTCCGCATCCGATCCGCCGCGCAGCGCCTGCGCGTAGACGGACTGGAACTCCTCCTCGCTCATCAGGTCCGGCGGCCGCTCCGCCGCCTTCGCCAGCTCCGCCGCCGCGCCCTTCGCGGGCCTCGGCCGCACCGCTTCCATGTCGATGGCCCGCAGCTGCCGGAACGCCTTCGCGTGCCGCCGCAGCAGCTGGTTCATCCGGAACTCGGGGATGACCACCGGCACCACGCGCTTGCCCGTCTTGAACGCGATGGCATCCAACGTCGGGAAGTCGTGCGGGTTCACCACCGCGACGCTCAGCCGCGTCGCGTCCGCCCGCATGGGCAGGAACTCCTTGTCGTCCGCCTCGTTCGGGTGCACCAGCGCCACGGCCTTCGGGTCGGGCACCATCTCCCCGGACGCGTAGGCGCAGTTGTGCAGCTTGCCCAGCGCCTTGGCCAGGTCCGGCTCGGACAGCAGCCCCAGCTCCACCAGGTTCGTCCCCAGCCGGCCGCCGTGGACCACCTGCGACTCCAGCGCCTCCTCCACCGCCGCCGCCGACACCAGGCCGTCCTTCACGAGCAGTTCACCCAGGCGCATGGGCCCGCTTGTAGCCATGCCCCGTCACCCTCCGCAAGCACCCGGCCGGGCACGCACTCCTAGTCGTCCGGATGGTGGCTAAGCCCCACCCGGTTGCCCTCCGGGTCCCGCACGTAGAGCGTCCAACGCGTCTCGTGCTCCAGCGGCACCCCCGCGCGGGCCAAGGTCTCCACCACCCCACCCCGTGCCTCGCGGGGAATCCGGAACACCAACATCAACAGCCCCGGCGCCGGATGGCGGAACGGCACCTCCTCCGGCATCCCGTCCACCGCCTCGATGGCCAGGAAGGCGCCCCCGGGGACGCCTACCCAGACGCTCCGCAGGGTGCCGTCCTCGCGCAGGTGGCGCTTGAGTTCCGGAAAGCCCAGCAGGTCGCGATAGAACGCGGTCACGCGCTCCACGTCCTTCGCTTGAATCGCCACGTGGTGGAAGCCCTGAACGTCCTTCATGGGGTTGATGGTAGGGTCTGGCCGCCCATGGCGCGACTGCTCATCGTGGAGGACAACCAGGAACTCGCCTCCCTCATCGCCACGGTCGCGCAGACCCGGGGCCATGAGGCGCTCACCGTCTTCACCGGCGAGTCCGCGCTGGAGGCCCTGGGCCCCACCACCCGCTTCGACGCCGCGCTGGTGGACCTGCTGCTGCCGGACATCCGCGGCAGCGAGGTGCTGGGCGCGCTGCGTGCCCACGCCATCCCCGCCATCGCCGTCAGCGGCGTCTACAAGGGCGACCGCTTCGCCCAGGAGGCCATCAAGGTCCATGGCGCGTGCGCCTTCTTCGAGAAGCCCTTCGAGCTGGACGCCGTGCTCGACGCGCTGGAGGAGGCCGCCGGCGTGCCGCCCGTGACGCACGGGGAGCTGCTCGACGAGGTGGACCTGCTCGTCCTGGAGGAGCTGGTCCAGGAGACGCCCTCGCAGGAGGAGCCCGCGCTCGAGTCCGTCGACGCCGCGGCCGGGTCTCCCGAGCCGTCCGAACCCTCCGAGCCCGCGCTCCCGGAGGAGGCCCTGCCCCTGCCCTTCGCCCAGCGCGGCGCCGTGTGGACGGAGGCCGCGCCCGCCCCCGCGCGCCAGCGCCGCCAGCTGCCGGAGTGGTCGCTCGGCGGTGACCTGGCGCACACGTCGGTGCCGCGCCTGCTCAACGCCTATTACGAGGCCCGTCACCACGGCGAGCTGAAGCTGCGCCAGGGCACGGTGCTCAAGGTGGTCTACTTCGAGGCGGGCCGCGTCGTGTACGCCGCCTCCAACCTGGCCCCGGAGCGCTTCGGCCGCTTCTGCCTGCGCAAGGGCGCGCTCACCGAAGCCCAGCTCGCGGAGGCCGCGGGCTACGCGCGTGAGCACTCGCTGCGCACCGGCGACGCGCTGCTCAAGCGCGGCCTCCTGAGCCCCAAGCAGCGCCGGCAGCTGCTGGAGGAGCAGGTGAAGGACATCCTCTGGTCCACCTTCGCATGGACGGAGGGCGGCTACGGCTTCAGCCCCATGCGGCCGCAGCGCGCGGACCTGGTGCCGCTGTCGCTGTTCCCCGGGGACCTCATCCTGGAGGGCGTCGCGCGCACGCAGACGCTGGTGGCGCTGCGCCAGCGCATGGCGCCCGGACGCCGGCTGTTCCCCGCGGCGGATCCGCCCTACGGCCTGCACGAGCTGAAGCTGGACGGGCCGCAGGCGATGCTGCTCGCGTTCGCGGACGGCACGAAGACGGTGGAGGACCTGCTGGCCCTCACCGACCTGTCGGAGCGCGAGGCCCTGGCCACGCTGCGCGGCCTGGAGCTGTCCGGCGTGCTGGAGGAGCGGCAGGAGACGCCCAACCGCCGCCAGCGCATCAGCTTCGGGCTCTGACGCCGCGCCTGCGCCGCGCGGCCCACGCCAGCGCGCCCAGCCCGAAGGCCGTCACCCCCGAGCCCCCGCCGGAGCACCCGCAGCCCGACGTGGAGTCCGGCGGCGCCTCCGCCCGCGACACGACGACCTCGCGCAGCGTCGCGGTCCCCGAGTACGTCGGCGCCGTCAAGAGCGCCGGCCGCACCACGTACGTGAGCGTCGCGGTGGCGCCCGCGGGCAGCGGCACCCGCTCCACCTCGAAGTGCTGCTCCGTCACCTCCACGGGCGTCACCGGCTGGCCGTTCAGCGTCACGCTCCGGGGCAGCACCTGCGCGCCGGTGACGGTCTCCGCGTAGCGGATGGAGCTCACGTCGCAGGCGGTGTCGTTGCGCAGCGTCACCGTGACGCCGAACTGGCCGGAGTCGGTGCCCACGCCCGTCGTCTCCGTGCGCCGCTCCACCGTCACGAAGGGCCGGGCGCCGATGCGCACCGCGTGCGTCCGCGTCTTCGCCTCGCGGGTGCCCTCGCCCGTGGCCGTCACGTCCAGGGTGACGTGCTCGCCCACCAGGGACTCCAGCTGCGTGTCCACCGTGGCCAGCGTCACCGAGTCCCCTTGCGAGACGAGCGGCTCCAGCTCGGGGCTCGGGCCGGGCGTCCACGTCAGGTCCACCGCGGTGCACGCCCCTTCCGGAATCGTCTGGCGCAGCGTGCCCCGGGCGCCCTTGCCGCAGGTGGCGACGAGCTCGCCGTCCAGCTCGCCCAGCTCCACCTGGCGCGCGCCCCGCGGGAAGGGTGTGAGCACCTCCGGCGTCTTGACGGAGCCCTCCGCCACCGCCTCCTGCACGCGCGTGCGCACGGTGTAGCTGGCGCTGCCGCACGTGGGGGGCAGGTCCAGCTCGAAGGTGCCCGCTGCCCACGGGTACGTCCGCGTGTCGAACACGCGGCTCGGGTCGGACGGGTCCTCCAGCGTCACCACCGTGGAGAGGGCGCGCATGCCCGTGCAGTTGACCGGCGGGTTCGTCGTCACGCGGCCGCGCACCTTGCGCTCCTCCGGCGGTTCCAACGTCACCTCCGCCCGCACCGCGTCCACCGGCACCCACCGCGGCTTCACCGCGACGTCCACGTCGGACGGGGGGCCGTCGAGGACGTAGCCGTCCACGGTGATGCGGTTGAAGGCACGCAGCTTCAGCTGGAGCGTGTCCACGCACGTCGCCGAGGCGAGCAGCACGGCGCTGCCCTCCAGCGGTTCCGAGCCCACCGGGCGCCGGGTGTTCCCCAGCAGGGCCAGCACCGACACGCCCGAGGGATTCTCCAGGACGGACCAGAACGTCGACACCGGCGGCAGTCCCGGCGTCGCCGGTGTCCCCGGAGCCGCCGCGCACAGGTGGGTCGCCTGGGGCCCCAGGGCCGCGCCGGAGTAGACCTCGCGCGTGCCGCTGGTGAACGGCGCGTCGGGCGGTCCCCAGGGGTGGAGCTGCACCGGGACCGTCGCCGGCAGGGAGCTCAGCTCGCCGTCGTACGCGCGCACCTCGTAGGTGTAGGAGGTCGTGCCCTCCTTGCAGCGGTCCGTCCGGGTGGAGGGCGGCGTGAGCGTGGCCACGCCCACGGCGTCCTCGGTGAGCACCGGCGCCCGGGCGGGCGTCGTCCAGGCGTACTTGACGGGCTCGCAGCCGGTGCCCCGCGTGGGGGTGAGGGTGCCCGGAGGCCCGCCCATGAAGAAGGCGCCGCCGTCCACCGCCAGGGTGGCCCCCAGGGGCGCGCCGGGCGCGACGGTGTGGCGCATCTCCAGGGCAATGGCCTTCGGCGTGTCGTGCGCGCGCAGGCCGTCGGAGGCCACCAGGTCCAGGTAGGACGTCTGGCTCGCGCAGATGCCCGGAGGCGCGGTGAGCTTCAGCTTGAGACCGCTGTCCTCGCGCGAGTCGAGCGGCTCCTGGACCACGTTGAGCGGGCTGCCCGGCGCGCGCACCGTGCCCGACAGCCGCACGGCGTCCCCGTCAGCGTCGCGCAGCTTCAGCTGCACGTCCTGCGTCGTGCCCTCGTCCACGCGGAGGCTGGCCGGCAGCTCGTTCACGCTGGGCGCGTTCGCGTTCACGTAGATGAGGACGTTCTGGGCGGGCCCGTTGAGGATGGCGACGCAGTAGGACGCGTCCGCGCAGGCCAGCCGCACCGCGGACTGGGTGATGCCCGTGGGCAGGTCCGTGTTCTGCCGCCAGAGCGTGCCCGGCAGGGCCGGCGGCGTCACCGGCTCCGCGCTGAACGCCGTCACCTTGCCGTCCGACTGCTTGAGCAGCAGCAGCCCGAAGCCCGTCCCCGCGCTGGAGCCGCCCGCCACGTCGAACGCGAGCGCGTCCACCGCGCCGGGGGCCAGCGGGATGGGCTCGAACGGGTTGGCGGAGGTGCCCAGCGTCCCGCGGAACAGGCCCGTGTCGTTGCCGAAGAACGCGAGCGGCTTGTCCGGCGTCGCGCCCGGCAGCAGCGCCACGCCGTGCGCCGAGTTCGGCGGAGTGATGCCGGAGGCCACGTACGACACCGACGTCGTGCCCCGGTACCAGAGGAAGTTCGCCTTGGACGCGGACACGGAGAACAGCGCCTGCGCCAGGCCATCCGCCTGCGGGGGCAGGACCGCGAGCTGCGGCTGGGCGCTCATGCCCGGCTGCGGGTTGTCCAGGGGGCCCCACTCGGCCGTGCCGCCGTCGGACGGGACGAGCGAGGAGCGGAACTGCGGGGTCATCAGGGGCAGCTCCGCGGCGACGGCGTAGCCCACGCCCCCGTCCGCGGTGACGCGCACGGCGCGCACCTCGTAGTCGTTGCCGTCGTCGGGGAACAGGCGCTTGCCGTCGTCCGCCGGAGAGCAGCCGCCCAGGCTCCGGAGCGTGCCGTCCGTGCGGATGCCCACCACGCAGTCGGGGGCTCGCAGGAAGCTGCCCGCCATGCCCTCGTTCAGGGTCGTCACGCCGCCGTCGCGCGACACGTACAGCTGCGTGTCGGTGGCCACGGCGAAGAAGCCGGGCCGGAAGACGGTCACGTCCTTCGGGATGCCCGTCTGGGTCTGGATGTTCCTCCACTCCGCGCGAGCCACGCCCGCGCACAATCCCAGCCCCAGGATGATCCGCCAGACTCGCACGTTCGACGTCCCTCTGCCCGGCGACTACCAGGCCACTTCCGCCCGGAGATAGAGGCGATCCGGAGCATCCTCCGGTTTGGCCTCCAGACCCAAGCCGCTGAAGCCCAGGACGGTGTACCCCAGGGCCACCCGCAGGCGCTCGTCCAGCCGGTAAGCCACTTCCGGCCGCAGCGCGCTCAGGCCCTGGCCATCCGCCGCGGACGTGCGCCGGGCGGCCTCCACCGCGACCTCCAGTCCGCCCAGCACCCGCACCGCGGGCCGCAGCGTGCCCGTCCACACCCAGCGCGAGGACGGCCCCAGGCTGGAGCGCCCGACGTGCAGGCCGGACGCCACGGAGAGCCGCTCGCCCAGCCGCACCGCCGGCATCAGCGACACCGTCTGGAGCACCCGGTCCCCGAAGACGAAGCGGGCGCCGGGGGACAGCTCGCGCGTGAGGCCGTAGCGGGCCACCACCAGCCAGGGGCCCGGCCGCCAGGCGAGCGCCGCGAACCCTTCCGCGAACCGGGCCTCCAGGCCGTCCCGGCCCGCGGTGTGCGCGAAATCCAGCCGTCCGGAGGCCGTCACGTCCTTCATCAACTGGGCCTCCGCGGCCAACGCCAGCACCACCTGGGTGCGGTCCACCGGGCCGGAGGTGCCGCGCGCGGGGGTGCCTTCCTCGTGGCGCAGTTCCGCGCGCACGTCCGCGCGGAAGCGCTCGCGCAGCCACTGCGCGGACACGCTGGCAACGTCGCGTGTGAGGTCGCTGGCGATGTCCAGCGGGTGGCGCACGCCGCGCTCGTAGCGGGCGCCCGCGCTGAAGCCGCTCTGGCCCGCCGCCCACTGGAAGCCCACCGCGCGGGCCCGCCGCACCGCCATGGCGTCGTGCGCGCTCACGTCCTCCACGAACACGGTGGTGCCGTCCCCCACATCCGTGCGCGCGCCCGTCACCGCGCGGCCCGCGCCGAAGTCCGGCCCGTCCACGTCCACGGAGTAGCCGCCGTAGTACGTCTCCTGGCCGCGCCGCACGCGTGCATCCAGCCAGGCCTGCGGGCCCAGCTCGGGGCCCCAGCCGCCCTTCACACCGACGGTGGCGTCGTCGTCCAGCGCCACGGCCACGCCCGCGGAGGTGAAGGTGTCGTCCATGCTGCCAGGGCCAGCGCCGCGCTCGTGCAGCCGCTGCCGGTGGCCCGCGGACACGGTGAGGCGGGGGGACAGCACGTAGTGGCCCGCCACGCCCAGGGACGTGCGGCCGCCCTCCTGCGCGTCGCCCTCCCCGGGCACGTCCGTGGCGCGCAGCCAGCTGTCGCGCAGCTCCACGCGCGCGCCCCAGTCGCCGCGCTCGTAGCCCACGGCGGCGCCCAGCGTGCGGGCGCCGAAGGGCGTGTCCTCGAAGGGCAGGCGCGGATCCGCCGAGCGGCGCTCGTCGCCCAGGAGCGTGAGCGCCACCGGGCCCACGGGCTGCGTGACGCGCAGGGACAGCTGCCGGAAGCGGGCGACGTCCAGGTGCGCGCCGTCGGAGAAGCCCCGGGAGCGCTCGCGCCACGCGGCGTCCACGGAGCCGCCATATGCGGGGCCCAGGACGCCGGGGCCGCTCAGGCGCAGGCCCACCGCGCCGCCGTGGTCGTCCTGCGTGCCCACCGGGCGGAGGAAGCTCAGACCGCCGTCGGCCGACACGCCGAGCGCGCCCGGCGCCAGCGCGAGGCCCCGGCTGCTGGCGGCCTCGGCGAGGAGCGAGTAGCCGCCCAGCTTCGTCTGTCCCCGCCCGGACAAGAGCTGGAAGGGAGCCCCCAGCCTGCGCTCACGCACGGCGGACAGGCCGACGGTGGAGTCGCGCCATTGCGCCCAGGCCTCGCCACCCACGGAGTCGCGCGGATCGCCGGGGTGCAGCACGGCGTAGTCCACGACGAGCACCGGCTCCGGCGCCTGGGTGAGCGCGTCCGTGCGCAGGAGCGGCGCGCCGGCGAGGAACGACAGCGGGCGCGCGAGCAGGATGCGGCCCGCGAGGTAGTCGATGTCGTAGTCGCGGCCCCGGATGAGATGCTGTTCGCCCAGGGGCAGGCCGGTGACGCCGTCGCGCACCTCCACGCGCACCAACTCGGAGCCCTCCGCCACGGTGCCGCCCCCGAGGTAGTAGAGGCTGCCGCCGGTGGCCCCCAGCTCCTCGTGCGCGGGCGTCGCGGCCAATCCGCGCGTGGGGTCCAGCAGCCCTCCGGCGAACACGTCCAGGCCCACGCGCACGGGGCCCAGCTGTTCGCGCAGCTCCGCGTAGGGGCCGAAGAGGGGGCGGTGGTAGCGGCCCACCTCGCGGTCCTGCAGCAGCGCGCGGTAGGTGCCGAAGCCCGCGCGGCCGTGCTGCTCGTGCCGGGCCTCCAGGCGCAGGCGCCCTTCGGCGGGGTTGGGCGTGAGGGACACGGAGGCATCGCCCCACTCCGCCGGCACGAGGTCGGGGTCGGGCCAGCGGTCGAAGCGTTCGGGCAGCCGGGGGCGCAGCCAGTCCGCGAGCGGCGCGTCGTGCAGTTGGCGCAGGTCGGTGTCGCTCAGGTCCAGCTCGCCCACTACCTGGACGGGCCCCAGCTGGGCTTCGCCGTGAAGGGCGCCCCGGCCCCGCAGCCGGAAGCCGCCGCCGGCCGGCGCGATGCTGGCCTCCACGTCGAGCAGGCCCACGGCGAAGGCCTGGGTCCGCGCTTCGACGGACACCGTCACGGTGCTCGGGGCCTGCGCGGGGGGAGCCAGCGTGAGGGGGACGGTGTTTCGGCCCGGCACCAGCCGCACGGGCAGGCGGACCTCGCCGTCGGGGCCCGCTCGGAGGCTCGCGTCGGGAGACGTCACCTGGGTGCCGGGAGGCACCTCCAGGGGCAGGAACGTGTCTCCCGCGGGCAGGGGCGCGTCGGCGGAGAGCCCGCGCACGGCGCCCAGGCGCTGCCGCTCGCGAGGGATGACGAGCCAGCCGTGCTCGCCGCGTCGCACCACGTCGAAGGACTGCTGCGTGAACACCACCTCGCCGCCCGGCGAGGTGGTGGTGATGGCGAGGGCGTTGCCTCCCGGCTGGAGCGGCACCGTCGCAAGCCACGCGCCGGACTCCTCCACGGTCGCGTCCACGTCGCCCGCGCGGACCCGGTCGCCGGGGGAGGCCTGTCCGGTGATGACGAAGCGCAGGCCTCCGTTGGCGACGCGGGCCTCGGGGGGACGGACGGGGGCGGTGGTGGCGGGCGCGGCGGGGCGCGCGGGCGGAGGACGCACGGCGAAGTCCTGGAGGACGGCGGCGCCCCAGGGCACCTCCACGGTCGCGGTCCGGGGGACCACCTGGCTGGACGGCGGCAGGCTGCGCGGATCCACCTTCAGCGCATGGCGTCCCGGGCGCAGGTGCGGGCCGTCGGTCAGGTCCGGCACGCGCGAGTCCACGCCGGTGAGGTGGTAGCGGCCGAAGGCATCGGTGCGCACCTCGCGGCCGGTGGCCAGCACCAGCCGCACGTCCGCGAGCCCGGGCTCGTCGAGGCCGCAGAGGCCATCGCCGTCCACGTCCACGCAGACGCGCCCCGCGATGGTCGACGCCTGCGCGGGCAGGTCCGACGACAGCGCCTGCGCGGACGCCACGGACGACAGCAGGACCCAAACCAGGGCGGCGCAGTGGCCAGCCGCCATCCGCCAGGCCCGTGCCGAGCTCGGCATCCGGCGTGACTTGTCTTCGAGTTCCGGCTGAGCCCCGCGTGTCACTTGAATGGGCCCGCGCATGCCGGTGGACATGGGCACGGACAGGCACGCCGATGCTCCTGCCCGGGCATCGCGTTTCGCCATCCCGGGCACGCGCAAGCCCGTGAGCGCTTCCTGGCACGGAAGCGGCCCGGTTCGGACATCACCTGTCCCGGGCGCGACCCCTCCGGTGGATCCAGCCGGCTCGCCGCACGAAGGCGCCTCCTCCCGGCCGCTCACGGTCGCGAGCACCTCGCCATGCGCCGGGCGCGGAGACGTCAAGGCCGCACCTCTTCCACCGCCGTCACGCCGGTGCGCACGTCCGCCACGGACACGCTCACGGGGCCTCGCGCGCCGCGCACGGTGAAGCGCGTGAGCCCGTCCTGCACCGACTCGTCACCCCGTTCGCCTTCGGACAGCGCGACGTGCACCGGCCGGTCCTTCAGCACCTGGCCGCTCGCATCCTCCACCCAGCACGACACCCGCGCCCCCTCCACGCGCACCCGCACGTTGACTGGCAGCGGCGGCGCCACCTGCACCTGCCGCACCACGGGCGCGGGCACCAGCGGCACGGACTCCGGGAACACCGGCCCTTGCGGCCCCAGCACGTGCACCGTGACGTCGAGCCCTGGCCACACGCCGTGCGACACGCGCACCCTGCCGGGCACCACCGCGCCCACGTCCACCGTCCCGTCGTCCCCCGTCACCTTCTCCGCGCCGTTCACCCGGAGCGGCTGCCGGGGGACCGGCCACCCCGCCAGGTCCACCACGCCCGCGACGAGCGCCTGGTCCCGCCGCCACACCGCGAGCCGCGCGGGCTCCGTGCCAGTTGGGCCGTAGGCGCGCACCGTCACCTGCGCGCTTTGCCCCCAACGCTCCTGCGGCGCGGTCCAGGGAACCGTGAACGTCCCCGGTGGGGACTCCACCGCCGGGCCCGCCGTTCCCAGGGGCGACGACAGCGCCACCTTCGCATCCGCGCGGGGCTGCCCGGCCGCATCGCGCGCTGTCACCACCACGCGCGCCGTCGTTCCCGCGTGCACCAGCGGCTCGGGCAGCGACACCGTCACGTCGCGCACCGCGCCCTGCACCAGCTGCATCGGCAGCGACTCGCGCGAGCCGGGGCCCCGCTGCGGCCACGCCGCTTCGATGCGCTCATCCTCCGCGAGCGTGCGAGGCGCCGTGTAGCGCCACTCCAGCATGCCGTTCGTGTCGCGCTGGGGCCCTTCCAGCCGGCCGTACTTCGCCTTCACCGTGACGCGCGCGTCCGCAACTGGAAGCCCCTTCGGATCACTGGTCGCGCACAAGAGCCGGGCCTGGGACACGCCGTCCGCGGGCAGCCGCTGCGGGTTGAGCACGCACGCCAGCCCATCCGTGGGCGGCAGCTGGAGGTCGATGGCGAGCCGCTCCACGTGGCCCGAATCGTCCTTCACCTCGCCCCGCGCCAGCGAGTAGCCGGGGGGCACCACCAGCGGCAGCACGAAGCGTCCGTCCGCGTCCACCGGCACGGGCCCGAAGCGCTTGCCGGCCACCTCCAGCGACACCTGACCGCCGGGTTCGCTCCGGCCGGGCAGGTCCACCGACGTCGCCAGCGGCACCAGCAGCCGGCCATACGCGCCATGCACCGACTGCGGATGCGGCCACGCGGACAGCGCCACCAGGATGGCCGCCTCGGGCAGGCGCGTCAGGGGCAGCACGTAGCGAGCGGTGTACGTGCCCGGCCCCGTGTGCTGGAGGTCCTTCACCTGCCCGGTGCTCGCGCGCAGCACCGGCGGCGCGCCGCTGTCGTCCGGCGTCCCATCCGGGCGCAGTCGCCGCACGGTGAGCGTCGCCTCCGTGTCGCGCCCCTTCACGGGCAGCGCGGGCTCCAGCGACAGCGCCATGTGGCTCGCGGGCGGCCCCACGTCATAGCGGGCCTGGGCCTCCTCGCCGTCGCCCTTCACGCGCACCACCACCTCGCGCGACAGGGCCTTCGGCACCACGACCCAGGTGCGCAGCGGCGGAGCGTCCGGTCCGGGCTTGAGCTCCGCGCCCTCCGCCGTCACCGATGACGGGGTGAACGCCACCGGCTGGCCCCCCGCGTCCCGGCGCACCACCGCGACCGTGAAGCCCTCCGGAGGCACGGGCACGTCCGGGCCGAGCAGCTCCAGCGAAGCCGCCCAGACCGGGGCACAGATCAACACCAGCGCGGAGAGCAGGAGACGTTCCAGGGCCACCCGACTCTACAAGGCCCTCCGCCGGGACTGCACCACTTTGCTGCCACCGGCCACGGGAAGGGGCCGCCCGTCGGCCCCGGGGAAGGCTCCACCCTCCCGCCCCACCCAGCAGGTGGGCCCGTCCCAGGAGGACCCACGGGCCCGTCTGGTGGATCAGGGCGAGGGGGCGCCAACGCTCTCGTTGAAGATGCGGGAATCGACCTCGATCGTCCCCGGCTTCTTCTTCTTCGGCGGCGGCGGTTCGACCAGGGTCAGCTCGCGCTGCGCGTCCTCGCGCGCGCCACCCACCCCCACGGCGCTCACCTGGACCTTGTTGTTGCCGTTCTTGAGCGCGACGTTGACCGTGAAGTTCCCTTCCTCGTCCGTCGGCACGCTGACGCCATCCACGGTCACCCGGCTGCCCGGCTCCGTGCGCCCGGCCACCGCGACCTCGGGCTTGCGCTGCGTCTTGCCCGCGGGCCACTCCATCTTCAGGAACACGGTGCTGGGGATGGGGGACGGCTCGGTAGGGCCCAGGCCAGGACGGACGATGGACCGCTGGCCGGCGCGGACGATGACGTACTTGCCCTCCTTGCCCGTCAGCTTCACGTCACCCTCGCGGGTGCCCACGCTCACGGTGCCCTTGCCGTTGTTGGTCATGGTGAAGGTACCCTGGGAGGTGCTGGCCTCCGCGTCGCCGCCCTTCGCCTTCAGGACGAAGGTGTGGCGGACGTTGGGGCGGCCCCGCACGGTGGCGGTGGCCAGACCGCTGCCCAGGAGCACCTTCGACAGTTCGTCCGACAGCTCCTCCACGGAGATCTCCGTGTCGGCCTCCATGCGCAGCTCCACGGACTCGCCGTTGAGCACCACCGCCCAGGACCCGCGGCCGGTGCGCACCACGTCCGTGGGCCGCAGCGGCATGTCCTTCCGGGCAGGCTCCCACTGCCCCTGGCCGTGCTTCACCTCCACGGTGCCCTCGAAGGAGCTCAGCACCAGCTCCACGGCCTTCTTCGCCTCCGCGGCCGTGACGGCGGCGCGGGGCGGCGGGGGCGGCGGCAGCGGAGCGGGCGTCTCTCGCAGGAAGAGGAACCAGCCCACCGGCA
The DNA here is from genome assembly GCF_036245865.1 of Corallococcus caeni. Lineage (NCBI taxonomy): Bacteria > Pseudomonadati > Myxococcota > Myxococcia > Myxococcales > Myxococcaceae > Corallococcus > Corallococcus caeni. The sequence goes on along the minus strand of NZ_BTTW01000007.1, from coordinate 66,995 downwards.
GCGCGGCCAGGATGAGCACGAGCCCGACGAGGAACGGCACCTGTCGCCTGCGAGATGGGGGAGCGGCCATGCGAAGCCCCTAGCTAGCACACCCCGGCGGCTTCTATGCCCGGGGCAGCACGATGGTGAAGCGGGCCCCCTGCCCTGCCTCCGAGCGGACCTCCAGCGTCCCCCCGGCCTCCGTGATGATGCGCCACGCGACGCTCAGGCCCAGGCCCACATTGGACCAGACGTCCTTGGTGGTGAAGAAGGGCTCGAAGATGCGCGGCCGGATGTTCTCCGCGATGCCCTTGCCGGTGTCCTCCACCTCCAGGATGCACATCCCGTCGCGCTCGCCCGTGCGCAGCGTGAGCCGCTTCACCGGCGTCTTCATCATCGCGGTGCGCGCGTTGGACAAGAGCGCCAGCACCACCTGCGACAGGTGCCCGGGGTCCGCCTTCACGCGAGGCACCTCCGCGCTCAGCTCCGTCACCAGGTCGATGCCCTCCCCGCGCGTCTGGTTCTCCGTGAGGCTCAGCGCGTCGCGCACCACCGCGTTCAGGTCCACGGGCCGCAGGTCCGGGCGCTCGCGCTGCTGGGAGAAGCGCAGCAGGTTCTGGGTGATCTCCTTGCAGCGCTTGGCGCTCTGCTCGATCTTCCGCAGCGTCTCGAAGTCCGTGTCGTCCGCCGCCCGGTCCAGGAGCAGGAGCTGCACGTTGCCCAGGATGCCGGCCAACGGGTTGTTGATTTCGTGCGCCACGCCCGCGCCCAGCTGGCCCACCGCCGCCAGCTTCTGCGCCTCCACCAGTTGCAGCTGCGCCGCCCGCAGGTCCGCCGTGGCCTCCTCCACCCGGACGCGCAGGTCGTCGTTCCAGCTCATCAGCCGCGCGCGAGACGCCTCCAGCTCCTCACCCATGCGGTTGAAGGTGGACGCCAGCTCGCTCAACTCGTCCTGGCCCTCCACCGGCAGGCGACGCTCCAGCTCTCCGCGACCATAGGCCTCCGCGCCCTGCACCACCTGCGAGAGCCGCCGGTCCAACCGCCGGGTGAAGAGCGCTCCCAGGGCCAGCAGCACCAGCAGCGCGCCCGCCACGGACGCGAGCACCGTGGTGCGCAGCTCCCGCACCGGCGTCAGCGCCAGGGCCTCGTCCTCCGTCACGACGACGCCCATCTCCAGCGTGTCCACCCACGCCACGCTCACCCGGCGCGCGGGGTCCTTCAGCTGGAAGCCGCGTCCGCCGTCGGTGCCCTGGACGGACGTCAGCGCCTCCCGCAGCTCCGGCTCCAGCGCCGCCATGCGCCGGCCGGCCTGGGAGCTGGCCAGGACGCGCCCCTCGGTGTCCACCACGTCCAGCCGCTGCCCATCGCTCGCACGCCGCGCGAGCAGCGCCTCCAGCTGGGTGAAGACGAGCTCCGCGACGGCGTACGGCGCCTCCTCGGAAGCCCCCAGCTTCACCGCCACCGCCACCGCGGCCACGCCCGAGCCCGCGTGCACGTACGCGCTGCCCAGCGCCGCCTGGCCCTTGCCCCCGTCCCGGAACTGCTCCACCGGCACCGCGTGCGCCAGCTGAGGGACGTTCGCGGGGTCGAAGGCGGGATGGCGCTCGAGCGGCTCCGCGCTCCGGAACACGGCGGGCCCCAGGGGCTGCCCGTTCGCGTCCACCTGGATGACCGCGCTCACCGTGGTGGACTGGCCGTAGAGGAGCAGCAGCATGCCGCGCACCTCGTCGGGCGTGGCGCGCTCCCAGGGCAGCAGCTCCGCGGACCGGGCGAGGCCGTTGACGACCTCCATCAGGCTGGCTTCCACCGCCTCCGCGGTGGCGGTGGCGAGCTCGCGCTGCTGATCATCGATGCGCTGCGCGAGCGCCTGCTCCGAGCGCGACAGCAACAGGAAGCCCACGATGGCCAGGGGCAGCACCGTCGCGGCGAGCATGAAGAGGATGAGCTGCTGGTAGAGCCTCATCCGGTGACGGAGCGGACCACGCGCTCCAGGTCGCTGCGCAGGAAGACGGAGCCGGGAATGGCCTTCGCCCGCTTCTTCATGTCCGCGGCCCGGCGCGCCAGCTCCGCGTGGTCATGCGCGACGCCGTCCGTCATCACCGCCACCACGGACACGCTCATGATGGGGAACTGGCGCATCTCCCCGAAGCGGTCCTCCGCCTCGATGTGGCCGCGCTCCCGGTCATGCCGGTCGTAGTAGAGCGGGATGATCCGGTCGAAGGCTTCGATGGCCCGCTGGCACACCCGGTCCACCGACTCCACGGAGGTGATGAACACGAAGTCGTCCCCGGCCACGTGGCCCAGGAAGTCCCCCGGGGCGCCTTCCTGCTGGAAGATCTCCCGCATGAGGTCGCCCGTCTGGCGCACCACGCCGTCCGCCTTCGCGAAGCCGTAGTAGTCGTTGTAGGCCTTGAGGTTGTCCAGGTCCAGGTAGCAGAACGCGAACGGCTGGCGCGCGCCCAGCCGGCGCTGCACCTCGCGCTCGATGGCGGTGGACCCGGGCAGCTGCGTGGTGGGCGACGAGGACAGCTCCTGCTCCTTGCGCCGCAGCATGCTCTCCACGCGCGCGCCCAACTCCAGCGCGTCGAAGGGCTTGGTGATGTAGTCGTCCCCGCCCAGCTTCAGCGCGCGGACCTTGGACGACGTCTCCGTGCGCGCGGAGATGAAGATGACGGAGATGTGGCCGCTGGCGCGCTCGGCCTTGATCTCCTCCAGGAACGCGAACCCGTCGCCGTCCGGCAGCGTGACGTCCAGGAGCACCGCGTCCGGCCTGCGCTCGCGCAGGGAGCGCCGGCCCTCCTCCACGCTGTGCGCGACGCCGACCTCGAAGCCCAGCCCCTCCAGCACCTCGCGGCAGATGAAGGCGATCTTCACGTCGTCGTCCACCACCAGCACGCGCCCGTGTTGCGCCCCGGCGCGGCCCCGCGCGAGCGAGTCCACCGTGGCCAGCAGCTTGTCGCCGGCCAGGGGGCGCACGAGGAACGCGTCCGCGCCGGCCCGGAAGGCGCGCTGGCGCTCGTCGAACGCGGAGGTGAGCAGCAGCGGCGCGCGGCGCGTCTCCGGATCATGCCGCAGGATTTCGGCCAGCCGCAGGCCGTCCACGTCCGGCAGCCGCACCGACACCAGCACCACGTCCGGGTGCAGGTTGCGAGCGGCGGAGAGCCCCTCCTCCGCGGAGCCCGCCAGGCGTACCCGGTAGCCCCGGGCGCCCAGCAGGGCCTTCATGATGTGGCCCACCTCGGGCTCGCCCTCGATGATGAGCACCTTGCCGCGCGAGTCCGCGCGGATGGGCTGCGGCGACGGCAGGAGCGTGTCCACGGCCGCCTGCGACAGCATGTCCGGGGGCGGCTCGGTGGGCAGCACGGCGATGAAGCGCACGCCGTCGTGGGAGGGCTCGGACCAGATGCGGCCGCCGTGGGCCTCCACGATGTTGCGGCAGATGGGCAGGCCCAGGCCGGTGCCGCGCACGGTGCGGTTCGCCTGGGTGCGGGCCTGCTCGAAGCGGTCGAAGATGCGCTCCAGGCTCTCTTCAGGGATGGGGTCGCCGCTGTTCCAGCAGGAGAGCACCACGTAGCCGGGCAGGCTGGACGTGGCGCGCAGCTCCACGCGCACCTCGCCGCCCTCCGGCGTGAACTTCACCGCGTTGTTGAGCAGGTTGTTGAGCACCTGGTTCACGCGGTTGGGGTCCACCATGGCGCGCAGCGGGTGCTGCGGCAGCAGCGGCACGACGCGGATGCGCTTCTCCGCGAAGGCGGGCCCGTACTTCTCCACCACGCGCTGGACCAGCTCCTCCAGGTAGATGCGCTCGAAGCTCATCTTCAGCCGGCCCTGCGCGTACTTCGACAGGTCCAGCAGGTCGTCCACGATGCTGTTGAGCTTCTCCGCGGAGTCCTTGGCCAGCGACAGGTAGCGGTGCTGCCGCTCGTTGATGTCCCCCGCCATCCGGTTGAGCACCAGGTCCAGCGCGCCGGTGATGGAGGTGAGAGGCGTGCGCAGCTCGTGGCTCACCATGGACACGAACGTGTCCTTGCGCTCCTCCAGCCGCTTCTGGTCGGTGATGTCGCGCAGCACCACGCACACGCCGCGCAGGGTGCCGCGCGCGTCGTTGACGGGCGTCACGGTGGTCTGCACGGTGCGCTCGAAGAGCTTCACGTCCTCGCGCAGCACCTGGTGTCCGCTGTACTCCAGGTTGCGCACCAGCTGGAACGGCTGGAAGCCCAGGCGCTCCTCCAGGAGGCGGTTGGAGGGGACCTGTCCCTCCTCCCCCGCGCGCAGGATGCGGCGGGCCGCGGGGTTCATCACCACGATGTCGTTCTTCTCGTCGGTGAGCACCACGCCGTCCGCCATGGACGCGACCATGCGCTCCATGCGGTGGCGGGCCTCTTCCTCCGCGCTCCGCAGCGACTGGATGGCGTCCGCCGTCTGGTTGGCGAGCACGTCCAGGAGCAGCCCGTCGTCCTCCGTGAACGCGTCCGCGCGGTGCGAGAACAGCGACAGCATGCCCACGGGCTTGCCCGCGGCGGTGAGGTTCACCGTGAGCTGGTTGGGGTAGACGACGGGGGACGCGGAGTCCTTCGTGGTGGTGCCGGTGACGCGGGTGATGACCCGGTCCTCCGGCAGCGTCAGGCCGCTGCTCTTGCGGTACGCGCCGAGCATGGACTCCTTGACGCCCAGGAGCGCCTCTTCCCCCACGTTGCCCACGCAGCGCAGGCGCAGCGTGGCGCCGCGCTGGCCGTCCGGCGCGATGAGGGCCGCGCCGCAGTCGTACGGCAGCACGCGGGCCACGGCGGTGAGCACGCGGTCGATGATGGCGTCGTAGCTGGCCGGGTCGTTCGCGCTGGCGCGGCTGACCTCGTAGAGGACGAAGAGGGCCTCCACCCGCTGGTGCAGCTGGCGGATGAGCTTCTCCTTGTCCTTCTTGAGCTGAGCGAACTCCACCGCGTTCTTCACGGTGATGAGCAGGTCGTTCACGTCCCAGGGCTTGGTGACGTAGCGGTACACCTGCCCCTGGTTGATGGCCGCGATGATGTCCTGCGGGTCCGTGTAGGCCGTCAGCAGCAGCGTGGTGACGTCCATCCCTTCCGCGCGGGCGGCGTTGACCAGGTCGATGCCGGTCATCTCTGGCATGCGCTGGTCCGTGACGAGGACGTCCACGGACTCGGTACGCAGGATTTCCAGGGCTGCCTTGCCGTGGGGAGCGGTGAGGACGCGGTAGCGTCGCTGGAACATCCGGCTGAGGATGTCCAGGACGTCGGCCTCGTCATCGACGAAGAGCAGCGTGTGGCGGAGGTCGGACACGGCGGCGCCAAGTGTACGCCGAGATCAACGCGCCTCCTCAAGCCGCGAGAAGGACAGGTCGGGGGCTGCACGGCGGGTATGGGTGGGGGTACTGAACAGATTGACTCTACACGTATGTTCAGGGAGCATGGGACACTGAAATTCTGTTGCCCATCACCGCCAGAGCAGGCGGGCGACCGAGCGAAGGAGTGCGGCCATGGAAGAGCTCACGGAGCGCCAGCGCGAAATCCTGACCTTCATCGTGAAGGAGACGGAGGTCCGAGGCTTCCCCCCGACCATCCGGGAGATTGGGGAGCACATGGACATCCGCTCCACCAACGGGGTGAACGACCACCTGAAGGCCCTGGAGCGCAAGGGCTACCTGACCCGGGGCGAGCAGCAGAGCCGCTCGCTGGTGCCCACCAAGCGGGCAAGGTTGCTCCTGGGCCTGGGGATGAAGAGCCGGGAGTCGGGCATGGTGGAGATCCCCCTGCTCGGCAAGGTGGCGGCCGGTGCGCCGGCCCTGGCGCAGGAGCACATGGAGGACTCGGTCAAGATCGACAGCTTCCTCCTGGGCGGGGTGAACGGCCGGGAGGTGTTCGCGCTGAGGGTCAAGGGCCAGTCGATGATCGACGACGGCATCCACGACGGGGACTACCTCTTCGTGAAGAAGACGCCGTCGGCGCAGCCGGGGGAGATCGTGGTGGCGCTCATCGAGGACGAGGCCACGGTGAAGCGCTACTACCCGGAGAACGATCGCATCCGCTTCCAGCCGGCGAACGCGACGATGCAGCCCATCTACGTGAACCGCTCGGACTTCCGCTCCACGATGATCCTGGGGCAGGTGGTGGGCGTGTACCGGAAGCTGCAGGGCGGCCGGACGTAAGGTTGGGGGTGACGCCGCCCGGGCACGGTGAGCCCGGGCGGGAGACTCAAGGGACGGGGCAGGCCCCGAGGCCGCTCCGGCCCATCACCGTTTGAGCGCGTCCATCAGCTCGCGCCGGCTGGGGTATTGCTTCCTCGGCACATGGGCGGGCGGCGTATGGATGTTGACGCCCGAGCCGCCACCTGGCGCGAGCGCGCGCTGTTGCTCGTCACGCAAGGCGGGCCCCGCCAGTGTCTGCATGCTGACGCCCGGGTCCGTCATCCACAACGCGATGTCCGTATCCGGAGGCGGTGCTTCCATCAGGAGCACGGCCTTGCCCTTTGAGAAGGGCGTACGGATCATCAGGCCCACGCTGTCGCCCAGGACGAACAACGGCGGAGAAACAGCCCGGGGAATGAACGGCTCCCAGTCCGCGACCTCGACGTGGATCAGCAGTCCGTCCTGCACGAGGGCCTCCTGCCCGTTGCGCCAGACGCTGAAGCCTTGGGCGATGTGCACCGGTTCAACGGAGGTCACCGTGCCGAGCCCGAAGTTCTGGGAACGGGGCCAGGTCCGCGGTGCGGGTGGAGGCGGTGGCTCCGAGCACGCCAGCGTCAGGCCGAGGACCAGTAGACTGCACAGGCGCATCATGGTTTCCCCCTCGGCTCCCTGTCGCGGCGAGACAATCAAACTTCGGTGAACCGTATTCCCGTCGCGCGGATGCGTTCCAGGGCGAGCTTGATGTCCTCGGAGACGATGAGGGCGATGGACCACCCCCACGTCCGGAACACCCGTGCATCCCCGACCTGCGTCGGATCAATGCGCATGCCGTCGACGTCGCGATACTGCCCTACCCGGTCTGGTCGGCCGTCTTGAGGCATCCAGCGGATCACCTCTTCGGATGCTGCGTCATCGATACAGCGGATGAGCTGGGTCGCAACGAGGATGAAATACGGTTCCGCATGCCCTGGACGTTCACGGACACGAGTTGGATGTCCTGCGCTGCCAGCTCTGACAACAGCGCTGCGACGCGCGGATGAACGACAGGCGTGCTGAAACCCGCCAGAGAGAAGTCGAGGGGCGTTCCCGGGTGCTCCACGGGAATGCTCAGCGCTTGTTGAGGAGGAACAGGGTGGCCCTCCCTGAACATCGAAGGGTCGTCTACCTCGTCTCCTTGAGCATCCAGGGGAATGCCCAGCTCCCATCGCCCTGGGATGATGACGTCATCAAGAAGCCGGAAGTAGCGCCGTGGCATGGATGGCTCCGGAATCACTCGCTTCGCATGAGCAGTTTGTGAAGGCCCGGACGGCGGGTCAGACGGGCGTGAATCGCACTCCTGTAGCGCGGATGCGCTCAAAATCTAGTTTGATGTGCTCTGAGACAATGAGGGCTCCGGCCCATCCCTCCGGCCGGAACACCTTGGCTTCGCCGACCTGGGTTGGGTTGATGTGCAGATCATCTACGACCTAGTACGTCCCGACCTTCTCAGGCAGTCCGTCCTCTGCAGTACAGAATTGGACCTTCGATCGTGCCTCGTCGATGCAGCGGCTCAGTCGGGCCGCCACCAGGATGCCGAACGAGTCTTCTTGTCCGTCGACATTGGCGAGACTGAGATGGACGTTGTCGGGAGCAAGGTCCGCAAAAACCGCCACGACACGACGGACAACCAGGACCATGCAGTCATCCAAGTGCCAGTACCGAGGTCAATAGACGTCATCCGAGAGTTCAAAAAAGCGCGAGGTCATGAGGAAAGGTCTCGACCGGCGACCGCGCATAGCCCCAACAACCTCAGGAAGTCGCACAGAAGCCAAAACCAAGGCTTCAACAACTTCCAGAAGAAGCCCCAAGGTCAATCATCCCGCTTGTCGACAGCACTCAACTCTACAGCCGCCAAAATCTCTCGATATCCCTCACTTCGATGGACATCAAGGCTACGCGCATTCATATCTCGCAGAACCCCAGTAATTTTCGCAACAAAGCTACGAATTCTCCTGTAGAGGTCAATCTCATCTCGGATCCAATCCAAATCAGAAGACTCAACCTCTTTCATCCGACCATCAAGCTCATGAATCTTAACCTCCCAGTGCTTCACATAATCAAGAACGCCGATAGCGTTGAAAATATTCGCATCCGGCAAAACAACCGGAAACACGCGCTCCCTAAAGCCATTTGCCGAAGCAATCTCCATCAGCTCAAACATACAGCTCTTCGACTCAAGATACCCCCTACTCAACACAACAACAACACATCGCCCCCTCCCCAGACGCTGCATGAATTTTCGGATTGAATCCCTATACCCAACCTCGTTCTTATCTCGGAGAAGCCGGACCCCTCCAGAACCGAAAATTCGCTCAATATCATCAACCACCGCCCCACTCTCCCCACCCCAAGCGTACGAAACAAAAACCTGCTTTACGACTAATTCGCTTGAACTGCCAGACAACTGGGCGACAACTAATCCGCCCGACTCTTTAATCTGATCGATAGTCGAAAGTTCTCGATACACCGGAAAACTGTGCTCAATCAACCTCCCCGCATCAACCATCTCATAACTCAACTGACACTGGATACTGCGCCCGTCACGGGCAAATCTACGAAGCACATCTACGCCATACATCTCAGGACTTGCCCCTTGCCGACACACATCACACCGACAAGGAACCAAAGCCCTCCACCGAAGGCGCCGAAATGACTTATGAATTCGCGCAAGCTCGTTGTCCACTATCGCAAGCAACTCCCTTGAGTAGGCCCCGACCGCTCTCACGGAAATCTGTCGCCGCACGTAATCCTCAACAATCTCGCAGCGGCTACCCTCACGCTCAAGAACTACCCCGCTCCGCCATACCAACCCTTGATCCGCGATCAGGCGATTCAGCCCAACAATCAAACGCGTCACAATGCCCTTGGGCATAAAATCATACACATACCTCAGCGCAATACCGTCCATCCTAGGCCACGAATAGTCCGGCACGGCAGTTCCCAGCAACTGAGGAGCAATATACACATCTCCCTCTTCCAACCGATAACATAGCCCAAACCTTACCATCAACTGAAGGAGTTCGTCGCGGACAAGCGCGTACTCTGGCTCAGACCAGATCTCATCGAGCCTTGTAGACGAAAATCGTCCCTTCCTGGAGAGGACATTGGCGTCATCAAGGACACGATAAACGGCGTCCGTCCCCCACTTAGGCTTCAGGATGACAATCCCCTTCAAAATCGGGTCATCTTGAAAATGGACGCAAATTCCAAGATCATGAAGGTACCCACTAAGCTGTATCTTGTCTTCGTGCCTCGTAAACCCATTTTCTTCGCAAACCCGAAGGTAATCGGCCAAAGAAATATAATTTCGCGAATCCCTCTCAAGCACCTCGCGCACTCTCCGCCATGTTGCGGGAAGTGCTTCGCCGATATGAGGAAGTCGCTCCAAGTGGGATCGCACTACACGACGGATCTCATCAAGTCCGCGGTTACTTGCCAAATTCGTCACAAGCACTTCGCGCAAATTGGCAAACCGTCCTCGAAGCCCGGTCTCGTCGATATCCCGCTGTCGATCCTGCTTCTCATTCATCACAACGATGATCGGGCTTCCCTCACTCAACAACTCCACAACACTTAACCAATAGTAAAAATCCGTATCCTCCCGCCGCCCATCAGCAACAAGAACATACACCGATCTTCGCGTCAGGAAAAACTGATGCGTCGCATGATAGATTTCCTGCCCACCAAAGTCCCAGACATTTACATTAAAGTTCCTCAAAACCACGGCAGAAGGAGAACTGCCCTTGGGAATCAAGTTAACAGGAAAACCCCAATGCAAAACATCGATCCCCTCGGTCGACTTCTCCTCCGTGCGCAAGCGATAATCCGAATTCACTATCTTGTTCGCCAGCGACGTCTTCCCTGCACCAGGCTCTCCAACAATTATGAGCTTTGCCTCGCACAAGTAGTCGGTCCCCGCCTCATTCCGTTGCCTCCAGTAGTTCTTGATTGCATCAACGCCCTGCGCGACCACTTCTTCCGGAGGAGTTTGAATTGGCTGCTCTTCAAGAGTCAGACTAGCCAGTCGCTGCAACCGAAGAATGCCCACCCCAACTTCACGAATCCTTCCCCTCCGGCGCTTCACCCCAGTGATTGGAATATCTCCGGCAGCCCAATAAACAGTGCGCTCGCCACTTGCAGCATTGAACGCAATCCGCTCAAGACTCCCAACATCAAACAGCACGTCAGGAATTTTCTTGAAGAGATTGTATGACAAATATATCCACTCAAGCGCGGACAGCCCCGCTATCGACGCTGGCAGATCCGACAGGTGATTGTCGTTGACGAATAGGCTCCGCAACTTCGCAAGTCGCCCGATGGCCTTGGGGATGGTTCGAATTCCATTATATCCCGCCTGAAGCACCTCAAGCCTTGAGAGTTCAAAAACCCAATCTGGAATATAGGCCGCCGCCGTGTCCGCAAAGGACAAAGTCCTCAGACCCTCCAGATGAACGAGGTAAGCCGGAAGAATCTCAATTGGATTGCTTGAGATATCTAAAGACTCCAGCTTACTGAGCTTGGCAATGGATTTTGGAACTCTTCGCAGCCCGACATGGAGCAACTCAAGCTCCTTGAGACCGGGCAAGGCCTCCACAACAACATCAATGGCTCGCTCCATTTCTTCGGAATCAAAATCGTTATTGGGCCCATCTTGGCCGAAATCAACGATCTCGAGATTTGGGAAATTACCAATCTCATCAACCGCAGTCTTGAATCGAGAGCCGAGACGAAATCCCCTGATGTGCTCCGGTTCGATCGAATCTTTGTTTTCCACATAGACATCCCAGTCAATAGTCATTCCAGGACGAGAATTTACTCGACCTATCGGATTTCTTCGAATGTCAATCGATCGCAAGCCCTTAAGCTCACCAAGCCAACCTGGCAACCCTCGAAGGTGATTACCCAGCAAGTCAATCTCTTCCACCGACGAAAGTCGGGCTTGATGACGAATCTCTTCCAACATCTCGTCAAGACCAAGCCAACTCAACTCTAGCTTCTTGCCTCCCCCGCGAATGGCTGCCTCAATGCGCCGGAAAGCTTCATTTGAAGAATTGTTTTTGTTCATTCCAAACCCATATGCCAAGTGCACATCTCGACCGCATGTCTACCAAGCCAACCCAAGCCAGATTGCAATCACAGGTAAATGAACCAATTGTGGCAAGTGACGGTGCGATCGAGCATAGCGTTGTCAGAATTCTACCATCGAGCCAGCATCCTCAAGGGCACTTCACCACGCCACCATCCGTCGCCGCCGCGGCCACCCGGGCGCACGCGGCCTGGACCGTGGCCGTGTCCTTCAAGTCCTGCGCGAGCCTTGCGGTGGCCAGCTGCAACTCCGTGTTCTTCGCGTGCCCCGGCTCCGAGCCCAGGCTCGTCAGAATGCGCAGGGCGTCCTGCTTGCGCCCCATTGTCGTGAGCAGGTCCGCGAGTTCCTGCATCTCCCCCACGTCCGCCCCCGACACCGTGTCCAGGGCCTTCTGCAGCTCCCCTTCCGCCGCCGCGCGGTCCTCCACCGCCAGGTGCGCCCTCGCGAGCGCCACGTGGACGATGGCGCGGTCCTTCACCTTCAGCGACTCGCCGTAGGCCTTCAGCGCGTCCTCGCGCTTGCCCAGCTTGAGCTGGATCTCCGCCACCAGCTCCCACAGCGTGGGGTCCTTGGGCGACTTCTTCGCGGCCTCCTCGTAGGCCGCCGCCGCTTCCGGCAACCGGCCCGCGCGCACCTCCGCGTCCCCCAGCGCCGTCAGCACCTCCGGCGTGCGCACGCCCTGCCCCGTCGCCTTGCGCAGCAGCCCGAGCACCTCGTCCTGCCGCCCCTGCTTCGTCAGTACGTCCACCGCCCGCACCAGCAGGTCGGACTTCGACGCTTCCGGCGCGGCTTCGGCCGCCTGCGTGAAGTCGCGCACGGCCTCGGCGTGGTCGCCGCGCTCCTCGGCCAGCTCGCCCAGCTGCTCCAGCGCGTTGAAGTCCTTCGGATGCAGCGCCAGCGCCTTCTGCAGCGACTGTCGCGCTTCGTCCTTCTTGCCCAGCTGCGCCTGGATGAACCCCAACCGGCTCCAATTCGTAGAGCGCTTCGGATCCAACCGCAGCGCGGCCTCGAACTCCTTTTCGGACTCCTCCAGCCGGCTCATCGACAGGAGCACCTCGCCCCTCGCGGCGGGCAGCCGCGGGTCTCCGGGTGCCAGGGCCTTCATCTCGTCGAAGGACTTGAGCGCGGCGTCGAACTTGCCCTGGAGGTACTCGGAGTTGCCCCGGAGGTAGAGCCCTTCCGCCTGGTCCTTCGGATCCATCTTCGGCGGTTCGGTGCAGGCCCCGGAGGCCAGCAAGACGAGGAGCGGCAGGGCGCGCAGACGCGAGGACATAAAGGCTCCGGAAGACTCAGAAGTGGTACGCGATGCCGGCGTTGACATCCAGGTTGAGGCCGTCGCCCGCGCCGTCGTCGGCGAGCCCCAGCACTGCCTGCGCGATGTTCGTCCCCAGCTCCAGTTGGAAGGCCACGTGGCCCACCAGCAGGTACTCCAACCCCACGAAGCCCACCACGGACGGCAGCGGGCCCGTGTTCTGGAAGATGCCGTAGTCGCCGAACGACAGCTGCACGCCCAGGCCGAAGCCCCAGTAGGGCCGCAGGGTCTTCTCCAGGCGGTGGTAGTGCCGTGCCCCCACGATGCTGGGCAGCACGTTGACCTTGCCCTCGTCGGTGCCGCCGGCGCGCACCAGCGTGAAGCCCACCTGGACGAAGCCCTGCCACTCCGGGTGGAACCAGTACCCCACCTCCAGGTCCACGCCCGGGTTCAACGACGCCAGCTTGTCGATGAAGCTGTTGTTGAAGCGCAGCCCCAGCGTCAGCCCGCCCCCCGGCGACGACGCGACCGCGCCGCCCAGCAGCGGCCGGGCGGTGACGACTTCGCCGGGCGAATCGAGCGCGACGCTCAGCTCGTCGGACACGGCGACGACCGCGCGCAACAGCTCGCCGTCCTCGGAGGCCTCCGCGCGCGGCCGCGCGAGGGTGCGGCCGTCCTCCGTGTCCACGAGGCTCGCGGTGAAGAGGTACTGCCCTCCGAAACGGTCCAGGCGGCCCGTGAGGACGTAGCGTGCGCCCGTCAGCGAGGACAGAGCCTGGACGCAGTCCCCCTTCTCGCAAGGGGCGTCGCCCACCAACTCCTGTTGACGCTCGGCGCCGACCTTCATCTGGAGCTCACGCTGGGACAGCACGCGCAGCCGGGGCGACTCCGCGAGCCGGCCGGCGATGAGCGACGTGATGCCCGGCGCGGCCTCCTTCCCCGCCGCATTCGCCTCCAGGGGCAGCACGGCCACCGTGAACGGCGTCCGCGACGGAGCGGGAACCACTGGGGGGACAGCCGTCCCATCCTGCGCGAGGGCAGGTGACGCCAGGGACACGAGGCACGTCAGGAGAAGCCAGGGGGGGCGAAACACGCTCGACACTCTACCCTCCTCCCGGCCCGCGCCCAGGGGCTCCGTGCCCGCTTCCCTGCCCGCTCAGGCCTGCTGGTTGAGCTTCGCCGTGAAGAAACGCACCGCGGCGCGGGGGCTGAACCGCAGCGAGAACGCCGCCAGCCGGTTGAGGAGGCCGTGGATGGAGAGGACCTCCCCCTTCATCATCGCCGCGTAGGCATGGCCCGCCACCTCGGGCGCCTCCGCCACGCCCGACCGCTTGAACAGGCGCGACTCCGCGTTGCCCGCGCGCGCGGTGAACTCCGTCTTCGTGGCACCCGGGCAGTGGCAGGTCACGGTCACGCCGGTGCCGTCCAGTTCGAACGCGAGCGCCTCCGTGAAGGACAGCACGAACGCCTTCGTCGCGAAGTACGTGGCCATGTACGGCCCCGGCTGGAAGCCCGCCGTGGACGCGATGTTGAGGATGCGCCCCTGCTTGCGCTCGCGCATGGGCCTCGCGAACAGGTGCGTGAGCTTCAGGAGCGCGGTGCAGTTGACCTCCACCATCTCCGCCTCGCGCCCCAGGTCCTGATCCAGGAACGGTCCGGAGGATCCAAACCCCGCGTTGTTGACGAGGAAGTCCACCGCGAGCCCCAGCTCCTGCACGCGCGCGAAGAGCTGCTCGGGTGCGGCGGGCTGGCCCAGGTCCGCCGGCAGCACGTGCGCCTTCACCCCGTGCGCCTGCTCCAGCTTGCGAGCCAGCTCCTCCAACTTCGCCACGCCGCGCGCCACGAGGATGACGTCGTGCCCATCCTTCGCGAACTGCTCCGCGAACTGAACCCCGAGTCCCGCCGATGCGCCGGTGATGAGCGCCACTTTCCGCGACATGGTGAAGCCTCCCGACGCGCCGATATAGCAGAGCGCCAGGGCCCCCGCTCCGGCGCCATCCCCGGAGCAGGACGGCCCGCGCACAAAGCGGTTGCCCACGAGGATCCACGGCCATATTCGGCAAGGGAACCCCGAGGACGTGGAGCCCGGCATGGAGCGGATGGACACCCTCGAAGCACTGCTCGCACGCGGACGGCCGGAGGATGTAGCGCTCGGTGCGCCCGGCCGGCGGGGCATGACATATGGCGCGCTGCGGGAGCTCACCGCGAGCGTCCGCGAGCAGTTGAACGCGTGGGGCCTGGGACAGGGTGATCGCATCGCGCTGGTGCTACCCAACGGGCCGGAGATGGCGGCGGCCTTCCTCGCCGTGGCCAGCGCCGCGACGACCGCGCCGCTCAACCCCGCCTATCGCGCGGACGAGCTCACGTTCTACCTGGAGGACCTCCAGGCCCGTGCCCTCGTCGTGCTCGAAGGGACGGAGGGACCGGCCCGCGAGGTCGCGCGCGCACGGAGCCTCCCACTCATCGAACTGAGCCCGACGCCGGATGGACCCGCGGGGCACTTCACGCTCAAGGCCAGTCCGTCGTTATCCGGCAGGGCGCAACGTCCCGGGCCCGCCGCCGCGGACGACGTCGCGCTGGTGCTGCACACGTCGGGCACGACGGCGCGGCCCAAGCAGGTTCCGCTGACGCAGGCGAACCTCAGCGCCTCGGCGCGGCACATCGGCGCGCAGCTGGGCCTGGGGCCCACGGATGTGTGTCTCAACATCATGCCGCTGTTCCACATCCACGGGCTCGTGGCGGCGGTGCTGTCCAGCCTTGGCGCCGGAGGCCGCGTGGTGTGCACGCCGGGCTTCAACGCCCTGCGCTTCTTCTCCTGGTTCGAGGAGGTCCGCCCCACCTGGTACACGGCCGTCCCCACCATGCATCAGGCGCTGCTGGAGCGTGCCCGCCGCAACGCGGACAGCCTGAAGGACCACCGCCTGCGCTTCATCCGCTCCTCCTCCGCATCGCTGCCCCCACAGGTGATGGAGGAGCTGGAGCGCGTCTTCGGCGTGCCCGTCATCGAGAGCTACGGCATGACGGAGGCCGCGCACCAGATGGCCTCCAACCCGCTGCCACCGCGTCCCCGGTACGCGGGGTCGGTGGGGCTCGCCGCCGGACCGGAGGTCGCCATCATGGACGACGCAGGCACGCTGCTGCCTCCAGGTGCGCTGGGCGAGGTGGTCATCCGGGGCCCCAACGTCATGTCCGGCTACGTGAACAACCCCGAGGCCAACGCGCGTGCCTTCACCCACGGGTGGTTCCGCACGGGCGACCAGGGCACGCTCGATGCGCAGGGCTACCTGCGCCTCACCGGCCGGCTGAAGGAGCTGATCAATCGCGGCGGGGAGAAGGTGAGCCCGCTGGAGGTGGACACCGTGCTGTTGGATCATCCCGCCGTGCAGCAGGCCGTGACGTTCGCCCTGCCCCACCCGAAGCTCGGCGAGGACGTGGCCGCCGCCGTCGTCCCGCGCGAGGGCCACAACCCCACCGAGCGCGAGCTGCGTGACTTCGTCGCGTCACGCATGGCGGACTTCAAGGTGCCCCGCCGCATCGTCTTCCTCACGGAGCTGCCCAAGGGCCCCACCGGCAAGGTGCAGCGCATCGGACTCGCGGAGCGGCTGGGGCTCACGTCATGAGGATCGCCATCTTCGGCGCGGGCGCCATCGGCGGGTTCCTCGGCGTCAAGCTGCTCCAGGCCGGCGCGGACGTCACCTTCATCGCGAGAGGCGCCCACCTGGACGCGATGCGCACCCACGGCGTCACGCTCACCAGCGGCGGCGAGACGGTCACCGTGCATCCGCATTGCACGGATGCTCCCGACGAAGCGGGCCCGCAGGACTACGTGTTCCTCACGCTCAAGGCCCACGCCCTGCCCGCCGCCGCGCCGCAGATTGCCCGGCTGCTGGGCCCGGAGACGGCGCTCGTCACCGGCATCAACGGCGTGCCCTACTGGTACTTCCACGGACTCGAAGGCCCGTACGAGGGCCGCCACATCGAGAGCGTGGACCCCGGCGGCGTCCTCCTGCGCACGCTGCCTCCGGAGCGCGTCATCGCCACGGTGGTGTACCCGGCCGCGGAGGTCGTCTCTCCCGGCGTCATCGTGCACACGTACAACGACCGCGTGACGCTGGGCGAACCGGACGGCAGCAAGAGCCCGCGCGTGCAGGCCCTCTCGCAGCTCATGATGAAGGCCGGGCTCAAGTCGCCCGTGCGCCCCCGAATCCGCGATGAAATCTGGGTGAAGCTCTGGGGCAACCTCGCCTTCAACCCCCTGTCGGCGCTCACCGGCGCGACG
The DNA here is from genome assembly GCF_036245865.1 of Corallococcus caeni. Lineage (NCBI taxonomy): Bacteria > Pseudomonadati > Myxococcota > Myxococcia > Myxococcales > Myxococcaceae > Corallococcus > Corallococcus caeni. The sequence goes on along the minus strand of NZ_BTTW01000007.1, from coordinate 50,218 downwards.
CTCGACGTCCTCGCCCGCCAGCCGGACCTGCGCACCGTGGCGCGCGCGATGATGGTGGAGGCACAGGCCGTGGCGGAGACGCTGGGCACGCGCTTCCTCATCGACGTGGATCAGCGCATCCAAGGCGCGTCCCAGGTCGGCGCGCACAAGACGTCCATGCTCCAGGACCTGGAGCGCGGGCGCCCCATGGAGATTGATGCCCTGCTGGGCGCCGTCGTGGAGCTGGGCCAGCTCGTGGGCAGGCCCATGCCCACCTGCGAGAACATCCTCGCCCTGGTGCGCGAGCGCGCCCGCCACGCAGGAGGCTACCCGCCCCGCGCCACGCCTCCCGCTCCCGGGGAAACCTAGTCGTCAGCGCGTCCAGCGCCTTCTTCCCGGCCTGCTTCCGCTCCAGTCCAAGCCCCCCCTTCTTGCAAGTCACGGGTCGACCTGCGGATGCTCGCTCGACGGGAGGAGCGTTGGAGCGGGCCTGGACGGTCCGCTCCGGCGTGTCGAGCGCATGGACCTGGAAGAGTTGCGTGCCTTTGTCGGCGTCGCGGAGACGGGCTCGTTCCTGGCCGCGGCGGACATCCTGGGAGTGGCCAGGACGACGCTGCGGCGTCGCGTCGAGGCGCTGGAGGCGCGCGCGGGAGTGCCTCTGCTCAAGAGCACCCGAACGGGCGTGGTGTTGACGGAGGCGGGCGAGGTGCTCGCCCGTCGCGGCCGGCTGATGATGCAGGAAACACGCGCGCTGGTGGCCTCACTGCGCGAGGTCGGGCAGGCCCCCTCGGGGCTCCTGCGCGTGGTGCTGCCGGTGGGCCTTCCGCCACACCTGCTGTCGCCGCTGTTCGGCTTGCTGCGGAGCACCTATCCACTCCTGCGGGTGCACGCATGTTTCAGCGACCATCCGCTGGGGGAGCCGCTCGACAACGTGGACCTCGCGGTGCACTTCGGGGAGGACATGCCCCGTGGCCCCTGGATCTCCCAGGTGGTGCTGCGAGTTCGCGAGCGCCTCTGGGCAGGCGCGGACTACCTGCGTGAGCGCGGTCTGCCAGACTCCGTGGAGGCCCTCCGGAACCACGAACTGTTCTCCTGGCAGGGCCCGGGGGGCGACGCATGCCTGTGGCCCCAGCTTCGAGGCCCCGCGTTCCAGGTGGAACCCGCCCTCATCTCCACGGACATCCATCTCATTCGGGCGTGCTGCCTCGCGGGGCAAGGCATCGGGCTGATTCCCAGCGTGGACCTGGCGGACCCGGGCGAGGTGGAGGGGGCACTGGTCCCCGTGCTCGCGGACGTCGTGGGGCGTGAGCAACCGCTGCGCGTGAGTGTGCCGGAGGCGCTCAGTGAGCTTCCGAAGATCCGGCAGGTGCTCGAACACATCCGGCGGATCATCGCACCGCTGTGAGGCGCGCCCGTGGACCGAAGCCGGTCATCGGGTGGCCACTTTTGGCCATCCCCGGGGGCAGGCGTCCACGCTACGCCATATGGCGTTCCCTTCGTGCAGGAGTCCGCCTTGCGAATCCCCATGTCCCTGACCCTCGTCCTGACCCTCGGCGCGCTGTCCTCCCATGCCAAGGACCCCGCGCTCGGCGCGACGACCTTCACCGTCTATGAAGCCTTCCTCAGCCCCGCCCAGGAGCCCGGCGAGGAGTCCGAAACGCCCAAGCTCCTGCAGAAGAGCCTGGGGGCCACCGCGCCCTCGACGCCGAGGGAGCAGCGCATGTCCCGGGGCCATGGGGTGCTGCGCTTCTCCAAGGACCTGACGCGGGCCTACGTCGAGGTCGAGATGACCGGCGTCAATCCCGCCGACATCCTCATGTTCCACATCCACTGCGGACCGCCGGGCGTCCTGGGTCCCGTGGTGGTGGATTTCGGCGAGTCGGGCAACCTGACGAAGACGCTCGCCAACGGACGCTGGTCGGTGGAGCTGACCAACGCGAACATCACCTTCGTCAAGGACATGAAGGGCATGAAGTCCGGGCTCCCGGAGAGCTGTCCGGCGGAGCTGGGCTTCCTGGCCCAGACGCGGACGCTGGCCGGGCTCGAGTCGCTCGCGCGCAAGGGCGTGCTCTATTTCAACCTGCACACCAAGGCCCATACCTACTACGGAGAGATGCGCGGGCAGCTCTACGCCGTCCAGCCCTGAGCGCCGCCTCGTGTCCGGCGGAACGAGGACTACTCGGACGCGGACGGCATCACGCCCAGGTACTCCAGCGGATCCGCCGGCTTCCCATCCGCGCGCACCTCGAAGTGCACGTGCGGGCCGGACGTGCGGCCGGACTCGCCCACCGTGGCGATGACCTGCCCGCGCCGGACCTTCTGTCCCGTCTTCACGCGCAGGTCGCGGTTGTGCGCGTAGAGGGTGATCAGCGGAGGGGCGTGCTCCACGATGACGATGAGGCCGTAGCCCTTCTGCTCGCCCGCGTAGAGGACCGTGCCCTCCTGCGCCGTCTTGATGGGCGTGCCCGCGGGCGCCGCCAGGTCGATGCCGTCGTGCGGCTCCTTGCCCTTCTTTCCGAAGCGGCCATACAGCACGCCTCTCAACGGCCAGTCGAGCAACCCCTGCGTCGCGAGCCTCGGACGCGACGGCGCGCCCGGCCGCCCCGACACCACGCGCGCACGCGGCGGATCCTCGCGGCGCGACACCGCGGGCACCGAGCGGCGCGGCGTGGACACCGGCGCCTGCCCCGGCTTCGACAGCACCAGCTCCGGCTCCTCGTCGGACAGCGGCCCCGGGTCGCCGTACTTCGGGGGCTCCTCCCCCGGAATCATCAGCTCCTGGCCCACGGACAACTCGCGCGGATCCTTGATGCCGTTGGCCCGCGCCAGCTCCTCCACCGTGATGCCGTACGTCTTGGCGATGCGGTACATCGTCTCGCCCGGGCCCACGCGGTGGCGCACCGCCACCAGCTCCGGCTCCTCGTGCGTGGGCCTCAGCGCGAACGACAGCGGCTTGCCGTCACTCGTGGACACCGAGCGCGCGTCCGCCGTGTCCAGCTGCGAGGAGGAGGCGGCCTGGGTGCCCACGCAGCCGCTGAACAGCGCGGCCGCGAGCAACACCCAGAGCGCCCTGCCCGCTCGGCTGGAGCCGCCCGGCCCCAAACTCAGGCACCGCCGCCCGAACCGTGCCGCTTGAAGCCCTGCAGGTTCCACCCCGACAGCTCGGGGATGCGACCGTGGTCGGTCATCTCGAAGTGCAGCGGCGTCACCGACACGCGCTTCTCGTCGAAGACGGTGTTGCAGTCGCTGCCCGGGATGTCCTCGTGCGCGTACTCCGTGCCGCCAATCCAGTAGTACTTGCGGCCGCGCGGGTCCTCCTTCTCCACGACGTTGTAGCCGTAGGAGTGCCGCCCCTGCCGGGTGATGACGTAGCCGTCCGGCTCCACGCCCCCCGGGATGTTCACGTTGAGGAGCATCCGGGGCGGCAGGGGCCGCGACAGCGCCTCCGTCACCAGCGCCCGCGCGAAGCGGCCCGCCGGCCCGAAGTCGAACGGCCCCCGCGTCACCAGACTGAACGCGATGGCCGGAACGCCCAGGAACGCGGCCTCCATGGCCGCCGCCACCGTCCCGGAGTACGTGACGTCGTCCGCCAGGTTCGCGCCGTGATTGATGCCGGAGACCATGAGCTGGGGACGATTGTCCTTCAGCAGGTGGTTCACCGCCAGATACGAGCAATCCGTGGGGGTGCCGTCCACGGCGAACCACCGCTCGCGCACCTCCTTGATGCGCAGCGGCCGGTGCAGGCTGATGGCATGGGAGGCGGCGCTCTGCTCGCGGTCAGGCGCCACCACCCACACCTCGCCCAGGGGGCTCACCGCCTCCACGAGCGTCTGCAGCCCTTCGGAGAAGTAGCCGTCGTCGTTGGAGACGAGGATGCGGGGGCGCGAAGTGCTCACGGTCACTGCTTCTTCGCGAGCGAGCGGAAGGCCGTACGGCCCGCGTACCGCGCCCCGGCGCCCAGCTCCTCTTCGATGCGCAGCAGCTGGTTGTACTTGGCCACGCGGTCGGAGCGCGACGCCGAGCCCGTCTTGATCTGCCCGCAGTCCAGCGCCACCGCGAGGTCCGCGATGGTGGTGTCCTCGGACTCGCCGGAGCGGTGGCTCATGATGGACGTCATGCCCGCCTTGTGCGCCATGCGCACCGCGTCGAACGTCTCCGTCAGGGAGCCAATCTGGTTCACCTTCACCAGGATGGAGTTCGCCGTGCCCGTCTGGATGCCCTTGGCCAGGCGCTCCACGTTGGTGACGAAGAGGTCGTCGCCCACGAGCTGCACCTTGTCACCCAGCGCGTCGGTGAGCTTCTTCCACCCCTCCCAGTCATCCTCCGCCATGCCGTCCTCGATGGAGATGATGGGGTACTTCTGCGTCAGGCCCCGGTAGTACTCCAGCAGGCCCTGCGAGTCGTACTCCTTGCCCTCGCCCTTGAGCTTGTACTTCTTGGAGCCCTTGTCGAAGAACTCGCTCGCGGCCACGTCCAGCGCCAGGAACAGCTGCTCGCCCGCCTTGAAGCCCGCGGCGTCGATGGCCTCCATGATGAGCTTGAGCGCCTCCTCGTTGGCCGGCAGGTCCGGGGCATAGCCGCCCTCGTCGCCCACGCCCGTGGCCAGCTTGCGGCCCTTGAGGATCTTCTTGAGCGCGTGGAACACCTCCGCGCCCCAGCGCAGGCCCTCCGCGAAGGTCTTCGCGCCGGCGGGCACCACCATGAACTCCTGCACGTCCACGCGGGTGTCCGCGTGCGCGCCGCCGTTGAGGATGTTCATCAGCGGCACGGGCAGCGTGCGCGCCTGCAGGCCGCCCACGTAGCGGTACAGCGGCAGGCCGTGCGCGTCCGCCGCGGCGCGCGCGGCGGCCATGGAGACGGCGAGGATGGCGTTGGCGCCCAGCTTGGACTTGGTGGACGTGCCGTCCAGTTCAATCATCCGCTGGTCCACGGCGACCTGGTCCACGGCGTCCATGCCGATGAGCGCGGGCCCGATGGTGTCGCGCACGTGGTCCACGGCCTTCTGCACGCCCTTGCCCAGGTAGCGGCCCTTGTCACCGTCGCGCAGCTCGTGCGCCTCGTGCTCGCCGGTGGAGGCGCCGGAGGGCACCGTCGCGCGGCCGCGCGAGCCGCCCACGAGCAGCACTTCGGCCTCCACGGTCGGGTTGCCACGGGAATCGAGCACTTCACGCGCCAGGATTTGAGCGATCTCGGTCATAGGCGGCCGTTTCTACGAGGCACGGCCGGAACGGGCAAGCGCGCTCGCACGGGCCGCCTGCTACAGTGTCCAGCCGCCGAATGCCTCCTCCTCCCAAGCGCCGCGCCACGGGCCCCGACCCGCTTCCCGGTCAACGCGCCCGGGGTGCCCTGCTGGGCCTCGCCATCGGCAACGCCCTGGCCGTGCCCACCGCAGGAAGGCCCTTCTACGCACCGGCCTTCCCCCAGCTCGCCGAGGGGCCGTACCAGGGCATGCACGGCGGTGGACAACACGACCTGCGCAAGGGGCAGGTGACGGAGCCCACCCAGCTCGCGGTGGCGCTGGCCCTGAGCCTGCGCGACCTCAAGCGCTATGACGCAGGGGACGCGCTCAAGCGCTACCGGGCGTGGCAGCCGCACGCCATCTCCGTCAGCGAGCCCATGCGGGAGCTGTTCCAGGAGTGTGACGCGAGCCCCACGCCCCAGCTGAAGGACGCCGGCAAGCGCGTCTGGCAGAAGAACTTCCGCCGCCTGGCCCCCGCGGGCGCCCTGCCCCGCGTGGTGCCCCTGGGCGTGGTCCTGGCGAAGGACTCCTTCGCCCTGGCCAGGGCCGCGCTGGAGGACACCGCCCTCACCCACTTCGACCCGCGCAGCCAGCTGGCCAGCGCGGGGCTGTGCGCCGCCATCGCCAAGGCGGTGACGGGAGGGCCGAACCTGAAGGCCGAGGACCTGCTGCCGGCCGCGGAGGTGGGCATCTCCCTGGCGGCCGCCGCCCTGGGGAAGCAGGAGAAGGACTACGTCCAGGAGGTGTCCCAGGCCGCGGGCCTCCTGCGCGAGGACCTGGCCCTGGCGGCCAAGGACGACCCGCAGCTCTACGGCCCGGAGCTGCACATGCACCGGCCCGGCAATAACGCGGTGCGTGCCGCGTTCCGGCTGGCCTTCTGGGAGCTGCTCCACGTGCCCACGGCGGAGGCCGCGCTCCTGGACGTCATCCACCGGGGCGGCGACACGGAGGTGCACGCCTCCGTCACCGGCGCGCTGGTGGGCGCCTTCCACGGTGAAGGGGCGCTGCCGGAGGAGTGGTGCGAGAAGGTCCTCCTGGCCCTCCAGCCCTACAACCCCCTCCAGAAGGGGACGGTGCTGTGGGAGGTGTACCACCCCCGGCACCTGCTGCTGCTGGCCCCGGCCTAAGGAAAGCCCCGCAAATGCGAAGCCCGCGGGGGCCGTCCGGTGAGGGAAGGCCCGTCCGCGGGCTTGAGGACACGCCGTGGCTCCGGGGCCACGGGTGGGATGGGTCATCAGCCGAGGAGGTCGATGACGACGACGCCTCGCGACGGCTTCTCGTCCTCGGTGTCCGTCCTCCGGTGGGGACGGTCATCGGGTGCGGGCAGTGGGAGCTCCACTACCGGCCGCTCGTAATCCTCGCGGCGGAGCCGCTCGCGGCGCTTGATTTCTTCAATGATGAACGCGTCGAGCATGGGTTCGGTCTCTCCCTCAGCCTACGTACCCCGATGTACGCCCGCCGTCCCGCCCCCTTACCACTTCCACATCTCTTTGATGCAAATTAAGAACCCCGGTTTCTTTCTGGGGACGCCGCCCTGATTCCGCATGGCTGCTCGTCCAGCTCCCGACATCCGGGACAGGGCAACCGTGCCACGGATGTCAGGGAGACGTCCGTGGACGTTCAAAATTCGCCTGATCCTAATGCGCCCACCGCGCGCCGCAACACGACTCATTTCAGGTGGCCCCCCTGCCCTCGCGCGGCACGGCTCCAGCCGAAAAGGGCCCGCCCGCCCTCCTGCTCCCTTGCACGGCGTGGGCCGCGTGGGAAGACAGGCTGGCGGGCGGGGAGCTGACGCGGAACGTCAGCGGTGACGGAGGCCGTCGACGAAAGCCGTCAGGGGGCTTCCGCGCGACGCTTGAAGGCCTCCAGCATCTTGGGGAGCTGGGTCTCCGTGAGGGTGTTGATGATGGCCTTGGGGATGAGGGCGCCCAGGGCCATCTCCACGTTGTAGGTGGCGCGCGTCTTGCCCTCGCCCTCGGGCTCCAGCGTCCAGCTGCCCTTGTTGTCCTTCATCACCTCGCCCTCGACGAAGGTCCAGGACATGCGCTTGGGGCGCTCCTCGGTGACGCGGATGGTGTAGCGGATGCGCTTCACCACATCGACCTCGTAGTGCACCTGGACGGTGTTCCCCTGGCGCTGCGAGGTGGAGACCTTCTTCACCTCCGGGAGGAACTCCGCGTAGCGGTCGTAGTTCGTGATGATGTCGAAGACCTTCTCGACGGGGGCGTTGATGGTGATGGTGCGCGTGGCGCCGGCCATGACGGTGTCTCCGGGAGGCGTGAAGGACTCAGGCTGGGGGACAGCTTACGGCGCGTAGCCCGGCTTCTTGTCGAACTTGTGGATGGATTGGATGAAGCGGACGGTGCCCGTCTTGCTGCGCATGACGACGGAGTGCGTCTCACAGCCACCGCCGAAGAAGCGCACGCCCTTGAGGAAGTCGCCGCTGGTCACGCCCGTGGCGGCGAACATCACCTCACCGCGGGCCAGCTCCTCGGCGGCGTAGATCTTGTGGATGTCGGCGATGCCCATCTTCTTGGCGCGCTCGATTTCGCCCTGGTTGCGCGGCACGAGCCGGCCCTGCATGTCGCCACCGGTGGCGCGGATGGCCGCCGCGGCGATGACGCCTTCGGGCGCGCCGCCGATGCCCATGAGCACGTCCACGCCGGAGCCCTCGAAGCAGGTGGCGATGGCGCCCGCCACGTCACCGTCCTCGATGAGGCGCACGCGGGCGCCCGCGGCGCGGACCTCCTTGATGAGGTCGGCGTGGCGCTCGCGGTCGAGGATCATGACCGTGAGGTCCTCCACGTAGAGCTTCATGCGCTCCGCGATGGAGCGCAGGTTGTCCGTGGGGGACTTCATCAGGTCGATGGCGCCCTTGGCGCGAGGGCCGACGGCGATCTTCTCCATGTACGTGTCGGGCGCGTTGAGCAGGCCGCCGTGGCTGGACATGGCCACGACGGAGATGGAGCCCGGGCGGCCGTAGGCGCACAGGTTGGTGCCCTCCAGCGGGTCCAGGGCGATGTCCACCTCGGGGGCGCCGGCGGCGCGGGCGCCTACGCGCTCACCGATGTAGAGCATGGGCGCCTCGTCGCGCTCGCCCTCTCCGATGACGACCGTGCCGTCGATGTTCAGCGCGTCGAAGGCGCGGCGCATCGCGTCCACGGCGGCCTGGTCGGACTCGTCCTTGTTGCCGCGGCCCATGAGCCGGGCGGAGGCGATGGCCGCCATCTCGGTGACGCGCACGACCTCCATTGCCAGGTTGCGATCCATTGTCGGGTGCTCCTCGTTCGGGAATTCGGGAAGGGGAAAAGCTTCAGGTGTCGGTGTCGTCCGCGGCCTTCAGGCGGGCGATGGATTGGGGCAGTCGCTGGGGTCTACCGTCGCGCCCCACGCAGGCGTGCATCGTGCGGCCGGTGCACAGGAGCGTGGGAGCGTCACCGTCGCGCAGCAGCTCGTAGGTGAACACGAGTGACGCACGGCGCAACTCGTCCAGGGTGGTGCGGATGAGGAGCAGGTCGTCGTAGCGCGCGGACGCCTTGTAGTGGGCGCTGGCCTCCACCACGGGCAAGAGCAGTCCGGTGCTCTCCAGTTCGCGGTAGCTGCCTCCGTGGGCACGGAAGAACTCGCTGCGGGCGAACTCGAAGTAGCGGAAGTAGTTCGCGTAGTAGACGACCCCCATCTGATCCGTGTCGCCGTAGATGACGCGCAGCCGTGCCTCGACCATTGAGGCGCCCATATCAGGGCGGGGTGACGTGTCCAAGCGGTGGGCGCGCATGTTGGTTGCTTCTGTTCATCCGGCCGGAGAGGCTGCCGCACCATGTCGCGCTTCCTCGCCGCCCTCCTCGTCCTGTTCGCCCTGCCGGCTGCCGCCAAGGCCCCCAAGCTCACGCTGTTCATCAGCGTGGACGCCATGGGCAGCGACCTCCTGCTCCGAAGCCGTCCGCGCCTCACCGGAGGCCTGGGCCGCCTGCTCTCCACGGGCGCGTACTACCCCTACGCCCGGTACGCCTACGCGGAGGCGCGCACGGCCCCGGGCCACGCGACGCTGGCCACGGGCGCGAACCCCTGGCGCCACGGCATCGTGGACAACGACGTCTACGACCGCGCGGCCGGACAGGCGGTGCAGGTCTACACGGACCCGACGCATCCGGTGCTGAACGGGGAGACGCCCCCGGGGTCGGACACGAGCCCGGTGAACCTGATGGCGGAGACGCTGGCGGACCGGCTGCGCGTGTCCACGCAGGGCCGGGGCAAGGTGGTGGCGCTGTCGTACAAGTCGCGAGCGGCCATTCCGCTGGCCGGGCGGCAGGGCCAGGCGTGGTGGTTCGACGAGGCCACGGGGCGGATGGTGACGAGCACCTGGTACGCGAAAGCGGAGCCCGCGTGGATGCAGGCGTTCAACGCGCGCAAGCTGGCGGACGCGACTTTCAGCAAGACGTGGGAGCTGTTGCGCCCGCGCGCCGAGTACGTGGGTGACGATGACCGCGCGGTGGAGCCGGAGGCCTATGGCATGGGGCGCGTGTTCCCCCACGCGCTGAAGGGCGGGCTCCAGGCGCCCGGGCCCGCGTCGTACCGGGCGTTCGCGGTGTCGGGGTTCTCGCATGACCTGCTGGTGCAGGCGGCGAAGGCGGCCATTGAAGGTGAAGGGCTGGGCAGGGACGAAGTGCCGGACATCCTCGCGGTGAGCTTCAGCGGCACGGACGCGGTGTTCCACGCGTTCGGGCCGTACTCGTGGGAGATGCAGGACACGATGCTGCGGTTGGATCAGGCGATGGGCGAGCTCATTGCCGCCGCCGAGCGCGCGGCGGGCGGGAAGGCGAACCTGGTCATCGCGCTGTCGGCGGACCACGGCGGCGCGGAGATCCCGGAGGCGTGGGCGCAGGCGGGCGTGCCGGCGGCGCGGCTCAACCCGGTGGAGGCGGCGAAGGGGCTGGCGCAGGAGCTGAAGGCGAAGTTCGGCGTGGACGTGACGGTGAAGCTGCTGGAGCTGGACGTGTACCTGGGCGGCAAGGCGCTGGACGACGGCAAGGTGGACGCGGTGGCGGTGCGGCGCGCGGCGGCGGCGTGGCTGGCGAAGCAGCCCTACACCGTGTGGGCGGTGGCGAAGGACGACCTGGCCACGGCGGCGGATCCGGATGGGCTCATGGCGGCGATGCGGCGCGGCTACTACCCGATGCGCAGCGGCGACGTGCTGTACATGTCGAAGCCCTTCCAGGTGATCAGTGACTATCCGCGCGGCACGAACCACGGCACGCCGTATTCCTATGACACGCAGGTGCCCGTGGTGTTCGCGGGCAAGGGCGTGAAGGCGGGGCTGTACCTGGAGGAGATCAACCCCGTGGACGTGGCCCCTACCCTGTCCGCGCTGCTGGAGATGGGCATGCCCGCGTCGGCGGAGGGCAAGCCGCGCGCGGAGGCGCTCACCGGGGCGCGGTGAGCGCGGCGCCCGTCGAAAGCAAAGGGCAGGTCGGATCCGGTTCCACCGGCCCGCCCTGCCCTTCAAACAACGTGGAATGAAGTGTCGCGTCAGCCCTGTGTGGGGCGGGACTTTCGCGCGGGCTTCTTCGTCGTCGCGATCTCCAGCGACAGGTCCATGGCCCGCGCCGAGTGCGTCAGCGCGCCCATGGACACGAAGTCCACGCCCAGCTTCGCGAGCCTCGGCAGCCGATCCAACGTGACGCCGCCCGAGACTTCGATGGGCACGCGGCTCGCCGTCAGCTTCACCGCTTCGCGGATCTGCGCGTCGTCCATGTTGTCCAACATGATGACGTCCGCGCCCGCGGCGATGGCCTCCTCCAACTGCTTGAAGTTGGTGACCTCCACTTCAATCTTCACCAGCCGAGGGCCATTCAGCTTCGCACGGCGGACCGCTTCGGTGATGTCTCCACCCACCGCCGCGATGTGGTTGTCCTTGATGAGGATGCCGTCGAAGAGGCCGAAGCGGTGGTTGGAGGCGCCGCCCATCCGCACCGCGTGCTTCGCGAGGCCCCGCATGCCCGGCGGTGTCTTGCGCGTGTCCAGCACCCGCAGCTTCGACCCCCGCACGGAGGTCATCGCCTGCTGGGCCAGCGTCGCGATGCCGGCGGCGCGCTGCACCAGGTTGAGCGCGGTGCGCTCCGCGGCGAGCAGCGAGCGCAGCTTGCCGTGGACGCGCGCGGCGACCACCTTCGGTTTGATCTCCTCGCCGTCGCGCTTGAGGACCTCCACCTCCACCTCCGCGTCCACCATGTGGAAGACGCGGACGAAGGCATCCAGGCCGGCGACGATCATCTGCTCCTTCGCGACCAGCTCACCACTGCCCTCCGCGTCAGCGGGAACCACCGCCAGCGAGGTGACGTCCCCCGCCGCGCCCAGGTCCTCGTCGAGGGACAGCGCGATGAGCCGATCGAGATAATCCTGCTGCACTTCCGCCTCCTACCGGCGCGCCTTGCGCGCCGGCTTGCCCCGAGTGGTCTTCTTCGCCGCGGACTTCTTCGCGGCGGCCTTCTTCCCCGCCGCCTTCTTCGCGGAAGCCTTCTTCGCAGGGGCCTTCTTCGCGGCCGTCTTCTTGCCCGCGGCCTTCTTCCCCGCCGCCTTCTTCGCAGGGGCCTTCTTCACCGCCGCCTTCTTCGCGGCCGGCTTCTTCCCAGCGGCCTTCTTCGCGGGGGCCTTCTTGCCCGCCGCCTTCTTCGCGGCCGGCTTCTTGCCCGAGGCCTTCTTCGCCGGAGCCTTCTTCGCGGCCGGCTTCTTCCCAGCGGCCTTCTTCACCGGCTTCGCCGAGCCCTCCGGCGCCTCGCGGGCGTCGCCGCCCTCCTTGGCCCGGTCGAACTCGCGCATCGCGTCGTCCACGAGGCCCATGCTCATGTACGCGACGCCCAGGTCGTGGTGGTCCGCCGCGGACAGCCCTTCCTTGGTGCCCTCGCGCAGCTTGTTGAGCGCCTCCTCCACCACCGGGTCCGCCGCCTTGGGCGCCTGTGAAGCCTCCTCGGCTTCAATCTCGCCCTTCAGCTCCTGGCCCAGGTTCACGCCTTCGTCCTTTGGTGCCCGCGGCTCGGCGGCCACCTTCACCTGCGCGCTCTCGGGCGCGATGTTCTCGGACGCTTCAGGGGCTTCGGACTCGGTGCTGCCCGGTAACGGTGACGGCGTCTCGGACATGGGGGGCTCCGGGGCGATGCGCTGGAGGTGATCCTGCAGCTTGACCGTGCGCTCCTGGAGCTCCGTCACCCGGGCCTTGTCCTTCTCCACCACGTCCGGCGGAGCACGGGCCACGAAGTTCGGGTTGTCCAGCTTGCGCTGCAAACTCGAGAGCTCCTGCTCGGCGCGGGCGATCTCCTTCTTCAGGCGGTCGCGCTCCGCGTCCAGATCCACCAGGCCCGCCAGGGGCACGTAGATCTCCAGGTTGCCGCTGACGAACGCCGCCGCCTGCGGAGGCTTGGCGCCCGGCGGGCCCACCACCACCTCGGACAGGCCCGCGAGCGGCATCAGGTACGCGCGCCACCGCTCCAGCAGCTCGCGCGTCGTCGCGTCCGGGCTCTGCACCACCGCCTTCACCTTGGCGGACGGCGGCAGGTTGCTCTCACCGCGCAGCGTGCGCAGGCCCTCGATGGCCGCGATGACCGGCGCCATCTCACCTTCCGCGGCCGCGTCCACCCACGCCGTCTCCGGCTCCGGGTACGCCGCGATGCAGATGCTCTCCGTGGGCCTGGACATCGGCAGCTTCTGCCAGATCTCCTCGGTGATGAACGGCATGAACGGGTGCATCAGCCGCAGGATGCGGTCCAGGCACGTCACCAGCACCGCGCGCGTGGTGTCCTTGGCCTCCGCGTCCTCGCCGTACAGCGAGCCCTTCGCCAGCTCGATGTACCAGTCGCAGAACTCCGCCCACAGGAACTGGTACAGCGTGGAGGCCGCTTCCGCGAAGCCGAACGCCTCCAGCGACGCGCGCGTCTGCTCCGTGGCCGTCTGCAGCCGGGAGAGGATCCACCGGTCCGCCAGCGTCAGCTTGCGGCCCTCCAGCGGCGTGCGGTCCAGGCTGAAGTCGCCCATGTTCATCAGGGCGAAGCGGCTGGCGTTCCACAGCTTGTTGCAGAACGCCTTGTAGCCACCCAGGCGATCCATGGACAGCTTGATGTCGCGGCCCTGCTGCGTCAGCGACGCCAGCGTGAAGCGCAGCGCGTCCGCGCCGTGCGCGGGCATGCCCTGAGGGAAGCGGTTGCGCAGCGACGGCTGCAGCGCGTCCGCCTTCGCGCCGAGGATGACGTCCAGGGGATCGATCACGTTCCCCTTCGTCTTGGACATCTTCTCGCCCTTCTCGTCGCGCACCATCGCGTGCAGGTACACGGTGCGGAAGGGCACATCGCCCATGAAGTGCAGGCCCATCATCATCATCCGGGCGACCCAGAAGAAGATGATGTCGTGGCCCGTCTCCATCACGGACGTCGGGTAGAAGGTCTTCAGGTCCGCCGTCTGCCTGGGCCAGCCCAGCGTGGAGAACGGCCACAGCGCGGACGAGAACCAGGTGTCCAGCACGTCCGGGTCCTGCGTCAGCTCCGTGCCGCCGCACTTGGGGCAGGACTCCGGCGTCGTGCGCGACACGATGACGTCCGCCGTGTCCTTCGAGCGCGCCTCCGGGGGCGTGCACGCCGTGCAGTACCACGCGGGGATCTGGTGGCCCCACCACAGCTGGCGGCTCACGCACCAGTCGTGGATGTTGTTCATCCAGTGGAAGTACGTGTTCGTCCACGACTCCGGGACGAACTTCGTGCGGCCCTGCTGCACGGCCTCGATGGCGGGCTTCGCCAGCGGTTCAATCTTGATGAACCACTGCGGCGACAGGCGCGGCTCCACCACCGTGGCGCAGCGCTGGCACGTGCCCACGCTCAGCTTGTGCGGCTCCTCCTTCTCCAGGAGGCCCAGCTCCGTCAGGTCCGCCAGCACCTGCTTGCGCGCCTCGGTCCGGTCCAGGCCCGCGTACTTGCCGGTGTCCTTCGTCATCCGCGCCGCTTCGTCCAGGATGGACAGCATCGGCAGCTTGTGGCGCAGGCCCGTCTGGTAGTCGTTGAAGTCGTGCGCGGGCGTGACCTTCACCACGCCCGTCCCGAACTCCATGTTCACCAGCTCCGCGTCCGCGATGATGGGGATCTCGCGGTCCGTGAGCGGCAGGGACACGCTGCGGCCCACCAGGCCCAGGTAGCGCGGGTCGTCCGGGTGCACGGCCACCGCCGTGTCGCCCAGCAGCGTCTCCGGGCGCGTCGTCGCCACGGTGAGCGAGCGGTCGCTGTCCTTCACCGGGTAGCGGATGTGCCAGAGCGAGCCGTTCTTCTCCTCGTGCTCCACTTCCAGGTCGGAGAGGGCCGTGCGGCAGGACGGGCACCAGTTGATGAGCTTCTGGGCCCGGTACATCAGGCCCTCTTCGTACAGCCGGACGAACACCTCGCGCACCGCGGCCGAGGACTGCTCGTCCATGGTGAAGCGCTCGCGGCTCCAGTCCAGCGACGCGCCCAGGTAGCGGTGCTGCTCGCCGATGCGCGCGCCGAACTTGCCCTTCCACGTCCAGACGCGCTCGAGGAACGCCTCGCGGCCCAGGTCGTGGCGGCTCTTGCCTTCGGTCTTCTTGAGCTCCTTCTCCACCACCATCTGCGTGGCGATGCCGGCGTGATCCGTGCCCGGCAGCCAGAGCGCGTTGAAGCCGCTCATGCGCTTCCAGCGCGTGAGGATGTCCTGGATGGTGGCGGTGAGCGCGTGGCCGATGTGCAGGCTGCCCGTGACGTTGGGCGGCGGCAGCACGATGCTGAACGGCGGCTTGGCGGAAGGGGCTTCGGCGCGGAAGTAGTCGCGCTCCAGCCAGTGGTTGTACCACCGCGCCTCCACCTCGGAGGGCTCGTAGGCCTTGGACAGTTCAGTCGTGTCAGTCATTGCAAGCGGCCGGCCCCCGACGGGGCCGGCGGGGAATCAGGGGGGACTGCGAATCAGTGCTGGGTCTCGCGGTCCTTGATGAGCCGCTCCAGCTCTTCCCGGATGATGGTCTCCGCCAGCTGCGGGACGACCTCCCAGGCGATCTTCTCGATGACCTCGCGGGACGCCTTCGACAGCGCCTCGCGAAGCTGCGCCTCGCCGCCATCCGCGGCCGGACGGGCGCGCGCGGGCGGAGTGGCCGGCGACGGACCGCCGATGTCCAGGGAGATCTCCTCCGCGCCGCTGGGCTCGGGCAGCGAGTCCTCGATGCGGATGCTCTCCGTGCGGGCCTGCGCGGCGGGAGGCGCGGCCGGAGCGGATGGAGCACCCAGGCCGAACGGGTCGCGGGCCCGGGCCGCCGGAGGCACCGCGGCGGGCGGGGGCGCGGAGGGCAGCGGCGCGGCGCCCGGAGGACGCGGGAAGCCACCCGGGATGTTCGGAGCGCCAGGGCCCGGAGGACGCGCGGCCATGCCCGGAGGCGGCGCACCCGGAGGACGCGCGCCCGGCGGCACGGCGCCCGGCGGAGGACGCGCACCCGGCGGCATGGCGCCCGGCGGCGGCGCACCCGGAGGACGCGCGCCCGGCGGCACGGCGCCCGGCGGAGGACGCGCACCCGGCGGCATGGCGCCCGGCGGCGGCGCACCCGGAGGACGCGCGCCCGGCGGCACGGCGCCCGGCAGCGGACGCGCGGCGCCCGGAGGCGGCGGCACTCCCGCGCCCGGAGGACGCGCGCCCGGAGGCGGCATGCCCGGACCCGGAGGACGCGCGCCCGGAGGCATGGCGCCCGGAGGAGGCGCACCCGCGGGACGCGCACCCGGAGGCGCGGCGGCGGCGGGCGGCGCGGCGGCCGGGGCCACCGGCGCGGCGGTCTGGGGCAGCACGCGCGTCGCGGCGGACGCGGGCATGGTGTTGGACTTCTGGCCCACCAGGGCCTTCACCTTGTCGAGGAGGATCTGGCTCTCGAAGGGCTTGGTGATGTGGTCGTCCGCCCGGGCGGCCTTCGCGCGGTTCTCGTCGAACGCCTCGAAGGTGCCGGCCAGCAGCAGCACCGGGATGGCCTGCGTCGAGGGGTCGCTCTTGAGCGCCTCGCAGACCTCGTAGCCGCTCTTGCCCGGCATCATCACGTCGGCGAGCACCACGTCCGGACGCAGCTCGCGCGTGCGGGAGATGGCGTCCAGCCCGTTGTCCACCGCGGTCACCTGGAAGTCTTCCGTCGCGAAGATCATCCCGATCACCTTGCGGATGGTGAGCGAGTCGTCGGCGATCAGTAGATTCTTGGGCATCGGCTCCGGCCTCGGGGGGCGCATACCCCCCTGAATTCGTTTGAGATTTCGGGCGAGCAAGCCTGCCTGCACGCCCTGTGTCAATCGGAGAAGCTTAGGATTCGCGCTTTGGGCCGATCAAGAAAACATGCGCTGCAGGTCCAGTAACATCACCGGATCCGGTAGCCCCGGCGCCCGGAAGGTTCCGGTCAGCTCGGCCGGCTTGAACTTCTGCAGCACGCCGAGCACCCGGGTGGCCGCCAGCCCCACATTCCGCCCCGCCAGCTCCGTCAGGACGAACAGGTCCTCCACCCGGGCCGGCGCCCCCAGGAGCGCCGGAATCGAGCAGATGGGCCACAGGGCCTGTGCGTGCGGATAGACGCCCGCCACGGGCCCGCTCTGCACCGGCAGGACGCTGAACGCCTCGCCCCGGGGCACCACCTGGGAGACGTTGCCCAGCGGGACGCCGAACAGCACGCCCTGGGACTCCAGCACCAGCGCCCGCTCCGGGGGCGCGTCCGCCCAGTGCACGGGCCGGGGCTCCGGCGGGGTCGCCCGGGGGCCCGCCCGGTGCGGCAGCGCCTCCACGATGAGCTCCAGGTACAGCCGGTCCTTGTGCAGCACCGCGCCCCGGCTCAGGGGCGCCAGCGAGTCCGCCAGGCCGGGGGGCAGGAGGAAGAACGGATCCCGCGCGACGTCCGCGACCTCCACCACGGAGCGCACCCGCACCGCGAGCGTGGGGCTGACGTCCAGCACCACCACCATGCCCGGCACGTCCTCGGGGGGGCCGCCGAGCAGCGCGGAGAGATCCTTCACCTCCAGCACGCCGCGCAGGCTGGCGCCGCGAGCCCCCGGCATCGCGACCTCGATGACGGACGTGGCCTCCACCGCGTAGCGCGTCTCACCGGCCTCCACCAGCAGGCAGAGCCGCCGTCCGCTTTCAAAGGGCGACACGGCGGGGGACCCTAGCAGCCTTCCAGGGTTGGGTGCTAAGCCCTGAACAGTCATGGCGCGACTGCTCCTCGTCGACGACGAAAAGATCGCCCGCAACCTCTACGGCGACTACCTCACGGCCGCGGGACACATCGTCACGGCGGTCGCCACCGTGGCGGATGCGAAGACCGCCCTCGCCGCGGGCCGGTTCGACGCGGTGGTGACGGACCTCATCCTCCCCGGCGGCGACGGCATGGAGATCCTCCGCCACGTTCGCGAGCGCTATCCGGGCGTGGAGGTGGTGGTCATCACCGGCCTGGACAAGGTCGCCCCCGCGGTGCGCGCCATCAAGAGCGGCGCGGCGGAGTACCTGGTCAAGCCGGTGGCGCCGGAGGCCCTGCAGCACGCCCTGCGCCGCGCGCTCACCACGCGCGACCTGATGCGCGAGAACGCGTCCCTGCGCCAGCACGTCGCGCTCCTGGAGGCGGGCCAGCGCATCGCCACCACGCTCGACCGCGAGCGGCTGGCCGCCGCCACCGCGGACGCGCTGGAGTCCATGGCCAACGCCTCCGCCGTGATGCTCCTGGAGCGCGACCCCGGGGCCTCGGGCTTCCGCTCGCACGGCATGCGCGGCCTGCCGGAGGACCTGTACGAAGCGCTGGTGCCGCAGCTCACCGAGCGGCTCGCGGGAACGCGCACGCCCCAGTCACTCGACGGCCTGCAGGTGCCCTGGCCGCGCACCCTCACCTTCCCCGCGGTGGACGGCGACACGGTGCTGGGCCACGCGGTGCTCTTCCACGACAGCGCCCCTCCGGAGCACCACCCGGAGACGGTGAGCTTCCTCGTGCGCAACTGGGCGCTGGCCCTGCGCAACCTGGGCCGCTTCGCCGCCGTGGAGGACCTGGCGTACGTCGACGACCTCACCCGCCTGTTCAACACGCGCTACCTGCACCTGGTGCTGGACCGCGAGGTGAACGAGGCCCTCCAGACGCAGCGGCCCTTCTCCCTGCTGTTCCTGGACCTGGACCGCTTCAAGGCCATCAACGACACGCACGGGCACCTGGTGGGCTCGCGCGTGCTGGTGGAGGCCGCGCGCGTGCTCAAGGGCTGCGTGCGCGACCCGGACGTGGTGGCGCGCTTCGGCGGCGACGAGTACGTGGTGCTGCTGCGCGGCACCGACTCCGGCGGCGCCCTCAAGGTCGCCGAGCGCATCCGCCGCACCATGGAGACCCACCAGTTCCTGGGCCGCGAGGGGCTGGCGCTCAAGCTCACCACCTGCATCGGCGTGGCCAGCTTCCCGGAGCACGCCCAGGACAAGGACCACCTGCTGGACCTGTCCGACCGGGCCATGTACCGGGGCAAGCGCGGCACCCGGAACGTCGTCTACATGGCGGCGCAGGACCTGGAAGCCACCCCGGCCGAGCGCCGTCAGAACCCGCCGCCCCCGCAGGGCTGACGGCAGGGCCCGCGCTACTTGCGCAGGCTGCCCACGGTGAGGCGCTTGGGCAGCTCCACCTCCGCGGGTTCGGCACCACCGCCCTCGCCCACCGCCTCCACCTCCTCGTGGGACGCGCCGGTGGTGATGAGGCGGTACTTCTGCGACGCCTCGCGGTCGTGCTGGGCCTGCTCCGGATCCAACCGCGCGATGAGCTGCCAGAACAGGGCGGCGTGCTCGCGCTCCTCGTCCATGACGTGCCGCAGGATGGCCTTCGCCTCCTCGTTGTCCGTCGCGTCCAGGTGCGCGGCGTAGAGGTTGATGGCGTCCAGCTCCGCCTCGATGTTGAGCCGGATGGAGCGGGCCAGTTCGGAGTCCGTCAGCTTCCGGGGCACCAGCGAGTGGAACGGGTTCGTCTGCGGCATGAGGGCCTCTGCGACAGGGAGAGTCCCCAGCAGGCGAGCGGGCATGCGCGTCCCGTCAGGCCCCGCTGAGGGCGGTCGCGAGCATCCGTTCGGTCGCGAGCGGGGTCAACCGAATCCCGCTGGGGGTGCGTTGCGCCTGAACACCCGCGTCCGTCATGCTCCTTCGCATGGAGACCCCCTCGCCGCTCGCGCAGCTGCTCCAGGCCCTGGACGCGGGGGACCTGGACAAGGCACGGCTCGCGGCGGCGGCGCTGCAACGCGCCAACGCCCATACCCACCAGGTGGCCGCGGAGGTCCTCCACGAGCTGCGCCAGCCCCTGCTGGGCGCGAAGGCCTACGCCCAGCTGCTGGCCGAGGAGGGAGGCGCCAGCGGTCCGCTGAAGCTGCTGCTCGCGCAGGTGGAGCGGATGGAGCAGATCGTCTCCGACTTCATCCGCCTGGCCAGCGAGCGGCCGGCCCCGCAGCAGCGGCTGGCCCTGGCCGCGCCCATCTGGGCGGCGGCGAAGGTGTTCAGCGTCAACCCGGACTCGGCGCGCATCTCCCTGGAGGTGGAGGCCCCCGAGGACCTCACCATCCAGGGCAACGCGCGGCTCATCGAGCAGCTCACGCTCAACCTGCTCAACAACGCGCGCGACGCCATGTCCGGCCGGGGCCGCGTGAAGGTGACGCTCGCGCGCGACGGCGCGTCCGCGGCCCTCTACGTGTCCGACTGGGGACCGGGCATCCCGGACGACCTCAAGACGCGCATCTTCGAGCCCTACGTCTCCGCCAGCAAACGCGGCACCGGCCTGGGGCTCGCCGTCTGTCGGCGCATCGCGCAGGAGCACCACGCGCAGATCGCCCTGGTGCCGCCGACGACGCTGCGCGAGGTGCCGCCCCCGGCCACGGTGTTCCGCGTGCTCTTCCCTCCCACGGACGCGCCCCGCCCGCCGCGCAAGCGGCTCTTGGTGGTGGACGACGAGGGCATCATCCGGATGGTCTTCAAGGACCTGATGGAGAAGGAGTGCGAGGTGATTGAAGCGGCCACGGGCGAGGCCGCGCTGGAGATTCTGCGCGCGTCGCGCGTGGACCTCATCGTCACGGACAAGAACCTGCCCGGGCTGTCCGGCCTGGAGCTGGCCCAGCACGCGCGCAAGCTGGACCCCGCCTCGCGCGTCATCCTGATGACGGGCTACCCGTCGCTGGTGACGACGCAGCAGGCGCTGCAGCTGGGCGTGGTGGACTACCTGCTCAAGCCCTTCGACGACATCCGCCAGGTGCGCGCGCTCCTGCGACAGGCGCTGTACACGCCCGCGGCGCCGCCCACCCCAGCCCCCAGCGCCACCATGCGCCGGGTGGACGTGCTGGAGGACAACCCGGCCACCGCGCGGCTGATTTCAGAGGCGCTGGGCCTGCTGGGGCTGGAGGCCCGCGTCGTCGCGGGCGCGGAGGTGGCCGCGCTGGAGCCGCCCGTGGGCGTGGTGGTGTCGTGGGACTTCGCGCCGGCCTACGGCAAGAAGGCGCTGGAGCTGGCCCGGGGCCTGAGCCAGGGCGCGCCCTTCGTCGTGCTGGCGGAGCACCTCACCATGGAGACGGCGCTGGCGTCGCTGCGCGCCGGGGCCGCCGCGTGCCTGCCCAAGCTGCTCTCCGACACCGCGGCGCTCAGCCGGGAGCTGGGCCTGGCCTTCAAGAAGACGTCCCCCTGAAAAGACTCCGGCCCCGGGTGCCCCGCTTCGCGCGGAGCCCACCGGGGCCGGAAAAACCCTACGGCGCTACGGAGCCTTCAAGCGGCTCAGTAGTCCATGTCGTCGCCGCCGTACTCCGGCATGGCGCCGCCACCCGCGCCGCCCTTGGCCTTCTTCTTCGGGCGCTCGGCGATCATCGCCTCGGTGGTGAGCAGCAGGGACGCCACGGAGGCGGCGTTCTGCAGCGCGGTGCGCTCGACCTTCGTCGGGTCGATGACGCCGGCCTTCTCCAGGTCCTCGTAGGTCTCCGTGCGGGCGTTGAAGCCGAACGCGCCGGTGCCGTCCTTGACCTTGTTGATGACGACGGCGCCCTCGACGCCGGCGTTGCTGGAGATCTTGCGCAGGGGCTCCTGGAGCGCCTTGCGGATGATGTCCACGCCGAAGTCCTGCTCGCCGCCCAGCTTCAGGCCGTCCAGCGCCTTGAGGCTGCGGATGTAGGCCACGCCGCCGCCAGGGACGATGCCCTCTTCGACGGCCGCGCGGGTCGCGTGCAGCGCGTCCTCCACGCGGGCCTTCTTCTCCTTCATCTCCACTTCGGTCGCCGCGCCGACGTTGATGACCGCCACGCCGCCCACGAGCTTCGCCATGCGCTCCTGGAGCTTCTCGCGGTCGTAGTCGCTGGTGACCGTCTCGATCTGGGTGCGGATGAGCTTGATGCGGCCCTCGATGTCCGCCTTCTGGCCGGCACCGTCCACGATGGTGGTGTTGTCCTTGTCCACCGTGATGCGCTTGGCGCGGCCCAGGTCGGTGAGGGTCAGGTTCTCGTACTTGTGACCCAGCTCCTCGCTCACCACCATGCCGCCCGTCAGCGTGGCGATGTCCTTGAGCATGTCCTTGCGGCGGTCACCGAAGCCCGGCGCCTTCACCGCGGCCACGTTCAGCACGCCGCGGATCTTGTTGACCACCAGGGTGGCCAGGGCCTCGCCCTCGATGTCGTCCGCGATGATGAGCAGCGGCTTGCCCGAGCGCGCCACCTGCTCCAGCACGGGGATCATGTCCTGCATCGACGAGACCTTCTTCTCGCTGATGAGGATGTAGGGGTCGTCCATGACGACCTCCATGCGATCGCGGTTCGTGACGAAGTACGGCGACACGTAGCCACGGTCGAACTGCATGCCCTCCACCACGTCGAGCGTCGTCTCCAGGCCCTTGGCCTCCTCGACGGTGATGACGCCCTCCTTGCCCACCTTCTCCATCGCGTCCGCGATGATGGTGCCGATGGTCTCGTCACCGTTCGCGGAGATGGTGCCCACCTGCGCGATGGCCTGCTTGTCGGACGTGGGCTTGGAGAGCTTCTTCAGCTCCGCCACCACCACCTCCACCGCCTTGTCGATGCCGCGCTTGAGGTCCATGGGGCTGTGGCCGGCGGCCACCAGCTTCAGGCCCTCCTCGTAGATGGCGCGCGCCAGCACCGTCGCCGTCGTCGTGCCGTCGCCCGCCTTGTCGGAGGTCTTCGACGCGACCTCCTTCACCATCTGCGCGCCCATGTTCTCGAAGCGGTTCTCGAGATCGATCTCCTTGGCGACGGTGACGCCGTCCTTGGTGATGGTGGGCGAGCCGAAGCTCTTCTCGATGACCACGTTGCGGCCCTTGGGACCGAGCGTCACCGCGACCGCATCCGCGAGGATCCGGACGCCACGCAGGATGGAATCCCGCGCGGACTGATGGAAGAAGATTTCCTTCGCTGCCATCGCAACCTCCGATAATGCTTGGGGAATTTTTACAAATGGGGATGGCCGTTAGCACTCGGCCATGTCGAGCGCCAACATAAGGGTCGCGTCGACGATGTCAACGGAAAGGGGCAGGCGTGTGGGCCTGAGGACGCCTTCTGGCCCGCCCGGGTGGGGGGTTCAGGCGACCTCTGGAAGGCCCTACTCCGCGAAGCGCACGAGGTTGAGCAACTGCCCCATGTCCAGGGGCTTCTGCAGGGTGATGGCGACGCCCTTGCGCAGGCCGCGGTCGGAGATGTTGGCGTCGTTGCTGGCGGTCATCATCAGGACGGAGATGTTCTGGAAGCGGGGGTCCGCCTTCAGCATCTCCGTGAAGTGGATGCCGTCCAGGTGGGGCATCAGGTAGTCGGTGATGACCAGCCCCACGGGATGCCGCTCCATGATGTCCAGGGCCTGGAGCGCGTCCGACGCCGAGAACACGGTGTAGCCATGCATCTCCAGGTAGCGAGAGAGCATGGTGCACAGCTCGTAATCGTCGTCGACGACCAGGATGTTCACGGGGTTCGGGCCAAAACGGGGCGCTGGAAGGTAACAGCCACGCCGGTCGTTGACAACGCGAAGGACGGCTTCTTAGCTGCCTGCCCGTATGGCGAAGCGCACGGCGAAGCAAGGGGAGGCGAGGGGCGTGGACGCGCGACTGGAGGGGGTGGCTGACGCCTTCGAGGCGCAGGACTTCGAGGCCGCGCTCGCCAGCGCCGACGCCCTGCTCCGGGACGTTCCGGACTCGGCAGAAGCCCTGCACTACCGGGCCGCCGCGCTGGTGGAGGTGGGCCGCCTGGAGGACGCGGGCAGGGCCTATGGCGCCGCCCTGAAGGCCGCCCCGGAGGACCTGGAGATCCTCTTCGGCGCGGCGGAGTTCCTCGTGTGCCGCACGGGCGAGGACCGCGAGGCGGTGGAGGAGGGGCTGGAGTGGTGCGGCCGCGGGCGGAAGCTTGCGCAGAAGGCCGACGACGTGGAGCTCGTCTACGAGTTCCTCCTGCTGGAAGGGATGGGCCTCAACCAACTGGGGGAGTGCGAGGCCGCGCTCAAGAGTCTGGACCAGGCGCTGACGCACATGCCGCGCTCCCCGGACGCACAGCTGGAGCGGGGCATCGCGCTTTTTGAACTCTGCCGCTTCGCGCCCGCGCAGGAGGCCTTCGAGCGGGTGTTGAAGGACGCGCCGGACGAGCCGTGGGCGCACCACTACCTGGGGCTCATCGCGGAGCGGCGCAAGGACGCGCGCGAGGCGAAGAAGCGCTTCACGCGGGCGCAGGTGCTGGCCCCGGAGGAGCTGCCGCCGCCGGTGGCCCTGGAGGAGGCGGCGTTCGACCGCGCGGTGGAGGACGCGATGCGCGCCCTGCCCTCGCAGGTGAAGCAGTACATGGACAACGTGACCCTGGCGGTGGAGGACCTGCCGTCGGACGAGGACCTGCTGGGTCAGCAGCCGCCGCTGTCGCCGTGCATCCTGGGGGTGTTCCGGGGCACGCCCGTGGGCGAGCGCAGCGTGATGGACGCGGCGGATCACTTCCCGCCCTCCATCGTGCTGTACCAGAAGAACCTGGAGCGCTTCGCGCGCACCCGCGAGGAGCTCATCGAGCAGATTGGCATCACGGTGATGCACGAGGTCGGTCACCTGATGGGTCTGGATGAGGACGACCTGTGGGAGCGGGGTCTGGACTAGCGCGCATCTCCCCTGCCCTGATGCTCGTCATGCGAGCATGGACGAAGCTGGGGCTGATGGCGGTGCTGGGCCTGACGGGATGCACGGGCGGCGGGGACGACACTCCGCGAGTGTGTCCGCAGGTGGTGGTGTTCGCGCGCTCGGACACCGGGACGTGCCAGGCGTTCCCGACGCCGTGTGACGTGCCGGAGGGCTACGTCGGCTGCTGCGGCGGCCTCTTCGGAGCCTGCGTGGCGGACGTGTCCGGGACGAACTGCGTGGATGATCCGACCGACACGTGCCAGCCCGGCAGGTCCGCGGACTGCCCGGGCATCTGCCAGTAGGGCCACGGCGGACGCGTCAGGCCCCGGGCTCGGCGCCCCCTGGGACAGCGGGCGGGCGTCCCCGCTCCTTTCACCAGTGAAAACCGACATGCGAGCCAGGCCTGGAATCACCGTGACACCGGCTAGGGTTCCGGCCATCGGTTGGACGGCCAAGGAGGCTTGGGATGGTCAACGTGAGGCAGGTCGCGACGCGGTTGAAGAGTGCGCTCCTGGCGGACCCGGAGCGGTTCTACACGAACGAGACAGGGGCCTGGGTGGCGGGGCTGCCGGCGCCGCAGGACATCCGGGTGACGACGGGCCGGGAGCCCTTCTGGATCAACCTGGGCTACTGGAAGCACGTGGAGAAGGTGGACGACACCAACGTGGAGCGCGTGGGGGAGCTGTTCCGGTCCGCGCAGGCGGAGATGGCGCGCCTGCTGGCGAGGACGGCGAAGCTGGGGCCCGGCGACGCGGTGATGGACTGCGGCAACGGGTACGCGGATCAGGACCTGCTGTGGGCGGAGGAGTTCAAGCCCGCGAGCATCGTCGGGGTGAACATCACGCCCAACCAGGTCCGGGTGGGCCGCGAGCGGTTGAAGCTGACGGGGCTGGAGGGCGTGGTCCGGCTGGAGGTGGGAAGCGCGACGGCGCTGCCTGGCGGTGAGGCGGCTTTCGACGTGGTGTTCGCGCTGGAGTCCGCGATGCACTTCCGGACGCGGCAGGACTTCCTGCGCGAGGCGTTCCGGGTGCTGAAGCCGGGAGGCCGGCTGGTGATGGCGGACATGGCGCAGAAGACGGACCGCGAGTCGGGCGCCGGGCTGCGGCAGCGGCTGCGCTACCGCTACTGGCGGGGGCTCATTGCCTTTCCGGAGGAGAACGTCTGGTCGACGGAGCGCTACCTGTCGGAGCTGCGGCGGGCGGGGTTCCAGGACGCGAAGGTGGAGTCCATCGCGGACGACGTGTACCCGGCGGTGAACACGGCGATCGTGGCGCTGCGCGGGATGACGCAGCTGGAGAAGAAGCCGGGGAGCACGTCCCTGCACCAGGTGCGCGCGGACGTGCACCGGGCCATGCGGATGACGCCGGAGCAGCGCCAGTGGACCGCGCTGTTCAATTGCGACGAGTACGCCGTCGTGTCCGCGCGCAAGCCGTGACGGTGGTTGACGGGCCGGCGCCAAAGCGGCGGTAATCCGCGGCGGTAGGGCCTCCGGACCTGGTGGCCGGCCCGGTCTTCAAAACCGGTGAGGGGCTGCGAGAGCAGTCCCTGGCGAGTTCGATTCCCGTGCCCTACCGCCAAACCTCACGGCGCGCTGATCGCAATCAACCGCTCAAAGCCAGCCACTGGTCGCGCGGGCGTCAGACGGCCGCTTTGCTATCCGGGCGTAACCATCCGGTGTGAAGGTTATCGACCCCTCAGGTCCATCTCCCACGCGGGTGACGCGCGCACGCTGACGCAGTTGCGTCCGGCCAGCACGCAGGACGCCCGTGAATGCTACGGGCGTAGCACGTGATTTCAGCAGGTCGCGACAATGGTCCTGGCCTTGCAGCCGGCGGCGCGTGTGCGTGCAAGCAGCGTCCTGCTTCACGGCGCCCCCCCCTCATGAACCAAGCGCCCCTTCCCTCGAGTCCGTGTTTCATCCTCCCGCCAGGAGGGCTCAGGTGAATCCCTTCGATTCCCGCCCCCTGACCAGCGCCGAACAGGAGATCGTCGACCTCCTCCTCCAGGGCTGGACCAACAAGCAGATCGCCGCATGCCGTGGCACCAGCGTGGGGACCGTGGCGAACCAGATCGCCGCCATCTACCAGAAGCAGGGCGTCTACTCCCGCGCCGACCTGCTGGTCCGGTTCTCGGTGAGCCCCCCGGAGCCTGGCCTGGACCGGCCCTCGCTCTCCTGCCTCTCCTCGCGCGAGCAGGAGGTCGTCCTCCAGGCCATCCAGGGACACTCCAACAAGCTCATCGCCATCGAACTGAAGCTCACCGAGTCCACGATCGCGACGCACCTGCGCCGCGCGCTCGTCAAACTCAGACTGAGCTCGCGACGCGATCTCATCGTGGAACTCCAGCACGCCGTGGCAACCTCTGACGTCCCGTGAAACACGGTCAACCGCAGCGACCGTCACCGAAGTGCCCATGGATGTGAATGGCGGAATCCGTCATTCCTTTCCCAGACAGATGGATTCACGGTCTGGGAGAAACCATGAGACGCGTCTTCAGTGACCCCGCGCATGAAGCCCTGTTTCAGCGCGAAGGGGCAGTCGTCGTTCCCCTGCTGGATGCCAGCGAAGTCCAATCCCTCCATGAGGCCTACCACGCCCATCTTCCCAGCGTGGGCATGGGCTTTCACGCCACCATGTTCAGCCGCGACGTGGCCCTGCGCACGCGGGTGGACATCGCGGTGCGGGAGCTGCTGGCCCCCAAGGTCCTGCCCCTGCTGTCGCGCTACCGCGCCGTCGTGGGCAACTTCGTGATGAAGGAGCACGGGCGCCGCGACAGCGAGGTCCCCGTGCACCAGGACTGGAGCTTCGTGGAGGAGCCGCGCCTGCGCTCCCTCAACGTCTGGTGCCCCCTGGTGGACACCACGCCCGCCAACGGCCGCCTCCACGTCTTCAAGGGCAGCCACAACTTCGTGCGCGTCCTTCGCGGCCCGTTCTTCCCCAACCCCTACGTCACGCTCGCGCAGGAGATCCGCGAGCGCTTCCTCACCGAGCTGCCCCTGCGCGCGGGCGACGCCGTCATCTACGACCACGGTCTCGTCCACGCCTCGCCGCACAACGTGAGCGGTCAGGCGCGGCTCGCCGTCAACCTGGCCCTGGTCCCCGAGGAGGCCGACCTCATCCACGGCTACCTCGACCGCAGCCGCGAGGACCGGCGCCCGGAGGTCTTCCGCGTGGATGACGCCTTCTACCTGCGCAACATCGTGGGCGAGCGGCCCCAGGGCGTGGAGAGCCTCGGCTTCGCCGATGGCGCCATTCCCCAGCTGAGCTCCGCGGAGCTGAACCAGCTCCACCAGCAGGCCTTCCGGGCGTCCCACGCCGCGGTGTCGTGAGCAGTCCCCCTGTACAACCCAAGGAGCAGAACCATGGCGAAGTTCGTTGGTAGCAACGAGTTCTATGCGCGCGCCGCCCAGCTCGGGCACAGCCGCGCGGAGATCGACAGCAAGGGTCACCAGGCGACGACCGTGGTGGTCCAGTCGATGCAGGAGCTGAAGAAGCTGGTCCAGCCGCAGGACCCGAAGGCGCGCGAGGCCCGGCAGGCGATGCTCGACGCGGTGGCGAACGCCTCGGCGGGTCAGGAGCTGCCCCTGGAGCACCACGTCAATGGCTACCTCTTCGGGACCCGCGAGCTGTCCGCGGAGCACGAGGCCCACTGCGCGGAGTCGTTCCCGCTGACGCTCGCGGTGGTCTCCATGGGGACCGGCACCCTGCCGCCCGGAGAGACGCTCATCGGGCCCAATGGCAATCCGGTGGTCTGGAATTACGACACCCTCAACATCCCGGATGGTTCGTGGATCACCACGCAGACCACCAACTTCACGCTGAACGTGACCCGTCTGGTCATGCAGTACACGCCCAGCTGAGCCATCCCTCCCAGTTCGTGAAACCCCGCTGAACAACCCTGAAACACACACACGGAAGACACCTACCAATGAGCAAACCCTATCACATTGGCATCATGGGCGCGGTCCAGAACCAGGCCGCCAACGGGGGCAACGGGAACCCCGGCGTCAACGGCCCGGCTGGCGAAGGCGGCAGCTGCGTCTGGGGCAACTCCCACTGCTCCGTCGACGGCAAGCGCGGCGTGGACGGCGCTGTCGGGACCGCGGGCCTCGCGGGCCAGCCCGGCCTGACGGGCTCCACCGCGCTGCAGGCGGACATCAGCATCGGCACGCTGACGGGCACGCTGGCCGTGTGGTCCCAGGGCGGTCCCGGCCAGCAGGGCGGCAACGGCGGCAACGGCGGCAACGGCGGCAACGGCGGCAACGGCGGCACGGGGCCTTCGTGCCAGGCCGTGGGCTGCGACGGCGGTGACGGCGGCAACGGTGCCAATGGCGCGCCCGGCGGCAACGGCGGCAACGGCGGCAGCGGCGGCTACGCCCAGCAGGTGACCGTCACGGTGAACACCCCGGGCGGGCAGGTGACGACCAACGCCCTGGCGGGCGTCGTCGGCGCGCCGGGCAAGGGCGGCGTGGGCGGCCAGCCCGGCGCGGGCGGCCAGGGCGGTGGCGCCGGCTACAACGCGCACAAGGGCAAGCAGGGCGTCCAGGGCCAGACTGCGGGCGCCAACGGCGTCGACGGCCAGCCCGGCTCGTCCACCGGCAACATCGGAATCATCAAGGTCATCAAGCCCCAGGGCTGAGGCCCCCTCCATGCCCGCGCGGGTGCCGCCCTGTCGGCCCCGCGCGGGTCGCTGTCCGTCCCCTCCCCGCCGCACTCGCGCTCCATGCCCTCCTCCCACGCCACCGCCCTGGCCTCCCCCGCCCCGCTCCAGTGGGAGGGATTGCTGGACGTCGCAGCCACCCTCACCGGCCGCCCCCGCGAGGAGCTCTCCGCGCAGGCCCGCGTGCTGTTGCACGGCGCGCCGTCCGAAGGGCGCCATCCCCCGGGCGTCTCCGACCTGAACGCGAACGGCTCCCCGCTGCAGCTGCTGCTGGCCGGGCGCGCGGAGCGCTGGGCGTCGCGGCTGATTGGCGATCCCTGCTTCGACGAACCCGACGCCGTGGCCCGCGCCCACGCGAGCCGCGCCGCGCTCGGCGCCGCGCTGGCCGCGGGCCGGGCCCAGGCCCTCACGGCCCCGCTGATGGACACGCTGGACGTGGTGGTGCCCTGGGACGAAGCGTCCCTGCGCGAGTACCCCACCGGCATCCTGCGGCTCGCGCTCCCGCTGGGCACCCCGGGCGTGGGGCTCTACGCCAGCCCTCCTCCGGGCGCGGGCGCCTGGGACGCGGCGCGCCGCTGGGTGCGCGCCCTGCTGCCCCGGCCCGAGGAGGCCCTGCGCCTCGTGTCCACGCTCGCGCCGGGGTGCCGGCTGCTGGGCGTGGGGCTCGAGGGTGAGAGCCCCGCTCGGGCCCGGGCCAAGCTCTACTGGCGGCTGGAGGCTCCCGCGCCGCTGTCCTCCTTCGCGCTTCCGCTGCTGGAAGCGCCCACCCTCATCGCCTTCCTCACGAGCGTGCTCGTCCGGGGGGCGGTGCCTCCCAGGGCCCTGACCTTCTCCGCCGGCTTCGAGCTGCGCACCGGCGCGCTCGTGGATGCGAAGGCGGACGTGTGCACGCGCAGCGCGGGCCTGTCCCTGGAGCAGGCGGTGGACGTCCTGCGAACCCAGACGGACGTGCTCCCGCTGCACCCGTTTCCGCTCCGCGACCCGCTGCCCCTCCTGCACGCCCGGAGGGTCGGCATCGGCTGTCTCGGGCTCGGCATCGCTCCCGGTGGCGTGCACCGGCTGAACGTCTACCTCTTCCAGCAGTGAGCCCTTCCGCCCCGCCTAGGAGCACACCATGAGCATCGAAACCTCCAGCAACCCCGTGGGCGTCACCGAAGAGGCGACGATCCCGAGTCTGCGCACCTTCCAGAACCTCAACGCCTCCGACGCGGGCCTGACGGACAACGTCAACCTCTTCCGCGGCAACGTGTCCTTCCAGCTCCCGCTGCTGACGTTGGAGAACCGGGGCGGGCTGAAGGCGGACGTCCTGTTGAGCTACGACAGCGAGGTGCAGGTGGAGGTGTCCACCCGCAACCTGGAGAGCCCCACCGGCATCGTGGGCCTGGGCTGGTCGCTGCCCTACGAGATGATCGTCCTCGATGTCCGGGGTTCGGTGTCGCAGTACGACGACGCGTACTACCTGGCCGCGACGGACGGCTCCCGCAGCCAGCTCTTCCTCACGAACCGCACGTCCACGGAGTGGACGTTCGAGTCGGAGAACGAGGACTTCTCCCGCATCGTCTACCAGCCCCAGCAGCAGGTGTGGCGCATCACCACCACGGACGGGCTGGTGCGCATCTACGGCGCGGACGTCCAGGCCGGAGAGGATCCGAACGCGCTCCGGATGGCCATCAAGTGGGGCGGCACTCAGGGCAACTGGACCGACAGCAGCGTCCAGGGCGGCCAGAGCACCTTCCCCATCAGCTGGAACCTGGCCTCCGTGCAGAACGCGTGGGGGGACCAGATCCTCTTCTCCTATTCGCGCTTTTCGGATGATCAGGTCCGCATCGGTGGACAGGGCGGCCTCACGTACAGCCGCGCCTCGTACCTGACGGGCATCCGCGACCCCTCCGGGCGCACGGTGAACTTCCACTACGCGGACAAGCTCAACACCCCCACCATCGCGGAGTACCAGAAGCCGCACCAGAACCCGACGTCCAACGTGGAGGCCTTCCAGGACCGCTACGAGACGCGCTTCCTGGACAGCGTCACCGTCCTCCAGGACGTGGCCCAGTCGCCCGTGGAGGTCTTCACGCTGCGCCTGCAATACTCCGTGGAAAACCTGGCGGATCCCTCGACGCCGGGCCCGTCCTCGTCGCTCTACAAGCGCTACCTGCGCGGCATCACCACCGTGAACGGCGTGGGCAAGCTGCTGCCCGGCATGCGCTTCGACTACTACACCGGCACGGAGCCGGCGTCCGGGCCGGTGCACCGGGGCGCGCTCAAGAGCCTCACCTTCCCGAGCGGCGGCACCGTGACGTACGCCTACCGCGCCCAGCCCCTGCAGGGCACCGCGCTGGACCTGACGCTGCAACGCACGGATCCGGACTGGGTGCCGGGCATCCCCCGCGCTTGGTTCGGTCCGGACGCCGTCGTCGTCACCCACTACGACGCGGCGGACGGCCAGCGCCTCACCGTCAGCGTCTACGACTGGAACGGGCGGTGGCTCCCGTCCCAGCCGCTGTCCCAGCAGCTGGATTACGGGCTGGACCTGTCCACGCTGGACGTGTCGTTCCAGGACGACTTCTTCCTCGTCAGCGGGATGACCGGCGGCGCGGGCACCAACGGACAGCTCGTCGCCTGGGCCGTCACGCCCGCCTTCGGCCGCTACGGGGACTGGGACGCCGTCGCGCTCGACACGCCGGACGTCCTCTCCCAGGACAACAGCTACCAGGCCGTCACCGGACGCGCGTTCGTGGCGCTCGCCGTCGCGGGCCAGTCCGACATCGCCCGGTACACCTGGAACCCGCGCGACCGGAGCTGGGTGCGGGATGATCTGCTGCTGACCACCACCATGGATGGCCAGTGGGTGCTCGGCGCCAACGAGAACGTGCTGACCGTGTGCCAGTACCAGCAGGGCATGCCGCTGACGCTCACGCTGCACTACCTGGATCCGGTGACGCGGAACTGGAACGACAGCCTCGCGCCCCTGGACTCGATCCCCCAGTACGTCTGGAACGAGGAGCTGCCCAAGCTGTCCTTCAGCCTCTCCAGCACCTTCGTCACCGCCACGTACCTGACGGCGGCGGATGAGTCCCGCAACACGGTGGACTACACGGTGCGCGTCTATCCGTGGGACCGGGACTTCAACCCGCTGCCGCAGCCGCCGGCCATCATCGCCACGGACGTTCCGGCCGACACGAAGGAGCCCATCTTCCAGTCCAGCGCCACCGGCAGCCTGGTGGGCAACGTGGGCAACCTGCTGCGCTTCAACGGCGACCAGTGGCAGCGCGGCACCTTTGGCGACTTCAACGAAGGCACGGCCGTGGCCCGCTTCGCCTACGGCGGCGACCTGGCCGTGGGCGTGAGCAGCGACAAGAGCGCCATCGCCACCTATGACCCGTACGGCGACCAGTTCGTCACCCTCATCCCCGCGGGTGGCACCCAGGGCCCGGCGTCCCCCACCCTCAACGGGCGGCTCGTCACCGTCCGCAATCGCATCTACGAGCAGCAGCCCACGGGCGAGCTCGTGCTGCTCGACCAGCAGCTGCCCCTGGACTCCGTCTACGTGGCGAACCAGGCGCCGTACTTCCTCGCGTATGGCATGCCGGACGGGACGTCCTACGCGTGGCTGATGAAGAACGGCGTGCTCGCGCAGGACGCGACGCTGCTCACCGGCCGCGTCTACGTGCCTGATGACGCCACCGGCCCGGGGACGGACCTGGTGGGCCCCTCCGCCTTCGTGACGTACGTGGGGTCGTCCTTCGACGAACCGGACTCGCTCACCCTGCACCGCGTGCTCAACCAGCAGACCGGCGGGCAGGTGCCCACGTTCGTGGTCGCGTCGGTGGAGTCACGGGACGGGCTGGGCGTGCCG
Source organism: Corallococcus caeni (assembly GCF_036245865.1). Taxonomy (NCBI): domain Bacteria; kingdom Pseudomonadati; phylum Myxococcota; class Myxococcia; order Myxococcales; family Myxococcaceae; genus Corallococcus; species Corallococcus caeni. The sequence goes on along the minus strand of NZ_BTTW01000007.1, from coordinate 17,362 downwards.
GTGCAGGCGGCGTTCGACTACAACCTGCCGGGCTCGGTGGGCAACTGCGGTCCGTACGGGTTGGCCAGCCAGTTCAGCCAGGTGAAGGCCGCGCTCGGCACGAACCAGACGACGTCGTGCCCGGAGGGCTACTCCGTCTACGAGTACCAGGACGGCCTCACGCCCCAGGGTGACACCTCGAACACGCCGTACTCGCTGCTCAACGGCCTCTTGAAGCGGGTGTCCGGATACGACAGCGCGGGCCACGAGGTCGCGCGCACGGTGCGGGAATGGGAGGTGGTGCGCACCGTCATCGACGCGGCCACCGGCGCGTCCCGGAAGCTGCTGGGCGCCTACGTCCGCCAGAAGCAGACGTCGGACACCGTCTTCGACGTCAACCCGATGGGCGCCTCCGCGCAGCCGCCCCTCACCCGCGTGACGTCCACCCTCTACGACGAGGCGAACGGACAGGTGCGCTCGTCCGTCAGCACCAACTACAACCCGGCGACGGGCGCGGACGAGACCGTCACCGAGTCCTTCGTCTACGCCTACGAGAAGTACCCCGCGTTCGCCACGCCCGCGGTGAACCTGCTCGCGCCCCGCGCCCAGCGGACGGTCACCGTGGATGGGGCCATCGTCCTCAGCGAGGCCACCACCTGGACGCAGGTGGGCGCCTACCTGGCGCCCGCGGCCTTCCGCAACTTCCTCGCGCTCGATGCCGGCGCCACGCTGAGCCCGACGGACTGGGCCAACACCACCCTGCCCTCCGCTTCCCACTGGAAGCGGCGCTGGGAGGTGACGCAGCGGGACCTGCGCGGGGAGATCCAGGAGTACATCGCCGAGGACGGGCTCACGAACGCGAAGCTCCTGGACACCACCCAGGAGCTGGTCGTCGCCACCTTCGGCAACGCCAGCGTCGTCGCGGGACAGGTGGCGTACCAGGACTTCGAGTCCTACGAGGACCTCACCGGCTGGACGCTCGCGGGCAGCGCGGCGACGCTGAGCGCGGCCATCGCCTCCGGCGACTCGTTCACCGGCCTGCGCTCGGTCGGCCTGGCCGGCACCCAGGCCGCGTCCCCGCTGGAGCGCACGCTCAACGTGACGGAGACCGTGGGCCAGCGCTACATCGTGTCCTGCTGGTTGAAGACCCCCACCGGCTTCGACGCGGGGCCGGGCGGCGCCAGCTGCTACGTCACCGGCGCTTCGGGCCCGCTCGCCAGCGTGGCCATTCCCGACACGGGCGGCGCGTGGACGTACTTCTACGTGCTGTTCGACCTGCCGGCGGACACCTCGCCCCAGGCGCTGACGCTCGGCTTCAGCAACACGCGGGGCCAGGAGCTGCGCATCGACAACATCCGCTTCTCGCCGTTCGCCGCCACCTTCACCGGCTCCATCTACGACGCCGTGCGCCTGGTGGAGGACGCGCAGGTGCTGGACATGGGTGCGATGCGCCGTCGCGTGCAGGGTGACTTCCAGGAGACGGACCTCACCGTGGACGCGCTCGAGGACGTCATCCTGATGAAGGGCGCGTACCTCTCCCGCCGGGGCAACCAGGGGAGCTTCAGCGCCCAGGACCCCAACTGCCTCATCACCCTCAAGCCGCGCGGGGTGGGCATCTACGACAGCTTCAACGTCGGTGACGTCTTCGCGGGGACCTGGACCAGCGAGGTGCCGAGCGAGTGGACGACGAGCGGCGCCGCGCTCCACCACGTCGCCTCCCACCAGCAGGGCGCCATCCACTACACCGGCTTCCCGGAGCCCACGGAGGGCCTGCAGGACCGCTTCGGCGTGTCGGTCCGCGTGCGTCCGGACGGGCTGCTCACCTCGCAGGTGGGCATGCTGCTGGGGCCAGCGCTCCAGCTGCTCTGGCAGCCGTCGCAGGCCACCTGGGCCCTTCAGGAGAACGGCGGCACGGTGGCGACCGCGCCGGTGCGCTCGCTGCTGGACGTGGCCTCGTCGTTCACGGGGACGCTCGACGCGGGCACGCTGCCCCCGGAGTTCCTGAACCTGTTCATGTTGGCCGGCCTCCCGCTGGCCCCGGCCTCCACGGTCGTCGTCCTGGCGTCCGGTCAGGCCTGGTGCGTGAGCGACGCGGCCAGCCGCGCGCGCTACTACCTGGTGGCGGGCAATGGCGCGGTGCAGGTGACCGCGTTCCCGCAGCAGTGGCTGGTGCTCGTGCAGGACGCGCAGCTCATCCTCATCACGGACGGCGGGCTGGCGCTCACGCACCTCTGCGCGCAGACGCCCTCCCGCGACTTCGCGCTGGTCGCGACGGATGGGGTGGCCTTCGATCAAGCCTGCTTCATCACCGACTCGGACGTGCAGCTGAGCTACCTGGACGGCGGCGGGCGCCTGAACCAGGAGCAGGTGGCGCTCGACAGCGGGCTGCTCGGCACCGCGACGATCCACGACACGATGGGCCGCGACGCCATCCGCACCCAGGGGGCCGTGGTGACGCCCACCGGCGCGACGTGGGGTGCGTACCGGCAGGACCTGGCCACCTTCGACTGGGGCACGCTCACGATGTCGGGCCTGGTGAAGACGCAGAACCCCGCCTCGGGTGCGTTCCCCTACACCCGCTCGCGCTACGAGGCCTCGCCGCTGGGCCGCGAGGTCGAGCGCGGCGTGCCGGGTGACGCCTACGCCATCCCCACGAGCCCCGGCACCCCGGCGCACACCGCCCGCTGGGAGTACGGCCTCAACGACGGCAGCCTGGGCGTGACCGCGGGCAAGCTCGCGCGCACCACCTCCATCACCCCGGACGGCATCACCTCCGTCGCGATGGTGGACCAGCGCGGCTCCAGCATCCTCACCGCCGTGAGGAGCAGCGCGGCCTCCGCTCCCGCCACGTGGCAGATCACCCGCAGCGTCTACGACGCCGCGGGCCGGTGCACCTCGACGACGATGCCCATGGGCTGGACGGACACGTTCAGCTACGACTTCATCGGGCAGCCGCTCACGGAGACGCGCGCCAACGCGGGCACCACCCGCTCCATGTACGACGCCCGGGGACGGCTGCGCTTCCAGCAGGATGCCCGGGGTGCCGCCGCGACGACGCCCTACATCCGCTACTGGAAGTACGACGCGAAGTCCCGCGTCGTCGAGGAGGGCTGCGCGCCCTCGGCCTGGCCGGGAACCCTGGCCCAGCACCTGGAGGATCAGTCCTATCCCCAGGCCACGGCGTCCAACCTCTACACCTATGACCAGGTGAGCCCGACCCTCACGCCCGACAACCTGTTCTCGCTGGGCCAGCTGGTGAAGGTGGTGAGCCAGAACCAGGTGGATCCAGCGGTGCCCGGGACCGATGGCTTCACGTCCACGGAGATCATCACCCACGACATCTACATCACCATCCGCCAGTACTCGGTGCAGGTGTCGGGCGACCCGACCGTCTACGTGACGCACTACACCTACGACAACCAGGGTGACGTCGGCTTCATCGGCTACCCGGGCACCGACGGCGTGTCCCTGGACTACCAGCGCGACGTGGCGGGCCGGGTGGCCGGCATCCTCGTCAACGGCCAGCGTGTCGCGGCGTACACGTATGGGACGAACGGCGGCGTCGCGACGGAGGCCGTGTACACGGACGCGGGACAACAGGTGGGCGTGACGCGGACGTTCGCGTATGCGCCGCCCGGCTGGCTCCAGCAGACGCAGGGCAGCCAGTTCAGCGAGACCACCGACTACGCGCTGCCTCCGGGCGGAGGCGCCGGCTGGTACGGGGGCATGCCCTCGCGCATCACCACCGCGGCCCGCGGTCCCCGCCCCGAGCGCGTGTCGAACTTCGGCATGGATCCGCGCGGCTGGCTGTCGAGCGTCGACGCCGGCGACGGCCAGGGTGCGCAGCCCTACACCTACGACGCCAACGGCAACCTCACGAAGCAGGCGGACCTCACCCAGACGTACACCCCGGCCACGAAGGACCGCGCGCAGAGCCTCAGCGCGCCGCCGGAGGCCGTCACCTTCGGCTACGACGCCAACGGCAACCAGACGACCCTCGTCGACACCACCGGTGGCGATGAAGGCTCCACGTCCACCTGGGACGGCTTCCGCGACCGGGTGCTGGAGACACGGATGGGCAATGGCACCCGGGTGGACGTGCGCTACGGCCGCGACGCCCGGCGGCTCCAGAAGACGGTGACGCAGGGCACCGGTCAGTCGGTGTCCAAGCTGTACCTCCGGGGCGCGGGCAACGACGTGCTCGCGGAGGTGACGGGTGGAGACAGCGTCCAGTACATCTGGGGCCCGCGCGGGCCCGTGCAGCTTCGCGGCGCAGGCCTCCGGGGCTTCATCGTCACGGACCGGCTCGGCTCCATCCGCGCGGTGCTGGACGAACAGGCGAACCTGCTCGCGGGCTACGACTACCTGCCCTACGGCGACACGGACGGGGGCGCGCTGGGGTCGCAGCCGGACGTCATCCCCTACCGGTTCGTGGCGCGGGAGCTGGATGAGACGGGGGACTACGACTTCCGGGCGCGCATGTATTCGCCGCGCCAGGGACGGCTGCGCTCCACGGATCCGCGCCATCAGTTCAGCAGCCCGTACGCCTACGCGGGCAACAACCCGCTGGTGTACATCGACCCGGACGGCGAGTTCTTCGTGGAGCTCATCGCCGCGCTCGTCGCCGCCGCCACCGCGGTGGCCGCCGCCATCGTCGAAGTGGCCCCCGCCATCGCGATTGGCGCGGGACTCGGAGCGGTGGCGGGCATCGTGAATGGCGCGGTGTCCGTGGCCAGCTCCGGCGCCAAGGGCAGTGAGGCGGCGGGCATCTTCTTCGGCACCCTGGCGATCAGCACCGTGGGCGGCGCGCTGAGTGGCGGGCTGACGGGCGGCGTGGCGATCGCGGCGCAATCGGTCATCACCAACGCGACCCTGGCCACCGCCACGACGATCGCGGTGGGCGCGGTGGTGGAGGGCGGCGTGTCCTCGGCCCAGGCCTCGGCGCAGGCGGCGCTGATGGGAGAGGATCCCGCGACGGCGGCATGGCAGAGCTTCGTCACGGGCACCATCGGTTCGGCGGTGGGCGGCAGCGTCGGCGGCATCCTCAAGAAGCCGCTGAGCACCACCTCCCTGAAGGGCACGGTCCAGGCCACGATCCGGGGCGTGAGTGCCGGTGTGGCGGGAGGCCTGGCCAGTGCCCCGGTCAACGCCGCGCTCACGAAGGCGGATGCCACCTCCACGCTCATCGGCTTCATCCAGGGTGTCGCCTTCGGCGCCCTGAACGGACTGGTCCCGGAGGTCACCAACTACAAGATTGAAAAGCAGGTCCAGCGGCAGCAGGCGCGCGCCAACGAGAACGCCTTCCGGCGCAACCAGGCCCTCAACGCCCAGAACACCATCCTCAACGACGACTCGGGGCTGTGATGCGCCCCCGTCCGGCCATCGAGCGCGCGGTGGACTTCCTGGCGCGAAGGCAGCTCGCGCACGGGGAGTTCGCCAGCACCCTGCACTTCGACTCGCACCTCCGGGACGAGGGCACGTTCGACTCGTCCCCGTTCGTGACGACCTTCGTGCTGCACGCGCTCGACTACGTGAGCGGTCCCACGGTGGAGGCCATGACGCAGAAGGCACGCGCCTTCCTGCGGGAGGAGCAGGAGGCGCCCGGCGTCTGGCGGTACTGGTCTTCGCGGAATGGGAAGCCCATTGACCCCGACGTGGATGACACGTGCTGTGCTTCGTTCGCGCTCCGGGACGACGCGGGGATCGAGAACAACGTGCCGGCGCTGCTTGCGAACCGGCACGCGTCGGGGCTGTTCCTGACGTGGTTGCGTCCGCCCAACCGGAACAACGACCTGGACGCGGTGGTGAACGCGAACGTGCTGCTGTACCTGGGCGAGCGCCCGGAGACGCTGGCGGCCCGGGACCTGGTCATCGAGGAGATCCTCCAGGGCCGCGATGACCGGGCGAGCGCGTACTACGTCCAGCCCCTGTCCCTGCACCACGCGGTGGCGCGGGCGTTCGAGCACGGCGTGCGCGGCTTCGGCGTCTGCCGGGACGCGGCGGTGGCGCGCTCGAGGCAGGCGCTCGCTGCGGAAGGGGGCTCGCTGTCGCTCGCGATGGCGCTCTGCACGCTCCTCGCGCACGGGGTGGACCTGGGCCCGGAGGAGCACCGCGCGGTGGACACCCTGCTGGCGCGGCAGACGCCCGAGGGCGGTTGGGAGCGGGAGGCGTTCTACGCGGGCCCGGAGCCGCCCACGCCGCACGCGGTGTTCTGGGGTTCGGAGGAGCTGACGACGGCGCTGTGCCTGGAGGCGCTCGCGCGCGTGGAAGGACGGTCCGCATGAGCGGCGCGGTGAAACAGGTGCTGGCCTTCCCGGGAGGCACGGTACTGGACGGAGCGTGGGTCCTGGGGCTCGCGCGACGGGAGCCGGTGTTCCGGGAGATGCTCCACGCGGGGGATGCGCTCGTCCGCCAGGAGGCGGGCTGGTCCCCCCTGCTGGAGCTGCGCGCGGAGGGCGGTCCCCGGCTCGCGGTGTCGGTGACGTTTCCGCTGGTGGTGGGGGTCCAGGTCGCGGCGTTGGCGGCGCTGCGCGCCCACGGCGTGGATGGGGATGCGGTCTTCGGCGTGTGCGCGGGCGAGGTCTCCGCGGCCCACGCGGCGGGGGCTTTCGGCTGGGAGGACGCGCTGCGGATCGCGCTCCACGGAGGACGGAGCCTGGAGCCCGAGGCCGGGCGTCACCGCATGTTGATCACCTGGCTGCCGGAGTCGGAGTGCGCCGCGCTGCTGGCGACGCTGCCAGAGGGCGCGGTGGGTATTGGCGCGAGGATGGAGCCGGGCGTCACGGTGCTGTCGGGAGACGCGGACGCGGTGGCGGGGCTCGAGCGGAGGCTCACGGCGGCGGGCATCCGCATCCGGGCACTGCCCTTTCCCTGGGGCGTCCACGTGCGCTCGCTGCGGGAGGGACGCGCGGCGCTCGAAGCCGCGCTGAAGGGACGTGCGTCCCTGCCCCTCACCCGGCCCATGCTGTCCGGCGCTCGGGCGCGGTGGTTCGAGACAGGAGCTTCCGTGGCGGCTTCGCATTGGTGGGACATGCTCCGCGGTCAGGTGCGCTTCCTGGACTCGGTGCCGGCCCTGGGCACGGTGGGGGCACCGCTCCTCATCGAGGTCGGCCCCGTCGCGGAGATGTCCCAGCTGGCGCCACGGCTGGGCGCGCGCGCCATCTCGCTGGAGACGGCGCTCACCACGGCGGGGGCCCTGTCATGAGCTCCGCTCCAGCCAAGAGCGCCGTGCCTCCGGAGCCTCCGGAGGGCTCGGAGCCGCCCCGGGTGCTCCACGACGAAGCCCACGGAATCTACGTCGTGAGCGGTGCCCGGGAGGTGGAGGCCGTGCTGCGCGACGACTCGCGCTTCAGCGCGGGCACGCTGGGCGTGGACAGCTTCGAGCTTCGCGCGCCCGGAGACGCCGCGCCGCTGGCGGCCCGGGACACGCTGCTCGCGTCGGATGCGCCGGTCCACCCGCACCTGCGCCGCCAGCTTGGCGCGGCGTTCTCCGCGAGGAATGTCGCGCGGCTGGAGGCCACCGCGCGGGCCGGGTTCGACGCGGTGATGGCGGTGAGCGCGCCCCGTGGGACGTGTGATGTCATCGATGACGTCTGCGTTCCGGTGGGAGTGGCGGTGATGACCGCGTTGCTCGGCCTGGACGAGGCCCGCCGGGCGGACGTCGCGCGGTGGATGCGGGTGTGCGCGCTGTGCAACGCGCAGTCGCGTCCCCCCTGGCTGCGGGCCTCCTTCGAGGACATGACCCGCGAGCTGTCGGAGGCCCTCGCATCGCTCCCGGTGACGTCGGAGCCGGGGCTCCTGGCCTCGCTCGTCGCCGCGAGGGATCGGGGCGAGCTCCAGGCCGCGCAGGTGCTGGACCTGGCGGTGACGGTGATGAAGGGCGCGGCGGACACCACCTGCCTGCTGGTGGGAAGCGCGCTGCTGGCGGCGCAACGGGCCGCGGGGGAAGGACCTCCCGCGCCCCGAAGCGCGGAGGCCCTGACCCTGCTGCTGGAAGCGGCGCTGCGGCAGGACTCGCCGGTGCAGCTCACGGTGCGGGAGGCCGCGGAGGAGGTGTGCCTCGCGGGCGTGGGGATTCCCAAGGGCACCCGGTTGCTGCTGCGGTTGGGCGCGACGGGCGGCGACCCCTGCCCGGTGTCCGCGAACGAGGGCGCCTCGCGCGCGCCACGGCATGGGTTGGCGTTCGGCGCGGGGAGCCATCGGTGTCCGGGGGCGGGGCTCGCGATGATGCAGGCCCGGGTGATCCTCGAAGGACTGTGGCGAACGCCGGGCGTGTTCCACGTCGACATCCAGGCGATGGAGCCCCATGGGCTCGCGGCCCTCCGTGGCCCCCGGCATCTGCCCCTGCGATGGTGAGCTTCCAGCTCCTGGGCGCCCAGGGGGCCGCGAATGCAGCGACAGCCCCCCTCACGCCCCCGCGACGAGCGCGCGTCGCCACGCCTTCGGCACCGGGCCCGGGTAGTGGAGCTCCCGCGCGCCCACGAAGGTCGCCAGCGACTTGAGCGCGCTGGCCACCGCCCGGGCCGGCTCCGCTGAGCGGGCGGCGTGCTCCTCCACATGGATGGCGTTGATGATCAGCCGTCCGTGCTCCCGGTCCAGCTCCGGGTCGACCCGGCCGATCATCCGGTCCTCGTGCAGCAGCGGCATGACGAAGTAGCCGTACTGCCGCTTCTCCCGAGGCACGTAGATCTCCAGCCGGAACCGGAAGTCCCAGAGCGCCTCCGTGCGGGCCCGGTCGCAGATGAGGTTGTCGAAGGGCGAGAGCAGGACGGTGCGTCCTTCCCAGAAGCCCTCCTCCGCCTCGAGCTTGTCGAGCAGGGGGAGTTCCTCCGCGTGCACGTACCAGGTTCCGGGCATGTCGCGGCTCCCGTCCCGGATCCGCACGCGGAGGATGCGCCCCTCCGCCTCCAGGTCGCTCAGCGCGTCGGGCAGTCCGGGATACGTGTCCCGGACGAAGTAGCGCCGGATGTGCGCCGCCTGCGCGACCCCCAGTGCGCGCAGCGACCGCTGCGCCGCGAGCCGGACCGCGTCACGCACGGACAGCACGTCCTGCGGGGTCCAGCCTGGAAGGCAGTGCTCCGGGAGCCCCCAGAGGCGCTGCCCCGCCGCCCTTCCGGCGACCAGGACGTACCCGTGGCCCAACAGGAGCTCCAGCATCTGGTTCACGTTGCGCCCCGTGTTCCAGCCGCCAGAGCGCCAGCCCGCGCGCGACCGGTCCTCGAAGGCGTCCGAGGGCAGCGGCCCCTTCCGCCGCAGCTCTCCGACGATGTAGCGGCGGAAGCCCGCGTTGTCCTTCAACCAGCGTGCGGCCTGCTGTTCGCGCAGGGAGCTGCCCGCCGTGAAGTGGCGCATCCGCGCGCGGTGGATGGGGAAGTCCTCGGTCAGCACCAGCGAGGCGCAGTGCGCGAAGTACTCGAAGAGCTGGCGCTCCTTCCAGATGAAGGACTCCAGGTCCGCCAGGGGATACGCGCCCAGGCGACTCCACAGCACCAGCAGGTGGCTGCGCGCCACGACCTGGGTGGGATCGAGCTGGAGGCAGCACAGGTCGCGCACCACGTCCAGGAAACGGGCCGGGCCCGCCGCGCGGCTTCCCGCGAGGTGCTGGCGGGACAGCGCGAGCCGGCGTGCCGTCGTGAGGGAGAGGGTCTTGAGGGATTGAGCGGAGCGCATGAACGCTCGCGGAACCTACCACGCGCACCGTCCCAGCGCAGGCAACACGATGCGTCTCACCATTCAAGCCACGCGAGACAATTCCGACAATAGACATCACATACATAGCTCTACGTAGAATTACGTGTCTTTCCTAAATATCAATATTTACTCGACTTGTTCAATTCGCTCTGTCTTATTGCGCACCCGCCAGACGCCTTTGGGGTGACGCTCGGTCATGTCTCTGGAACCTGTCTCAATCACAGTCGAGAACTTGACCCGCACCTTCCAGGGCGAGGGGCGCGACAAACGCCAGATTGTCGCCAACGACGCATTGTCGTTTGAGGTCCGCCGAGGCGAGGTCTTCGGGCTGCTCGGGCCGAATGGCGCCGGGAAGACCACGCTCGTGAGCCAGTTGCTGGGATTGCTCCAGCCCAGCTCCGGACGCATCCTGGTGGAGGGAATCGATGTCACCCGGCGTCCCCAGCTCGTCAAGGAACTGGTGGGATTCCTGCCACAGACACGCCTGGGGTTGCGTTTCGTGGAGGCCGAGCAGGCCCTTGTCTATGTAGGGCGCCTGCGTGGACAGACGGAAGCGGATGCCCGGAAGCAGGCGCGGGAGCTGATAGAGGAACTGGGCCTGACGGAGTGCGCCAGACAGTACGTATATCAACTGAGTGGTGGCCAGACGCGCATCGTCAACTTCGCCATGGCGTTGATGGGCTGGCCTCCCGTGCTGCTGCTGGACGAGCCCACCAATGAACTGGATCCGCACAAGCGCCGGCTGGTGTGGGACGTCATCGCGCGGCTGAACCGCGAGCACGGGACGACCTGCATCCTCGTGACCCACAACGTGCTGGAGGCGGAGAAGGTCATCCGGCGCGTCGCGGTGATGCAGTCCGGACGCATCATCGCCCTGGGCACCCCCGGCGAGCTCAAGGCCCGCCTGGGCGCGCGGGTCCGGCTGGAGCTGCAGCTGCGGGACGGCGAGGGCCTGGCCCCGGAGAACCACCTCAAGCTGTCGGCCATGGGCGACCTGGAGCAACCCCACCCCGGGCGGTATCGCCTCTACCTGCCGAGCCTCCAGGTCGCGCTCGCCACCGACCTCGTGGTCAACCAGCTCGGGCTGGCCCGGCTCGATGACTTCCGGCTCGCGCCGCCGTCGCTCGAGGACGTCTACCTGGAGCTGAAGGACCCGGGCGTCCCGCCGCCCACGCCCTCCCCTGTCGTCGTGGAGGCGGCGCCCGCTGACGCGGCAGTGGAGCTGCTGCCCGCGGCGCCCACCCGCCTCCGGCCTCGTCCCGGGGAGCCCCGGCTGACCGGCTGGCGGAAGTTCCTCGTGGACATCCAGCACCTGTGGCTGGAGCAGATGGGGGAGGTGCGCAGGTCCTGGCCCCTGTTCCTCGTCTTCTCCCTGTTCATGCCGCTGGCCATGATCTTCGGGCTCGCCCGGGTCGGCCGCGGGCTGAACGACCGCGAGAGCCTGCTCTACATCATCAGCGGCGCGTCCGTGTTCGCGGTGGTCGTCGAGGGCGTCGTCACCATGGCCCAGCGCGTGGGCATCATGAAGCGCGACGGCCTGCTGCTCTATTACGCCTCACTGCCCATCAGCAAAACGGCCTTCGTCATCTCCCTGATGCTGTCCCGGCTCTCCGTCACGCTGCCGGGCATGCTCATCCCGCTGTTCGCCGGGCCCGTCCTGTACGACGTGGACCTGCACTTCAGCCCGTGGGTGCTGGTGCTGATGCCGCTGACCATCCTGTCGCTCGCGTCGCTGGGCGTCACGCTGGGCACGGCGCTCAAGAGCGTGGACCTCATCGTCATGGTGACGAACGCGCTGGTCTTCGTCCTGCTCATGGCGGCCCCCGTCTTCATCCCGGAGGCCGCCCTCCCCGTCCCGCTGAGGATGCTCGGCTACGCCATTCCCCCCACCTACGCGGCGGATGCCCTCCGGCACGCGCTGGGCGGGACGATTGGCCCCAGGTTCTACCTGGATCTCGCCGTCCTCTTCGTGATGGCCGCGGGTGGCCTCTGGGCCATGTCCCGCTGGCTCCGCTGGTACGTGAAGTAGCGCCCGGCACTCCCAGGAACCCACCGCCAGGAACCCTCCATGACGACTGCCCGTCCATCCTCCCCGTCCATCCCCGGACCGAGCGCGCTGCCGCTGCTGGGACTCCAGGGAAGCCTCATCAAGTTCTCGCTCGATCCCGTCGCGCACATGCGCGAGGCGCACGCGACCTACGGGAACGTCGTCGCGTTCGCGAAGCAGGACCCGAAGTGGGTCTATGCCTTCGGCGCGGAGAACAACCAGCGCGTCCTCACGGACAACACGACGTTCCACATCCCTTCCATGTCGCTGACGCTGCCCATCCCGCCAGGCTCCAGCCTGGACCGGCTGAACTCCGGGCTCATCACCATGAACGGGGAGCGGCACAAGAAGCAGCGGCGGCTCATCATGCCGGTGTTCCACAAGAAGCACCTGGACGTGTACTGCGAGGACATGGTCCGCGTGACGGAGGAGTACATCTCCGGGTGGAAGGTCGGACAGCCGCTGAACATCGCCAAGGCGATGCAGCACCTGGCGCTCATCATCGTGGGCAAGACGCTCTTCGGCACCGACTCCCGCACGGAGGCCTCGCTGCTGGGCGGCGTCATCCGCAAGTGGATCGACACCCAGACGAGCCTGGGCGTGTTCGCCTTCCCGCGCGACCTGCCGGGGACGCCCTACCGCCGGCTGCTGCGCCTGTCCGAGACGCTGGAGGCGCACCTGCTCAAGAAGATCGAGCAGAAGCGCGCCAACCCGCAGTCGCAGCACGACCTGCTGTGGCTGCTGATGCAGGCGCGCGACGAGGAGGGGACGGAGATGACCGATCACGAGCTGATCGGCCAGGCCAACAACCTCTTCAACGGCGGCCATGAGACGAGCGGCAACGCCCTGGGCTGGACGCTGTTCCTGCTGTCCCAGCACCCGGAGATCCTCGCCAACGTGCTGGAGGAGCTGAAGTCCGTGCTGCGCGGCGGCGCTCCGGGCGTCGAACACCTGGGCCAGCTGCCGCTGCTGGAGGGGTGCATCAAGGAGAGCCTGCGCCTGCTGCCGCCGGGCACCTACAGCATGCGCGTGGTGAACGAGCCGGTGGAGCTGGGCGCGTACACGATTCCCAAGGGCACGCTCGTCATCCTCAGCATCTACATGACGCACATGCTGCCGGAGCTGTACCCCGAGCCGCGCAAGTTCAAGCCCGAGCGCTGGCACAAGGCGCCGGCGAACCCCTACGGCTTCATGACGTTCAGCGCGGGCGCGCGCCGCTGCATCGGCGCCGAGTTCGCGATGATGGAGATGAAGATCGTCCTCGCCATCCTGCTCCAGCGCTTCAGCATGCAGCTGGACGCTGGCGCGAGGATCGACCGCCGCGTCCGGCTGACGCTGTTCCCGAAGCGCGGCATCCCGATGACGCTGGGCGAGCCCGGACGCCTGCCGGTGCGCGCGGGCGTGCGCGGCAACATCCACGAGATGGTCGACCTCTCCTGAACGAAGCGCGGTGTGGGGGAAACGGCAGGCGCGGCAACGCCGCGTCCGCACCTCCATGCCTTCACGCCAAGGCCCCTTCCGCCATGAATGCTTCGCGCTCCCCTACCGCCCCCGGGTTCTCCACGCTCGTCGAGCTGCTGCGCACGCGGGCGCTCCATCAGCCCGACGCCCGTGCGTTCACCTTCCTGCTGGACGGTGAGTCGGAAGAGGCCCTGCTGACGTACGCGGAGCTGGACCGTCAGGCCCGGGCCATTGGCGCGCTCCTGCTCCAAGGGGGCTGGGCGGGGCGCCGGGCGCTGCTGCTGTACGCACCGGGGCCGGAGTACATCGCCGCGTTCTTCGGGTGCCTGTATGCCGGCGTCACCGCGGTGCCGGCCTATCCGCCGATGCGGCCCCGCCAGGCCCCCCGGCTCCAGGCCATCGCGGCCGATGCCCAGGCGGAGCTGGCGCTCACGACGTCGCCCATCCTGGAGATGCTCCAGGGCTTCTTCACGGACATGCCGGACCTGGCGGCGCTGAAGTGGCTGGCCACGGATGGCGAGGACGTCGCCGCGCACGCGGAGGCCTGGCGGGCCCCGGAGATGACCTCCGGCACGCTCGCGTTCCTCCAGTACACCTCCGGATCCACGTCCACGCCCAAGGGCGTGGTGCTCACGCATGGCAACCTGCTGCACAACCTGACGCTCATCCAGCGCTGCTTCGGGCACACGCCCGAGAGCCGGGGCGTCATCTGGCTGCCGCCGTACCACGACATGGGGCTCATCGGCGGAATCCTCCAGCCGATCTTCGTTGGATTCCCCGTCACGCTGATGTCGCCGCTGGCGTTCCTCCAGCGCCCCATGCGCTGGCTGGAGGCCGTCTCGCGGGAGCGTGCGACGACCAGCGGCGGACCGAACTTCGCCTACGACCTGTGCGCGCGCCGGGCGACGGCCGAGGACGTGGAGAAGCTGGACCTCAGCGCGTGGAATGTCGCCTTCACCGGCGCGGAGCCCGTGAGGACGGAGACGCTCGACCGCTTCACGGAGGTGTTCGGGCCTCGTGGCTTCCGCCGCAATGCCTTCTACCCCTGCTACGGCCTGGCCGAGGCGACGCTGATCGTCTCCGGCGGTGAGCACACCGCGCTCCCGGTGATGCGGAGCGCGCGAGCGGAGGCGCTGGAGCAGAACCGGTTCATCGAGGCGGCTCCCGGCACCGACGGCGCACGCTCCTTCATCGGGTGCGGCCAGAGCCTTCCTGAACAGCGGATCCTCATCGTGGAGCCGGGGACGGGGGTGGAGCTGGCGCCCGGGCACGTCGGAGAGATCTGGGTCTCTGGCCCGAGCGTCGCGCAGGGCTACTGGCGCCGTCCGGAGCAGACGGCGCAGACCTTCCACGCGCACCTCGCGGGAGGCACGGAGGGGCCCTTCCTGCGGACCGGGGACCTGGGCTTCCTGGAGGGCGGCGAGCTCTTCGTCACGGGCCGCCTCAAGGACCTGATCATCCTCCGGGGCCGCAACCACTACCCGCAGGACCTGGAGCTGACCGCCGAGCAGAGCCACCCCGCGCTGCGCTCCGGCTGTGGCGCGGCGTTCTCGATGGAAGCGGACGGCGAGGAGCAGCTCGTCATCGTGTACGAGCTGGACCGCCAGCATCTGCGGACCGACCCGGAGTCCGTGGCCGCCGCCATCCGGAAGGCCCTCTCCGAGCAGCATGGCGTCTACGTCTCCGAGGTCGTCCTCATCCGGACCGGCGGCATCCCGAAGACGTCGAGCGGGAAGATTCAACGCAATGCCTGCCGGGAGGAGTTCCGCGCGGGCGCCCTGGACGTCATCGGCCGCAGCGGGCCGGCCCGCGTCGAACAGGGAGCCGAGGCCTCCGTGCTGGACCGGGAGCGGCTGCTGGCGGCCGCTCCGGAAGAGCGACCGGGGCTCCTGGAGCAGGACCTGCGGGAGCGCGTGGCCCGGCTCCTCCAGGTGGCGCCCACACAGGTCCCCTCGGGGCAACCGGTCAGCGGCCTGGGGCTCGACTCGCTCATGGCCGTGGAGCTCCAGCACGGCGTCGAGTCGTGCCTCCACGTGCCGCTGCCCATGGCGGACGTGCTGGAGGGGGCTACGCTCGGCGACCTGGCGGCGCTGGTGCTGCGCGCGCTGGAGACGCAGTCGGATGCTCCCAGCGTTGAGGTCGTCGCGCCCACGGCGGAGGCCGGCTCGGACAGGGTTCCGCTTTCGCCGGGCCAGCAGGCCCTCTGGTTCCTTCAGCAGTTCGATCCCGGGAGCGTCGCGTACAACATCGCGAGCGCTGTCCGGATCCGCGGCCCCCTGGACCTGGCGGCGCTGCGCGCTTCGCTGCGGGCCCTGGTGGAGCGGCATGAGCAGCTTCGCTCCACCTTCGTGGATCAGCCGGGCGGCGCGGTGCAGGTCCTCGCGCCCTTCCACGACGGATGCTTCCTGCTGGAGGAGGCCTCCGCCCCGAGCGAGGCGTGGCTGAGGGAGCGGCTGACCGCGGAGGCCCACCGCCCGTTCGACCTGGAGCGCGGTCCGCTCCTGCGCGTCCACCTCTTCGAGCGCTCGGAGCAGGAGCACGTGCTGCTGCTGGTCGTCCACCACGTCGTGGCCGACCTGTGGTCGCTGACGGTGATGATCCGCGAGCTGGATCAGCTCTATCCCGCCGCGGTCGCGGGCCGCCCGGCGAACCTGCCCGCGCTGTCCATGCGCTACACGGACACGGTGCGGCGTCAGCTCGCGCGGCTGGAGCGCGGCGAGGGGGAGCGGCTCTGGGCGTACTGGCGTGAGCGGCTCGCGGGCACGCTGCCCGTCCTCGACCTCCCGACGGATCATCCGCGGCCGCCCGTGCAGACCTACCGTGGCGGCTCCGTTCACTTCAGGGTGGGCGCCGAGCTCAGCGGGAAGCTCAAGGCGCTCGCGCGTGGCGCCGAGACAACCCTCTTCACGGCGCTGCTCGCGGCATTCCAGGTGCTGCTGCACCGGCACAGCGGGCAGGAGGACATCCTGGTCGGCTCCCCGACGCTGGGGCGGACCGAGGCGGGCACGGCCCACGTCGTGGGCTACTTCGTGAACCCCGTCGTCCTCCGGGCCGACCTGTCAGGACGGCCCGCTTTCGAGTCGTTCCTACGGCGGATGCGGCAGGTCGTCCTGGAGGCGCTGAAGCACCAGGACTTCCCCTTCGCCCTGCTCGTCGACCGCCTCCACCCGAAGCGGGATGCGAGCCGGTCACCGCTCTTCCAGGCCATGTTCACCCTGCAGCAGGCCCAGTTGCCTTCGGCGCTGCGTGGCCTGCCTGAGTTCGCGCTGGGCTCCTCGGGGGCCACGATGACGGTCGGCGGACTCCCGTTCGAGGCCATCGCGCTCGAACAGCAGGTGTCGCAGTTCGACCTCACCCTGATGATGGCCGAGCACGACGCGGAGCTCGTCGGCGCGTTCCAATACAACTCGGACCTGTTCGAGGCGGCGACAGTCGAGCGGATGAGCAGCCGGTTCATGACGCTGCTCGAAAGCATCGTCGCGGATCCCGGCCAGCCGGTCTCCACCGTGCCGGTACTGCCGGAGGCCGAGCGTCAACGGCTGCTGGTGGAGCTCAACGCCACCGCCACACCCTACCCGCTGGAGCTCTCCCTCCCCTCCCTCTTCTTCGCCCAGGCCGCGCGCACGCCGGACGCCACCGCCCTCTTCACCTCGCAGACGCAGCTCTCCTTCCGCTCCCTCTCCGAGCGCGTCTGCCGCCTCGCCCACCACCTGCGCCTGCTGGGCGTCGGCCCCGAAGTCACCGTCGGCGTCTTCCTCCAGCGCTCCGACGAGCTCGCCACCAGCCTCCTCGCCATCCTCTGCGCTGGTGGCGCCTACGTCCCCCTCGACCCCGCCTACCCCTCCGAGCGCCTCGCCCTCATGCTCGAGGACTCTCGCGCGGGCCTGGTGCTGTCCCACTCCGCGCTCCGCGACAGGCTGCCCCCGGGCGCTCACCGTGCGCTGTGCCTCGATGAGGTGGCCGACGAAGTCGCCTCGCGGCCTTCGTTTCCTCCGCCCCTGCACCTCTTCCCGGACAACCTCGCCTACCTCATCTACACCTCGGGCTCCACGGGGCGTCCCAAGGCTGTCGCCATCAGCCACCGCAGCGCTGCCGCCATGCTCTTCTGGGCTCGCGACTGCTTCTCCCCCGAGGAGCGCTCCGGAGTACTGGCCAGCACCTCCGTCTGCTTCGACCTCTCCGTCT